>MKRV01000119.1 GCA_001897995.1 Alphaproteobacteria bacterium 65-37 | reverse complement strand
GTCGCCGGAAACCAGTCGGCCAATGCCCAGGTCACTCAGCATATCGCCGCCCGACCGCCCGAGGGCGGCGTGCATTCGGCCTTCTTCCAGAGGCAGTACAAGCTCGACGCCGCGCCTCGGTGAGCGTTCGGCGCGCTTACAGGCTGTACCCGAAGAAGACGAGGCGCACGGCTTTCAGCTTGCTCAGGTCGACCTTGCCGTTGAGGGCGGCGTCGACCTTGAAGGTCCAGGTGCAGAACGGACCGACGGGCGCGTAGATGTCGCGGTCCGTCGCGGCGTAGGTCGACCGGCGGGAGATCGCCATCGTGCCGGGGTTGTAGCTGAACTGCGTGTCGATCGGCGTGGACTCGAACGTCAGCCTGTCGCCGGCGGCGTTGCTGATCTCCTCGCGTCCGCCGTGCGTCACCGTGATGTTCAGGTCGCGCGTCGATGTCGCCCCGTCGAGATACACCTGGATCTCGCGGATGCGCACGTTGCGCATCCCGAAGAACTGATTCTTGTCGCTGGTGTCGCCGGGCTTCGGGATGGGAAGCGCATGGAACAGCGTGTAGGACCCCGTCTTGTCGGGCTTGGCGAAGGCCGCAAGCACGTCCTTGTTGTCGATGGTGATCGGGTTCGGATTGAGGCCGTCGGGACTGTCGAAGGGCTGATCGATGTTTCCGAACTCGGTGTGGGCGGCGGTCGTATTGTCCAGCACGGTGCCGATGGCGGTGTGGATGTCGGTCGGACCGATATCGCCGGACGAAGGCAGCAGCCCGCGGATGTCGGGCCGCTTGACCGCCCAGTAGGCGTAGGTCCGGCTGGTCATGTAGAGCATCGAGATGCACTCGTCGCGCATCTGGTGATAGTTCCGCATCATCATCGCCATGAGGCCGGCATCGTCGGCGTCGGCGAGCCTGGCGAGGATCGTCTCGAAGTCGCCGACATCGGCGTCGAGCTGCTTCTTCTGCCCCAGCAGCTCGCTCTTCTGCATGACGAAGGCGTTGTACTGGAAGAGGCCGTCGTTGAGCTTCTGGCAGGCGGCCAGGAACTTGTCGACGTCGGCAATTGCCTCCTGCACATCTTTAAGATCGGTATAGGGACTGAGTGCGCTGTCGATCTTGTCCGTCGCCACCTTCACCTTGTAGCAGTTGGGATCGTCGATCTTGAGCTGCGGGGAATTGGACAGGAGCGTGTAGCCTTCGGCGAGAGTCTTCACGTCGGAGCCGAACGTGTCGATCCGGCGGACGATATAGTGCTTGTTGACCTGGCCGGTATCGAACGAGGCATAGTCGTTCTGCTCGGCGACGCTGTTGGCGACGCTCGCCGTCTGCGTGGCGAGGGTGGCAGCGAACATGCCGCTTTCGGGATCCATCATGGCCACCATGCCGGCGCCCTGCAGCAGCGCATCGAACGTGCATTTGGTCTTGCCCTCGATGGCGTCCTTTGCGTGCTGCAGCTGATTGACGAGCGTCGTGCGTGCCGCCTCGACGTCGTCCATCAGCGGGCCGATGTCCTCGGCGCTGCTCTTGATCGACGCGTCGATATCGGTGAGCCGGTCGGCGATCGCCGTGGACTTGGCGCGCGCCTGGCCGAGACCGGCGGTGGCCGAATCGTGACGCTGCGCCTGCTCTGCGTGCTCGGTGATGTATTGATCGAGCGCCGCGCCGATGGCGTCGAACTGCACGCCCAGCGCCGCCAGCGTCTTGCTGCAATAGTCGTAGGACAGGCACGGCGTCCACGCGAAGCTGTTGCCGAACGCGTCGCGCTGATGGCTCATCCGGGTCAGCAGGGCCTGGGCCTGGGTGTTGATGGCGGCAAGACGGGCGACGTCGGAGGCGCCGAACGCCGATCCCTGCGGCGGCTTGGCGGCAGAGAACGGGCTGGTGATGTCGAACAGCCAGCGCAGCGACGCGGCCGGCGCGGTGAAGCTTCCCTTGATCGAAGGATCGGCGGAGATGTAGCCCAGCCTCGCCTGTTGCAGCAGCAGGCCGGCCTGCACGGGATGCACCGTTGCCCACATGTCGGCGAGCGTCGCGACCGTGGCGGTGGCCGTCCCCGCCGCACCGGTCGCACCGTCGGCGCCGGGTGTGCCGTTGGCGCCGGGCGTGCCGGCCGCGCCCCTGGCGCCGTCGGAGGTGCCGTCGTGGCCCGAGCCGCCGTTGCCCGGCGTACCGGCCGCCCCGCCGGCGCCGGCGGCACCGCCTTTGCCGCCGCTTCCCGGAGTGGCGACCAGCACGGGCGCTGACTCGTGCTCGACGTAGCGGCAGACGATGCGACCGGCATTGCCGCCCCGGCCGCCCACGCCGCCATTGCCGCCCTTGCCGCCCGATCCCGCCGCCCCGCCGTTGCTGCCGTTGACGTGGTGCCAGATGACACCCCCGCGCCCCGCGCCCGATCCGTAGACGAAGCCGCCGGTGCCGTTGCCGCCATTGCCGCCATGGCCGGCGGCCTGGCCTGCCTGGCCGGCCTCGGCATTGCCGCCGTTCGCCTGCAGATGCAGGGCATTGCCGCCCAGCCGATAGGCAACGATCGTGATCGAGCCCGCCGAGGCGGCGTCGGCGCCCTTGGCGGCCGTATCGCCGGCGTCCTTGCCGTTCGTGCCGTTAATTCCCGGCGTGACTGTCTTGTTATCCTGATGGCCATCCGGACCATTGCTGCCGGGCTGCGCCGGCGGCAGCGCGTTCTGTGTGGCGGTGACGGATGGACCGCTGACATCGAAGCCGGCGCCGGCATCGACGCCCACGATCTCGCGCGCGTAGAGCGCGATCTTGCGTCCCGGCCGGCGGATCATGCCTTTGATCTCGATGCGGTCGGCATAGACCGTCATGTTGCGGTCGCCCAGCGCGTCGTCGTTGGTGATCACGCACGGCGCTTCGATCGAATAGATGAAGCCCGTCGTCGAGCCGTCGCTGTTGCCGACATCCTGGCTGATGCGCGTGGCCAGCTTCTCCTTCTTCGCACTGAGATCCGCGGCACTCTCTGTTGCCATGCTGTACCTGCCGAACGTTGTCGCGATGTAGGAAGGTGGCCGATGACGGCGCAAGGGGCCGACGGGCGGCGCTAGAGACAGTGGCCGAAGAAGACGAGCCGCACGGCTTTCAGTCCGCTCAGGTCGACCTTGGTGTTGAGCGCGGCGTCGATCTTGAAGGTCCAGGTGCAGAACGGGCCGACGGTGGCGAAGACGTCGCTGTCCGATACCGCGAAGGTGGCGGGACGGGAGATCGCCATCGTCGCGGGGTTGTAGCTGAACCGCGTTTCCACCGGATCGGTTTCGAAGGTCAGGACATCGCCCGCGGCGTTGGCGATCTGCTCGCGCCCGCCGCGCCCGACCGTGATGTTCAGCTCGCCCTGGGCCTTGGCGCCGTCGAGATACACCTGGATTTCGCCGATACGCACGTTGCGCATCCCGGCGAACTGGTTGTCGCGGATGGTGCTCCCGGCGGTCGGCAGCGGCAGCGCGTAATAGAGCGTGTAGGACCCACTCGAATCGGCCCGCTGGAAGGTCGCCAGCGTGTCCTTGTCGTCGATGACGATCGGGTTCGGGTTGTTGCCGACCGGATCCTTGAAGAACTGATTGGGCTTGCGGAAAGCGGCATTGGCCTTGAACGCCATGTCCAGCACCGCGGCATTGGCGGCGTGGATCTCGGTCGGCCCGACATCGCCGCCGTTCGGCAGCAGCGCGCGGATGTCGGGCCGCGAGACCGACCAGTAACCGAGGGTCCGGCTGGTCATGTAGAGCATCGAGATGCAGTCGTCGCGGATCTGGTGATAGGTCCGCATCAGCATCGCGGTGATGCCGGCGGCATCGAAATCGGTGATGTTGCTGATGATCGTCTCGTAGTCGCCGATATCGGCGTCGAGCTGCTTCTCCTGCCCCAGCAGTTCGCTCTTCTGCGCGACGCAGGCATTGTAGGCGAGGATGCCGTCGTTCAGCGCCAGGCTGGCGGCGACGAGCTTGTCGACGTCGGCCAGCGCCGTGTCGACCCCTTTCACTCCCTTGTAGGGCTTCAGCTCCTGCTCGATCTGCTGCGCGGTGGCCTTCACCTTGTAGCAGTTGGGATCGTTGGGAACGAGCGCCGACGTCTTGCCGAACTTCTTGAAGCCCTCGTCGAGCTTCAGCACGTCGCTGCCGAGATTGTCGATCTCCGCGACCAGGTACTCCCGGCGGACCTGCCCGGGCCCCAGCGTCACATTCTCGGCCTGCTCGACGAAGCCGTTGAGGGCGCCCGCCGTCTGCGTGGCGACGACGCTGTCGAACATCTTCGATTCAGGATCGGTCATGGCGATCATGCCGAGCGCCTGGAACAGCGACTCCAACTTGCAGCCGGCCGTGGCCTCGACGTTTCGGGCGGCGGCGCCCAGCGCCGTGACGAGATTGTGCTGTGCCGCCGTCACGTCTGACATCAATGTGCCGATCGCATCCGCCGCACTCTCGATCGACTTGTCGAGGTCGGCGATCCGGTCGCCGATCGCGGTGCGCTTGCCGCGCGAGGAGCTCAGCCCGGCCTTGGCGCCGTCCTGGCGATCCTTCTGGGCCGCCTGCAGGTCGAGATACTTGTCGAGCGCGGCGCCCACGACGTCGAACTCGGCGCCAAGCTTGCCGAGCGTTTCCTCGCAATATTGATAGGAGAGGCCCGGCGCCCAACTGAAGCTGTTGCCGAACGCATCGCGGCGGTGGCTGATCAGCGACAGCAGGCTGTGCGCCTGGGCATTGATGCCGGCAAAGCGTGCGATGTCGGAGGCCGAGAAGCCCGTGCCCTGCGGCGGCGTCGCCGCGGCATAGAAGCAGGTCGTGTCGTACAGCCAGCGCAGCGCCGCCGTTGGTGCGGTGAAGCTGCCCTTGATGCCGGGATCGGCCGCGATGTAGCCGAGCTTGGCCTGTTGCAGCATCAATCCCAACTGGATGGGATGCACCGCGACCCTCATGTCGGCCAAGGTCACGACGGCCGCGTTTGCCCGGCCGGCCGCACCGCTCGCGCCGCCTGCGCCAGCCGCGCCGTTCACGCCCGCGAAGCCCACCAGGCCCAGGTTGCCGCCATCCGCACCATCGCGGCTCGCGCCTGCCGCGCCGCCCATGCCCATCGCACCGCCCGCGCCACCGGCGCCGCCCGCACCGCCCGGGCCGGCGGCGGCCGAGACAACCGGCGCGTTGTCGTGGGCGACGTAGCGGCAATCTATCTGGCCGCCATTGCCGCCCGTGCCGCCGGTACCGCCAGCCGCGCCGTTGGCGGCATTGCCGCCATGGCCGCCATTGCCGCCATGGACCTTGGTGTAGTAGATGCCGCCGCCGCGCGGAAAGGCCCGCGAATATCGGAAACCGTCCGCGCCCTTGCCACCGGTGCCGCCCCGGCCGCCGGCGGCGCCAGCCTGACCGGCGCCGCCGGCACCGCCATTGGCCACGAGCCGCAAGGCGTTTCCGCTCAACTTGTAGGCGATGAGGGTGATCGTCCCGGCAGACGTTCCCGGCCCGCCACCGTCGCCCGGCCTGCCGGGCTGTCCGGCCCCGCCATCGGTGGCGGCGGTGATGCCGACCTGCCGGTCCTCGCCGTCCTGACCCGTGGTGCCGGGCGCGCCCGGCGGCTGGGCCGCCGGTGCGGCAGGCGTGGTGCCGCTGACATTGATTCCGGCATCGGCGCCGACGCCCACGATCTCACGCGCGTAGACCGCAATGGTGCGGCCCGGCCGCGAGATGCAGCCGTGGATTTCGAGACGGTCGGCATAGACGATCGTGTTGCGGTCGCCCGGCACATTGTCGTTGGTCAGCACGCACGGCGCTTCGACCGAGAAGATCATCTTCGTCGTGCCGTCGGGACCGCCCTTCTCCTGGACGATGCGCGTGGCCAGCATCTCTTTCGTCGGACCGCCGCGGCCCCCACCACCATCTGCCGCCATGATGTCTCTCCTGAATGTCGACGCGACGGAGCTATTTCAGCGGAGTTATTTCATCGGCGGCCTCGGCGGCTCGACCGGATGCTCGGGATCGACGGGATGCTCGGGGTCGGGATCGACGGGCTGGTCCGGATCGACCGGATGGTCCGGATCAATGGGCGGATCGACCGGGTGGTTGGGATCGACCGGAGTGTTGGGATCGACCGGCTGGTCGGGATTGGCCGGATCGGGTTGCGGGTCCACCGGCTTGTCGGGATCGGGCAGCGGGTCGATGGGATCGGGCTGCGGATCGACCGGCTTGTCGGGATCGACGGGATCGACCGAACCGCCGGACGGCCCGGTATCGTCCATGCCGGCGAACAGGACCTGATCCTTCTCCGGCGGCACGACGGCGCGGTCGACCGGCTTGAGGTCGATGCCGACGGTGAAGAGTTTGCCGGCGGCGACATCGTCGGCGACCGCGGCCACGGCGCTGTCGGCCAGCGCACCGAAATCGAACTCCTTGGTGGCGAAGGCCATCGGCGTCGTGCCGTCGAGCTCGAAGAGCGCGGTGGCGACCCGCCGGTCCAGAGACAGGCTGGCGCCGACGTCGGCTACCGCCGGCGACGACGCGCCGGTGAAATATTCCATGCCCTTGACGATGTTCGCTTTGAGGGTGGCCAGCCCGCCGCTGACGCCCGTCACCGGGCTCGTTTCGACCACCTCGAGCACGCCGGTCGTCCCCGGAATGACCGCGTTGCTGCGGATTTCGTCCAAGAAGTCGCGGGCATCGCTGCTGACGACGACCAGGCCGCGCGATGATTCGGGAAGCACCGGCGCCCTGGGATCCTTGCGGAGGATGGCCAGCGGCGAGCCGTTGGACATGTGGAACATGACCCTGGCGTCGCGGACGGCGCGGGCCGCCGTCGTGGGATTGAGGTCCGAGCAATAGACGTAGGACGCCCTGATGCTCCGGTTCCGCGCCAGGTCGCGATAGTCCATGATGATCGGGCCGGTGCCGGGATTGAAGCGAATGTCGGGGAACCCGGCCACGCTGCCCGTGATCCTGTCGATGGCATCGATCGCGCCGGCCGTGAGCTTGCTGCTGACCGCCACCGAGGTCGGGTCTTCGCTCGAAATGGTGAAGTTCGTAATCTCGAATGTCTTGGCAGCGATCTCGGCGGCGTTGGCGCCGGAGCTGTAGATCAGGGTCGTGTCCGCCCGATCGCGCCGCCACTTGGTGAGCTGCTGGATGGTTTCGTCGGCCAGCGCGGCATGGATGTCCTGGTTCAGCATTCCCTCGGCATCGTAGAAATACATGCCGTTGCGGTACTTGCCGTTGAAGGCATATTCGGTGTTCTGGACGATCACCGTACCAGGCCCGGTCAGCTCGACCCGCCGCGCATCCTCGAAATGCTCCTGCACGATCGCACGCGCCGCGGCGGCCGTCGCTGGCGTCACCCTGGGACGCGGATAGAGAATGCGCGTCCGCGCCAGCGCGCGGGCGGCCAACGACCGGACGGGGGCCGCAGCCGTGTTCCGCGCCAGCAGAGCGCGCAAGCGTGCGAGGGTGAGCATGTCGGTCCTCCCAAGTAAGCGGTACGGAACGACGTGCTCGTCTCCCGTAACCGTGCAGCTCAGGGCGCGGACGCTAACACCGTGGTTGCGGCGGCTGCCACCGATAGGCGAGTGCGTTGACGCATACCTGCCGTCGTTGACTTTTTTTGGGTGCTTCTTGTTACAGTAGAGCAACAATTTCCTTTTCGTGTGTGCACCACCATAACGCGAAGAGTTTCACTGCAACTGACGTCACCATCGGCAGCGGAGCGACCCGAGGTGGAGGAGAGGCACCGAGATGAGTTCGACGATCGAAGCCCACCGTTGCTGGCCGCTGGCCGTTCACGAAGCGGCTCATGCCATCCTGGGTGTATTGTTCGGCCTGCGCCTCGAGCGCATTGAAATCGATCTGCGCACCTGGCAGGGCGCGACTTTCTTCGAAGGTAAGTTTCCGCCCGGTCGATGGCGTCAGAATCTGCTCGTGTCGCTCGCCGGTGAAATTGCCCAGAAGCGCGCCGATCCCGGCGGATGGTCGCTCGCCAACGGCGTCGGACGTTCGCGGGCCGCTGCAGATCAGGAGCAGGCGTGGCGAGTGGTCGGCCGATCCGATCATCCGTCTGACGGCGAAGACCACGCGCGCCTTGCAGAAGCGCGCATGGCCGAGGGCCGGCTTGCGTCTGCCGTGCTCGTCAGCAGGCTATGGCCGACGATTGCGGCCCTGGCAGAGAGACTGCTCGAAGCGAACGGGCGCCTGGACCGCGATGCTCTCGAGACCTTTCTCGAAGGTGCGTTTCCCGTCGAGCGACGGGCTGCGATCGCGGACGGCTGCGGGTTCGTGACGGGACGACGCGATGGAGAATGACGGCGAAGGAAAAGAGGGAAGGTCCTTCCCTGCGGCCTGCGCGGTGTAAACTTCGCGCAGGATAATTAGGCTTACCATGTCGCCGTGGCTCAGCGCCGCTCGAAGTCGATCCGTTCGTCGACCGGCAGGCCGAGCAGGTGGCGGCGCAGGCAGTCGAGGCCGAGTTCGGTGGCGCCGATGCGCACCCAGTCGCGGCCGCCCAGCAGGCGCGCCTGGCGGGCGATGGCGCCGCCGGCATCGGCCAGGCCGATGCAGATCGTGCCGCCGAAGTCGGGGCGATCTGTGCTCGCGCCGGCATCCTCGTCGAGATCGATCAGTACGACCAGCGCGTGGCTGGCGCCGCTTCTCTCGCGCAAGGTTTGCGCGGCGGCCGCGGCGGCATCGGGATTGACGCCGCTCGCGTCGAGCTCGCCGGCATGGCGGGCGACGAGGCCGCGCCGGAAGACCTTCTCGGCGCCGGCCAGCGGCGCGAGACGGGCGGCGAGATGGCCGCCGGTGAACATCTCGGCCGTCGCCAGCGAAGCGCCGCGCTCCAGCAATTTGCCGAGGATCACGCCCTCGAGTGTCTGGTCGTCCTCGGCGATGATGAAGTTGCCGAGTCGACGGCGTACTTCGGCTTCGACGGGCGCCAGCCGGGCCGCGAGGTCGCCGTCGTCCTCACCGCTCAGCGCCAGCTTGGTCTCGAGCTGCGGGTAGTGCGCCTGGAAGCCGAGCTTGATGCCGCCGCCGTTCTGGAAGGCCGGCATATCGCCCAGCATCTGGTCGGCGCGCGATTCACCGATGCCGAACGTGTGGAAGCGCTTCAACCGGCTCACGCCCTTGATACCGCCGAGTGCCAGCAGGCGGGGCAGGACCTGCTCGTCGAGCATGCGGCGCATCTCGCGCGGCACGCCGGGGGTGAAGAAGAAGCGTGCCTTGCCGATGGTGACGGCGAAGCCGCAGGCCGTGCCGATCGGATTGTCGATGAACTCCGCATTGGCCGGCAGCAGGGCTTGCTTGCGGTTGTTGGGCGGCATCGCCCGGCCGCGCCGCGCGTAGGACTCCTCCATGCGCTTCAGCCAGTAGTCGCTGAGCTCCAGCTCGACGCCGGCCGCCTGGGCCGCGACCTCCTGCGAGAGGTCGTCGACGGTCGGGCCGAGCCCGCCATTCACGATCACCGCGTCGGCCCGCTCGCCGGCCTGGCGGAAAGCCTGCAGCAGGCTCTCGCGGTCGTCGCCCACGGTGGTCCCCCAGTGGACGCCGAGGCCGACATCGACGAGACGCCGGGCGATGTGGCTGTAGTTGGTGTTGACGGTCTTGCCGGTGAGGATCTCGTCGCCGGTACAGAGGATTTCGACGCGCATTTGCCGGCGATTATCGGCTAACGTCGCAGCGAAATCGAGAGGGAGAAATCACCAATGACGACGCTTTCAGCCGATCTGCGCGAGGCACTGGCCAAGGTCGGGACATCGACCCTGACCGGCGTGCTGAACCGCCGGGGCCTGCGCAGCATGACCCTTTTCGACGTATGGCCGATGCGGCCCGAGCAGCCGCGCATGGTCGGCCTCGCCTTCACCATGCGCTTCATCCCTTCGCGCGAGGACATGGACGGGCCGACCTCGACCAACCGCTCGATGGTGCAGCCGCAGGCCATGGAAGAGTGCCCGCCAGGTCACGTGCTGATGATCGATTCGCGCGGCGATTCGCGGGCGGCCTCGGCCGGTGACCTTTATGTCGGCCGGCTGAAGGCGCGCGGTGCGGCGGGCATCGTCACCGACGGCGGCTTCCGCGACACCGACGGCGTGTTCAAGACCGGCCTGCCGGCCTATCACCGCCGGCCGTCCTCGCCACCCAGCCCGATCGCGCACCGGCCGGTCGACCTCAACCTGCCGATCGGCTGCGGCGGCGTCGCCGTCTATCCCGGCGACGTGATCGTGGGCGATCGCGACGCCGTCCTCGTGATCCCGCCCAGCATCGTCGAGGCGGTGGCCGAAGAGGCGCTCAATACCTACCACTACGAAGAGTTCGCCGAAGCCGAGGTGGCGCGCGGCCGGTCGCTGAAGGGCCTGTTTCCCGTGGCGAGCGAGGAGGCCAAGCGCGACTACGAGGCGTGGAAGAAGAACGGCAAGCGGTGAGGTAGGCAAGGCAGCACGCCGATTGGCGCAGCGCCGTGCAAGTTCTCAGCGAGGCTCTCGGCGGCTGGGCGAAACAGACGCCAAAGCGTGCCGTTCGATGTCTGATCTCCGAGGGCAGCTTCGGGCGATGGGGATTCCCTGTGCTCGTGGACTTCCGCGCAGGTCAGCCTCGATGGTCGTTCGGCTGTTGCAGCGACCGTCCACGTCGCAGCAAGAAGTCTGGCGGCGCCCGCTGGATCAGAGCCGCATGGACGGGCACTCGATGTATAGGCGCAATGAACGTTCGACCGGGGGAACCATGATAGTGAGAATTGTGGTGATGAGCCTGTTGGCCATCGTCGCCGCAGCTTGTCAGCCGCGTGCTGTGCCAGTCCTGGCCACAGCGGACTATGAGCAACTGGTCCGAACAATCACAACACCAGCCCCCGACCGGACGCGCCTCTATATCTTCCTCGGGAAAATGCCGACGGGCGCCATTTTTACGCCCTACACGGTGCACAGCATCTCAGGCGACATCTACATCGACGAAGTCAAGATCGGCAGCCTCAATCCGAAGGAAGCGATGGTCATCGACCTGATCCCCGGCAAACACAAGATTCATTGGCATTATCTCGACCAAAGCGGGGGGCCGTTGCTGAAGAGTCAGCGCTTTGAAAGCGACTTCGAGGGCGGTACGACCCAGGTGCTGTTTGCCAACAGCGGCTGGTTTGATCTGGAGATTGCACCGGGAATCGTGGTGACGAAGAACAATCCGGGGCCCACCAACAATGTCATCCCACCGATGTTCAAGATTGTACGTGCAGGGTCCTGTCCCCCCTCGATTTGTCTGACGTCGCCGTAACGGCCTGTACCCCTCTCTCTCAGCCGGTCGCTTTGACGATGACGGGACACCAGTCTTTCGGCCTTGTGTCCTCGCATTGGAGCGGTCTATAGATAGTAATGCGAATCATTCGCATTTAGAGGATAACGGTGGCACCTGCCGATCCGATACCGGCCGATTCGACGCTGGCGATCTATATCGAGCATCGCGATCGGCTGCTGACCTATGCAGCCCGAATCGTCCGCAGCCGCGCCAGCGCCGAAGACATCGTGCAGGAGGCGTGGCTGCGCTTTTCTGCGCGCGCCCGGCAGGGCAGCGAGATCGCCCAGCCGCAGGGTTACCTCTACCGGATCGTCCGGAACCTCGCGCTCAACTGGGCGAAGCGCACGACGCGTCACGGTCCGATCGACGTTCCCGAGCCGGTGATGGAAGGCGTTGCCGCCGACCTGCCGAGCGCCGAGCAGGTGCTCGTCTATCGCGACGAGCTGCGTCTGCTCGAGGACTCGATCGCAGAGCTGCCGGAGCGGACGCAGACAGCATTCTACCTGTACCGGATCGAAGGCCGCTCGCTGCAGGACATTGCCAACGAGCTGAACATCTCGGTGGTCCGCGTGCATCAGCTCGTGAAGGAGGCGGGCCTTCATGCGGCACGCCGGCTGTTCGGCGACGAAACTTGATTGCCGGGAGTGAACGGGGGGCATGATCGTCATGCCGCTGGTGCGGCCATCCTGAAAACAACGCCCCAACCATTGTCTATAAAGAGAGAATGACGCGCCGCGCCGGCGCCACCTGCGAGAATGGATTCATTGGACGCCACTGCCCACGAAGGAGGTTCCCCCCGCGAGCAGGCCATGGACTGGCTGCTGCGCCTGGAGGCGGCGCCCGACGATGTCCAATTGCGCGCGGCGTTCGATGCCTGGCTGCAGCAGAGCGACGCCCATCGCGACGCCTTTCGGGTCGTGGGACACACCTGGGAGCGTCTCGGCGCCTTGCCGCGTCAGCGGTTGCCGGAGCGGAAGGCGGTAGCGGTCGCGACGCGACAGGCGTCGATGGTGAAGCGATATGTCCGGACGGCCGTCGCCGCCGCCGCGGCGGCGGCGATGGCCTGTCTGATGTTCGCGTTCTTTCCGACGTTGCAGACGCGGCTGCTGGCCGACCATGCCACCGGCGTGGCGGAGCTGCGCCAGGTCGTGCTCGAGGATGGAAGTATCGTTCATCTCGATGCCGGCAGCGCGATCGACCTGAAGTATGGCGGCGCCGGTCGCGAGATTGCCCTGCTGGCCGGGCAGGCCTTCTTCGAGGTCGTCTCCGCCCAGGGCCGGCCGTTCAGGGTTCGCGCCGGCGACGTCACAGTGACGGTGAGGGGAACCGCGTTCAGTGTCGGAAAATCGTCGGAAACTATTTCCGTCGCCGTTCAGTCCGGCACGGTCGAAGTGTCTCCGGGCGACGGCAAGCCTGCGGCCATGCTGACGCGCGAGCAGCGGCTTGTCGTTGACCGAGCCTCGCGGAGCATCACGCGCAGCGAGGTCGCACAGGACGAGATCGCCTCGTGGCGCCGTCATCGTCTCGTCGTCCACGACGCGACGTTCGGCGAAGTCGTCGAGGAGCTCCAGCGTCACCATGCCGGGCTCATCGTGTTGTCCGACCGGACGTTGGGCCGCCGGCTCGTCACCGGCGTGTTCGATCTTACCCGTCCGGTCGAAGCTTTGACCGTCGTGGCCGAGACGCAGAACGCCAGGCTGACGACGATCACACCCTACCTGCTGGTGATCTCCGCGCGATAAGGGTGACCCGTCGAGGGCGGGCTCTTTCGGAAAAGACACCTTAAAAGCCCGGGGACTCGATTGTCGGAGAATTGATGGCGAGCGCAGACCGTTCGCCTCGAGTAGAGGTCCGTGGTCCCGCCGGCACGGAGTGACGGGGGATTCTTCAACGTGCCATCGATGGACGAAGTATTGGTGCTGCCTCGGACTGACCGGGCAGCGCGCGGCTCAGCGAACATCCTGACGATTTTCATGGCGAGCGCCGGTATGCTGTTGGCGGCCGAGGCGTCGGCGCAAGGACAGGCGGTCGAACCTGGATCGCAGCAGGCCCAGGCCGATCGGACCTCGACGTTCGATATCCCCGCGCAGCCGCTCGCCCGCGCGCTCACCAGCTTCGGCCAGCAGGCCGGCCTACAGATCGCTGTCGATCCCGCCACCATTTCGGGCAAGACTAGCAATACCGTCACTGGCGCCATGACGGCCGAGCAAGCGCTGCGGCAGCTCTTGTCGGGCACCGGCGCGTCGTTTCGTTTCTCCTCGCCGAGAGCCGTGACGGTGTCCGGTGGCCCGGACGCCGGTGCGGGCAGCAGCGCCTTACAGCTCGATCCCCTGCGCGTTCAGGCCAACGCGGTGCCGCCGCAGGCGGAGATCGGCAACCTGCCGCCGGCCTATGCCGGCGGCGAGGTGGCGCGCGGCGGCCGCGTCGGCGCGCTCGGCAACCGCGACTACATGGACACGCCGTTCAGCACGACCACCTACACCGAGCGCTATATCGAGCAGACCCAGTCGCGGACCCTGGCGGATGCCGTGGCGGACGATCCGACGATCCGGCCGATCTACGGCCAGGGCCAGTGGGACGACCGCCTGCAGATCCGCGGCTTCCAGCTCGGGACCAGCGACATGGCGTTCAACGGCCTGTACGGCATTACGCCGACCTTCACGATGGATCTCGCCGGCGTCGAACGCATCGAAGTGTTTCGCGGGCCGTCGGCCATGCTGAGCGGCATGCCGCCGAACGGCGCGGTCGGCGGCACGATCAACTTTGTGCCCAAGCGGGCGACCAGCACGCCGATCACGCGGTTCACGGCGCGCTACGCCAGCGACGCCCAGTTCGGCGGCAACATCGACTTCGGCCGGCGCTTCGGGCCCGAGGACCGCGCCGGCATCGGGATCAACGCCGCCTTCATGAGCGGCAACACGTCGGTCTCGGGCAACTCCGACACGCTGCTCAACCTGACGGCCGGCTTTGATTTCAGGGGCGACGACACACGCATCGACGCCGACTTCGGGTACGTGAATCGCAACATCGGCGGACCCGAAGGCGGTGCTTTCGTCGCCGAGGGCCTGCTGGTGCCGCCGGCGCCCAATGCCGGGAAGAGCTTCTATCCCTCGTGGCTGTTCAAGTTCACGACCGAAACCTACGGCATGCTGCGTTTCGAGCAGGATCTCACCGACAGCATTACGGCCTTTGCCAAGGTCGGCGGGCGGCGCACCGCCGGCTCCTTCGCCATTGCGTTTCCGACCATCGTGGACACTTTGGGCAGCATCACCGCGGCGCCGAACAACAATGCCACCACCGAGCAGGCGCTGAGTGCCGACGCCGGCATCCGGGCGCGGTTCGCGACCGGCCCGCTGAAGCACGAAGCCGTCGTCAACGGGTCGATCCTGAGCACCTGGACAGGGGCCCGTACCCGGCCGGTGGCGGCCTACGCGTCGAACATCTATGCGCCGGCTTATCTGGCCGCGCCCAACCTGTACCCGCCGCTTGCCGGACCGCCGCTCACCGCGCAGCAGACGTTGAAGAGCGTCGGTCTGATCGATGCCATCTCCGCCCTGGACAACAAGGTGCAGTTGATCGGCGGCCTGCGTTTTCAGTCCGTCCAGGTCGCGAACTGGGACGGCATCACCGGGGCGGCAATGCCCGGCTACGAGCAGACGGCCGTGACGCCGTCGGTGAGCCTCGTCGTCCGGCCGTGGAAGGAAGTCGCCTTCTACGGCAACTGGATCCAGGCGCTCGAGCAGGGGCCGGTCGCCGGGCCGGGGCTGGCCAATGCCGGCCAGGTCTTCCCGCCCTCGGTCACCACCCAGTTCGAGATCGGTGCCAAGCTCGACCTCGGCAAGTTCGGCGCTACGCTGAGCGCCTTTCAGATCACGCAGCCGAGCTCGTACGCCAATCCGCTCAACAACAGCCTCGTGGTCGACGGCCAGCAGCGCAACAGGGGCATCGAGTTCACGATGTTCGGCGAGCCGCTGCCGGGGCTGAAGCCGATCGGCGGCTTCTCGATCCTCGACGCGGTGC
>MKRV01000118.1 GCA_001897995.1 Alphaproteobacteria bacterium 65-37 | reverse complement strand
ACAGGGCCTTGTCCAGCCCCTGACGGGTCAGTCCCACGTCGCGGGCGAGCTGGCTCATGTTTCGCGCACGGGCGACCACGCCCAGCGCACGAGCGACGTAGGCGGGGTCGTCGCCGCCTTCCTCCATGACGGCTTCGAGATAAGCCGCAATGTCCTCTTCGCTCTTCAGGTAGTCCGCCGTGTCGTAACGGCTGAAGACTTCCTTCGCCATGTTCAATCCTTCCACTGTGCGGCCAGTGCCTTGGCCTGCCTGATGTCACGTGTCTGCGAAGACTTATCGCCACCACAGAGCAAGACGATCACCACCGGTCCGCGCTGCATGAAATAGACTCTGTAGCCCGGGCCTTCGTTGATCCTCAGTTCCGATATCCCTGAGCCGACGGGCCTTGCGTCGCCGGATTGCCAGGGGCGAGCCGATCAAGACGGGCCTGGATCTTGGCTGCTCCCCTGCGATCCCGCAGGTTGGTCAGCCAGTCGTGGAAGGACCGCGATTTGATGAGTTCGACCATGTGCAAACTATGGTTTACAGCCCCGATGTGTCAACTATGGTTTGCAGTCGCGTCGGTGGCCACGGCGAGGTCTTCTGCGCCGGCAGCTGCGAATGGCTGGCCGGCCTGGCCCACGGCGACTTCACCACCGAGCAGGTCACGCGCAACGTGCTGAGCCGGTTCCTCGACAAAGAGGGAGAGGCCGCGTTGGGCGGCTCAAGCGGCGCGTTTTCTTGTGTGACCGATGCGACGACAAGAGGATTTCGAGCCAACCGAAGCGATGACGATCACCATCGTCCCACACTGCATGGAATAGGCACCGCGCCGCCCTTAAGCACCCTTGCCGTTGCCGCGAATAACCTGTCGAGACTCCACGACTAGCTTTGCCAAGTGGCCATCGACAGAGACAGCAGGCCTTGGATCGGGATGTCGGGGCTAATCCAAGTGAAGAACGATTAACTCACCGCTCTTCGCCCCGTCTCCATCGATGACCAACTGCGCAATGTACGTTTTCGCGTCGTCTCGCAAGTCGCTTCGGCGTTGCCAAGGCAGAATGTCGCTCAAAATCTCGCTCGATTGCTTCATTCGGAACGGTCGTGTTGATTGGAGGGGAACTCGGAAGTCGTTGTCCGCCTTTTGCCCGGCGAGAGACGAAGCAGTGCTCGCCGTCGCTCGTCATCTATCACCGTCGTTCCCGCTGCGGCGACCCGCGGACGCTGCCTTACAGTCGTCTTAGTCCGATCCAGGCAAATAGAAAGGGCTCTTCCAGTCAATCCTTGCCTCGCCGTTTAGCGGTATCTGTCGGTGTAACGGAAGGGTGTCGAAGGGGATTCTGCATTTCGTGAACGCGGACGGCGACGCAACGAGCGCAGTCCGATGCGAATGCAAGGCCGCGTGACTTTCATGGATGCCACTCCGAGCCGTGACGATGCAGCAACGAAGGCGCAATGGCCATGGTGCCGGTACGAGCAGGCGTGTGGGATTACTCGGAGTCGGAGAGCCGGCAAGTCGGCGACGTACAGCGTGACGCTCGCCGGAGCGCAGCCATTGAGCCCAGCCTCTTCCTTGCGCTGAACTGAGGAAAGCGCTCGTGCGGTATGCTTGGATCACTCTCTATGCCGCGGTCGGTCTGCCATCGGCCATCGTCGGCACGCCGACGTGTGCCGAGCCGCAACGGACCGTGACGGCCTACAGCGTCAAGCCGTCGGACGTTGCGATACCTCCGGATGTCCCTCTCGGCGAATATCGCCGGACGATCCGTCCCTACAAGAACTGGACCCTGATCTGCGACGAGAACCTCAAGGAGAAGCAGCGAATCTGCAACGTCTCCCAAAGCATCGTCGACGCCAAAGGTACGGTGGTCTTCAGTTGGAGCCTGGCCGCTACTGCGAGCGGGCAGCCGATGATGATCGTACGGGTCCCGGCGCAGGTAGGAGCCAACCAGCCCATTCGACTGACGTTTCGCAAGGCCGGCGGCGAGTCGACCGTCAAGACGACCGACTGCGACGAGCGTACCTGCATCGGCATGATGCACGTCGATGCAAGGTTCAAGGCTTCCATGCAAAGTAACGACATCGTCGAAGTGAACTACGTTGCGCTGCCTGCCACGGCCTTCCCTCGTGACCCGACACCCCTCGCGCTGCGCCTGCAAGCCACTACGGTGCAAGCGCCCCTCGAAGGCTTGGCCGCCGCCTTGTCCGGCATCTGACTTTTTTTGGCGGCTCGGCGCATGTGGACTCCAGGATGGACAACGACGGCGACATGAAGAACACCCGCGGCATTCCCCGGAACCGATCACTTTGCCTTTCCTGCTTGTTCGCACATCGATGCTCGACACTTCGTCGGCAACACTATTGGGTCCATCGGAGAGGCACGAATGATCAAGGATGAAGTCACACTGCTGGACGCCCACGTCGGCGCCCCGACGGATCGGCGCCTTCTGCGCAGCCAAAGGACCCGTGCCAAGATCATTTCGGCTTACCTGTCGCTGGTTCACCGTAATCGTCGAGAACCTTCCATGAGGGAAGTGGCGGGCCACGCCGGCTGCGCGCTACGATCCGTCTTCGAACGTTTCTCCAACGCTCACACCATGCGATTGGCCGCTCTCGATCATATCCTGGTGAACACTGGCCCGTGGCAGTCGGCCCGTCCGGTATCAGACAGTCCTCGGGAGTGCCTTCGTTCCCTGGTGGACTGCCGTATCGGGGAATACGCCAGATGCGGCGTGCTGATGCATCATATGCGGCAATACATGCATCTTCCCGGCACCCGGGAGTGCGTCGGCAAGATACGATCCAAAATCCTGGACGATCATCTCAAGGAGTTCTATCGGCGCAATTTCACCGGAATGGGCGACGATACCTGGCTCGCGCTCCTGGATGCCGCGACGAGCCTGGAGAACTGGCAACGCCTGCACCTCGAGCAAGGTCTTCCGTCGGAAGCGATCGGTAGTCAATGGATACAATGGATCAGCGATGTTCTCGTTGCCAAGATCCCACGAGGGCTTGCCGATCGAGGAGGTGATTCGTAGTCGAAGGGGCGGCCCCAATGCCACTCAGATCCTGAGCTTGTGCTGAACGAGCGGCAACTTCCCGCCGACTTCTGCGTCGCGGTAGTCGGTGGGCGACATCGCGAATTTGGCGCGGAACGACCTGCTGAAGTGCGCCAGATCCTTGAAGCCATTTCGTTGCGCAATCGTCCAGATCGACTCGTGAAGAAGCGCCGGATCGATGAGATCGACGGCGCTCTGCGTCAGTCGCATGCCCCAGATAACCCGACCCAGCGATGTGGATCCCTCCGCGGCAAAGAGCTTGTTGAGATACCGCGGGGTGTATTTGAAAACCTCGGCCACATGGCTCGGCGTCAGCGCATGATCGTGCAGGTTCATGTGGACGAACCTGATGACACGTTCGAAGATCGCCCGCCTGTGTCCAGGCTTTTGCCATCCATCTCCCTGCGTGATCGCCTCGAAGCTCGTCTCCAGCAGGTCGACGAAACCTCGCATCAATCTGGCATTCGTGTACGCACTGGCGGTCGGCGCCGTCTGGGACAGCGTCTGCGCGAAATTGTAGAGGAGCGGGCTGAGTTCCACTGTCCCGCCCAAAGATATAGCCGTGAGCTTGGAAAGATCGGAATCGGTCGACAGTCGCCGACGATCGAACTTGACGATGACTCCCTCGAAGGGCTCATCGATGTGCAGCGCATAAGGACGATCCGAGACGCACAGAGCGCCGTTGCCCGGCCTGACGACCGCGCTTCGTCCATCCTGTTCGAGCACCAGGCGTCCAGCCGTCACAAAATTCACTACGACACCAGGACTCTCCCACAGGTCCCGTCCTTTGCCCGGATCGCGGAAGATCTGGCATGGGGAGGTGGCGACACTCATGATGCCCAAGCCGCCCTGCATCACCGCTTGGGATCTGAACGAGAAATCGCTGGGCAGGCCCAGCGCCGTCATGTGCAGGCCGACGGGGCCCGTCTTGGAAATTTCCGACCATAGGGCGAACCGGTCGTCGCCATGCAAGCCGTCGCTACTGAATGAGAGCACGTGCTGTGTTCCGAGGTCGTTGTTCTTCACAGGCGTGCTGGCTCCTCGAAAAATGAACGTCGTACAACGGAGTCGTCGGGCGCCGGTTCCTCTAGAAGCTAAGCTTGTTCCCGAAGTGGCAAAGTAGAGGCGGGCGGGTGGCCCAACGGCGAAGAATTGTACCTCAATGGGCGTCCGTCGGTTTGTCTGTGGCGGAACACGGTTTGCGTGAAAGGGAACATCGACCGCCAATGAGGCCGCTGTGCAATTGGGCACGCGAGATTCCTTATGAGAAGAACGCCCTCGAGAGGAAAGCGACTGCTTTTCGGATTTGCCTGGGAGGGAACTCGTCATTTGACTTAGGTGGAATGAGATCGCGAAATACAACCGCCAAAATTGCGAAAAGTGAAATATTTGGTGATCAAACGGTGGTCTGGTGTCGATTGCCGTTCGCTCTTCAATGTCAACACCGCTAAGGTGCGAGGCGGGAAGGGACGATGCGTTAGGGTGTTGCAAAGAGGCAGGGGTGCCTCGAAGCTTGCGCTAAGGATGTGAGGCCATCACGGGCCCATAGGCGTGTCATCACGCTTGCTGCCAGCGGGCTGTTGCTCCGCGGGTCAGCATCCTGGTGTCTCCCCATGTTGAAGTCGGAAGAGCGATCGATCGCCGGTGCGATTGAATTGGTGTGCGGCGATTTAACGAGGAGCAGAGTCAATGCGGTCCGCCGTCAAAGTGGATGAGTTGTTTGCAGAGAAGCCAGCGTTCTCAGTGCGTGGCGGATCGGTGCCACAGATTCGTGTCGTGGCCGTCGACAGCGACGATTTCTATCGTGACATGCTGTCGAATGAGTTATCGGAGCAGGGGTTTGCCGTAACGACCTATTCGGATGCGCGATCCGTTCTCCTGGATTTCGAGTCCTTGTCCACTGCGGATCTGATGGTCCTGGATTGGGGAGCGACGTGCAATTCGGGACTCGAATTGCTGCGCCAGTTGAGGCGTTTGGGCGTCAACCTTCCGATCGTATTCCTCACCCGCAGATTGCTTGCCAGCAACGAGAACCTTGCTCTGGAGCACGGCGCCATCGACTTCATCGATAAATCGCGCGGCGTGTCGATTCTGGCACATCGGCTTCGGATCGGCGCGCGTATGAAGGCGCCGAGCTTGCAGCGAGACAAAGCCTTTCAACTCGGCAAGCTCACGCTCAAGCCGCACGTCAGCCGCGCTTACTGGGGCGGCAACGACCTCAATCTCACGGTCGGGGAGTTCAAGATCGTCAGCGTACTGGCGGGCAATATCGGCCACCACGTGACCTATCGCGAGATCTACGACGCCCTGCACTACCACGGCTTCATCGCCGGGGGTGGCGAGAATGGGTACAGGACCAACGTCCGGTCCGCCATCAAGCGCATTCGCCGCAAGTTCCAGGCGCTCGATCCCGCATTCGACAGGATCCAGAATTTCACGGCCTTCGGTTACATCTGGGCACAGGACTGAGTCGGAAGCTGTCTCGACGTCGCGTCCTCGCCTGCGGTGACGACATCGCTCTCGGGCGGCCAGAGTATCGTGCCTTCGACGGGAATAGAGTCGAAGGCACGATGCCGAAAGCCCATGGCGACAACGGCCTGTGTGACCGCGGCGGAGTCGTTTGCGGCTGGCCGCGCGCGAACGGTGGAAGTCATACGCGGCCCTCTCCGGTCGGGCCTACCTCGCCCACGCGTCATCGGTTGTGAATGCGATGGTCAACCAGCGATCCCGCTCATCGCCTGCGATCATTTCCCCGACCTCGTCGCGGATTGCATCCCATTCTTCGAGGCGGCGAGCTTTCTGCCCGGTTGGCGCGACAAAATACAGCTCGATCAATTTGCCCCTGCCCACCTTGGCGACATAGGCGTAGTGCCTTCGAAAACCATATTTCCGAACGATCTCGTCTGCGACGGCTCTCACCTGGTCGCGCAACCGAGGCGGGGTGACAAGTAGGGTTTCAGCCAGGGCTTGCCTTATGGTGCCTGCCGGGATTGGAATGATGACCACGCAGACCACGGCCAGGACGGCAGGGTCGATGTAAGGCGTGATCCATTCATGGCGCGTGCCCTCGATCAAAAAGCCAACGACGAAGGCGATCAGAAGCGCCGCCGTTATCCCCGCCGACATGATCCAGGATTTTACGTCGAGCGCCACGAATTCGGATCGGATGCTCCTGTTTGCGCGTGCTTCGACGACCGCCATGGTGATGCAGCCCGCGAGAGCCACTACCGCGTATATGATCGCATAACCGAATTCGAGCGTGCGGCCGCCGTCGAGAAGGCTGCCGATTGCATTGATCAGCGCATAGAACGCTGCGCCGATCAACAAGAAGCCGTTGAGGCCGAGGACCATGGGTTCAAGGTGCCACAGGCCCATGTTGAAGCGATCTTGAAGCTTTCCGGCCGCACCAGGGGCCGTTGAGCGCGCGATCAGCCGCGTCACGACAAGGGCGAGGGCACTCATGCTTGCATCCACCAGCATGTAGACCCCATCGAAGACGATGGCGAAGGAGTGGGAGAATAGGCCGAAAACAACCCCAATGCCGGCCAGCACCAGCGTGAGGCCGACCGAGAAGCGGAGAATTCCTTGCTCAGTATTCATCGACATGACCAGCGCGCGCGACGTCAGATCCTCCGGCAATGCTCCTGGAAGGTCGTTCGATCCGGCACGCTGTGCCTCACAAGGAGAGCCGACGTCAGAGCTTCCGTCGGCTCACGTGCCACTTCCTCCGATATAGCCTCGAGGTAATGCCGTCGGAATTCACCGACGGCGAGTCGACCTCAGCCGCGCGTCTTCATGAGGTCGCGGATCTCGGTGAGCAGTTCCTGTTCCTTGGTGGGCGGCGGCGGCGCGGCCGGGGCTTCCGCTTCCCGCTTCGAAACGCGGTTGATGCCCTTGATCACCAGGAACAGCACCCAGGCGATGATCAGGAAATTCACCGAGACCGTCAGGAAGGTACCGTACCCCAGGGTAGCGCCGGCTTTCTTGGCCGCATCGTAGGTCGCGGCCTGGCTGGCGGCCGGCGTCAGTCCGACGAAGTAGTTGGTGAAGTCGAGGCCACCGGCGATCCGGCCGATGATCGGCATGATGATGTCGTTGACCAGCGAGTCGATGATCTTGCTGAAGGCTGCACCGATGATCACGCCGATGGCGAGATCGACGACGTTGCCCCTCATCGCGAATTTCTTGAACTCTTGAAGCATCTCACCCTCTCCTTCTTCTCAGGACACGACCACTCGCCATCTACGTCGTCATAAGACGACTTTTCTCCGCGTGCCAATTGAGTTCACGAGACATAGCCCGACTCGGGTCGAAGTGGATTGCCTGAACAGGCCCAAACGGTTTGATTGAAAGGGCACTTCATGAGGTGCCAAGCGCGTGGCGGGCTCTGGATGCAGCCGCTCGATCATGGCCGTCCTGCTCGACTGCAGGACGAGCGCCAGCGCTGCGAGGTGATCAGAGCCTGTTGTGGAAGGGGCGCAAGCTGCAGTTCCTTTTCGATCAAATATTTTGGGCCCTGTCGGGCAATCTCATTTCCGCTGAGTCACGCTATGACCTCGCGCGGCGAATCAGCGGAGATGGGAAGGCTGGTTGCCACTCACTCGAGATCTGGAGACGGGGTCGATGGTCGTCAAAGAGACGCACGCGTCAGGAGAACGTGACGTGCGGAATCATGTGGGCGCGGCGAAAGCAATGATCCAGCGTTTGGGGCGCGAAAGTGGTTCTGGTCCGGAGAGCAACGCAGCGCACCGCTCGGGGGAGCGGAGCCATGCGTTTGCCGGCTCTTGGCTCTATCGCGCGAACCGAAGCCGCTCGGCGCGGCGGCGGCTCGCAGACATTCTCCGCAAGGCGCATAGGACCCTGGGCTTCAAGCGCGATCGCCTCGGGCTCGGCCTGCTCGGCGGCGGCGCGGGCTGTGGATCGGCGGTTGGCAGCGGCGCCGGCATCCATCTGACCGCCCCGATACGCGAGATCGAATTTTGCGCCAGCTGCAGGCGCCCACGCCTGGCTTCCCTGCGGACCTTTGTCGAGACCTTGGGCTCGCCGTGGGGCCGCAGTGGCCTGGCGGCCCTCCTGGTTCTGACCGCGTTGGGTGTCGCTCCGGGCGGCGCCTCTGCCACGCCCTATGGGCCGACGGGGAGTGCGTGTAACGCCGCAGGCACTGGTCCGGATGGAATCGCGCGTCCAGCAGGTGCCCCTGCCGTCGATGGCAGCGGCACCTGGTCGAACGTGATCGGGTGCAGCGCAAACGGCAATAATCAGATGGCCGTTCAGGTGATGGGCGCCTTCGCTCAAGGAACCGGTCAGGGCGGCACCGCGATCGGATATGCGTCGACCGGTGGCACGCGCGGCACTGGGGTCGGCATGCAGGCACAGGCCAGCGGAAGCGGTTCGACGGCTGTGGGGCAATGGACGCGGGCAACGGGTGAAGGCAGCATCGCGATCGGCGGCGACATGTCGTCGAACAGCGCGGCGGCAGGCGCGCAGGCGACCGCTAACAATGCGATCGCCATGGGCGGGCAATCGCGCGCGACGCGGGCGGGTGACATCGCCATCGGTTGGGGCGCCGTCGCAAATTCCCAAACCGATAACTTCTCGACGGTCGCAATAGGCTATCTGGCCACGGCAAACGGTGAAGATGCGACAGCGCTGGGCAACACCGCCCGCGCAGTGGGTGGCTACGGCACGGCGCTCGGTAACCATGCCAGTGCGAGCGCCACGAATGCGACCGCAGTCGGTAACTCCGCGAATGCCGCAGGCGCGAGCGCTTCGGCTTTCGGCAATTTTGCCAAAGCATCAGGAAACAATTCCGTAGCGATCGGTACGGGACGATCTTTCGGCGACTACTTTGGGGCGCAAGCGATTGGCACCGGCTCGGTGGCAATCGGTGGGAACCTCGTCAATCCAGCTTACGCGGGGGCCAATGACGCCATTGCCGTTGGCGGCGAATCGGTCGTCGCAAACGGAGCAACCGCCGGCATAGCCATTGGCCGCTCCGCGCGCGTCGCGAACGCGGCGACGTACGGCATCGCACAAGGTGACGGCGCTTTCGCCAGACAAGCCAACGATATCGCGATCGGACGAAACGCTTCCACCGATGCCGGCTCGAGTGGCAACAACATCGCCATGGGCAATGGCGTCGCCACCGGCGCGACCGGGCAGAATGTCGCCATCGGCTCCGGCGCGACGACGGCGAATTCGGGCACGACGGCGGGCGGCGCCGTGGCGATCGGCCGCGACCAGCGCGCCACCGGCGACGGTGCGGTCGCGATCGGCGATCCGAACACGGCCAATGGCAACGGCGCCGTGGCGCTCGGCAACAGCAACACCGCCGCTGGCGATACCGCCGGCACCATCGGCGCCAACGGCGCGGTTGCGATCGGCAACGCCAACAGCGCGATCGGCCAGGGCTCGGTGGCGCTCGGCAACAACTCGACGGCCAGCACCGACGGCGCACTTGCCTTCGGTGACACGGCCGACGCCCGCGGGACGCGCAGCATCGCGCTCGGCAGCTTTACGCGTGCCTTCGGGCCCAGCTCGATCGCCATTGGCGATACCGCCGCGGCCGAGCTCATCAACGGAATCGCTCTAGGCAGCAGTGCGAAGTCGATTGGGCCAGGCGGCATCGCGATCGGCGAGCTTTCCGAGGCTCATGGCGAGAGCGACGTCTATATCGGCGGCGCGGCCGGCGCGAACGGCCAGGCTGGCAACTATCGCAACACGGGTATCGGTGAGCGTGCCGGCGGGACTGTCACCGGGAGCAACAATACGGCAATCGGTGGCACCACGGGCAACAACGTAACCGGAACTGCGAACTTCGCGGGTGGCGCCTATTCCGGCAGCAATGTGGTGGGTGACGCCAACATCGCCATTGGCGGCGTCGCCTCCACTTGCGGCGGCGCTGTGGGCGGCTTGTTCGCTGCTGGCTTGATGGACTGCTCTCCGGTGGCGACGTCTGCCGGGGTCGGTGTGACAGGCAGCAACAATATCGCGTTGGGCCCTGGCGCGGGCAGCAACCTGACCGGCGACAACAACATCGCGTTCGGCAATCAGGCTGGTCTCGGAATATCGGCGAGCAATACCGTCGCCGTAGGCACCCGGACGCTGGCGCAGAGCGACAACGACATTGCCATCGGCATCGATGCGGCGACCGCGGCGGGGACGGGCGGCAACAACATCGCCATGGGCAATGGCGTCGCCACCGGCGCGACCGGGCAGAATGTCGCCATCGGCTCCGGCGCGACGACGGCGAATTCGGGCACGGGGGCGGGTGGCGCCGTGGCGATCGGCCGTGACCAGAGCGCCACCGGCGACGGCGCGGTCGCGATCGGCGATCCGAACCGGGCCAACGGCAGCGGCGCCGTGGCGCTCGGCAACAACAACACGGCGGCTGGCGATACCGCCGGCACCACCCCCGCCAACGGCGCGGTTGCGATCGGCAACGCCAACAGCGCGATCGGCCAGGGCTCGGTGGCACTCGGCAACAGCTCGACGGCCAGCGCCGCCGGCTCCCTCGCCTTCGGTGACACGGCCGACGCCCGCGGGACGCGCAGCATCGCGCTCGGCAGCTTTACGCGTGCCATCGGGCCCAGCTCGATCGCCATTGGCGATACGGCTGCAGCCGAGCTCATCAACGGAATCGCTCTGGGCAACAATGCGAAATCGATTGGGCCAGGCGGCATCGCGATCGGCGAGTTTTCCGAGGCCCATGGCGAGAGCGACGTCTATATCGGCGGCGCGGCCGGCACGAACGGCCAGCTGGGCAACTATCGCAACACCGGCGTCGGTGAGCGGGCGGGCGCGAGCGTCAACGGCACCAACAATACCGCCATTGGCGGCACCGCCGGCAACAGGGTCACGGGAACGGCGAATTTCGCCGGTGGCGCCTATTCGGGCAGCAACGTCACGGGTGACTTCAACATCGCCATTGGCGGCGTCGCCTCCCAATGCGGCGGGTCCGGCTCTGGTTTGATGGACTGCGACCCCGCGGCAACTTCCGCCGGGGTCAACGTGACCGGCAACAGCAATATCGCCTTTGGTTCTACGGCGGGCAGCGATCTGACGGGCGACAACAACATCGCCATCGGCAATCTGGCCGGCCTCGGGATATCGGCGAGCAACACCGTCTCTGCCGGCACCCGGGCGATGGCGCAGAGCGACAACGACATCGCCATCGGCTCTTTCGCAACGACCGCTGCCGGGACGGGCGGCAACAACATCGCCATGGGCAATGGCGTCAGCACCGGCGCGATCGGGCAGAACGTCGCCATCGGCTCCGGCGCGACGACGGCGAATTCGGGCACGGGGGCGGGCGGCGCTGTGGCGATCGGCCGTGATCAGAGCGCCACCGGCGACGGTGCGGTCGCGATCGGCGATCCGAACCGGGCCAACGGCAGCGGCGCCGTGGCACTCGGCAACAACAACATGGCGGCCGGCGATACTGCCGGCACTACCGCCGCCAACGGCGCGGTCGCGATCGGCAACGCCAATAGCGCGATCGGTCCGGGCTCGGTGGCGCTCGGCAGCAGCTCGACGGCCAGCGCCGCCGGCGCGCTTGCCTTCGGCGATACGGCCAACGCGCAGGCGACGCGCGGCGTGGCGCTCGGCTCGGGGGCCACAGCCATCAACGCCAACGACGTCGCGCTCGGCGCCGGCTCGCAGACGGCTGCCGCCGTCGGCACTGCGAGCACGACGATCAGCGGCACGACATACAATTTCGCCGGGGCCAGTCCCGCGAGCACCGTGAGCGTCGGTGCCGACGGGGCAGAGCGCACGATCACCAACGTCGCGGCGGGCCGGCTCAGCGCCAGCAGCACGGACGCGATCAACGGCTCGCAGCTGTACGCCACCAACATGGCTGTCGACTCGGTCGGCACGCAGGTCACCACGCTGGGCAATACGACGGCCAGCACGCTGGGCGGCGGGGCGACCTACGACCCGACGACGGGCATCACGGGCTTCAGCCAGACGATCAACCCGATCGACGCCAGCGGCGCCGTGGGGGCGCCGAGCGCCAAGTCGACGGTAGCCGATGCACTGACGGCACTGAACAGCAACGCAGTGAACACCGCCAATATCGCGGTGAAGTACGACACGGTCGGCGGTAGCACGATCACGCTGGGCGCCACGGGCGGCACCCTGCCGGGGGGCGCCGGCCCAGTGACGATCACCAATCTCGCGGCCGGGGTATTGAGTCCGGCCAGTACCGACGCGGTGAACGGCAGCCAGCTCTACGCCGTCAGCCAGGCGATCGCGGCCTCGCAACTGCACTACTACAGCGTCAACGACGGCGGCACGCCGGGCGGCAACTACGACAATGACGGCGCCACCGGCGTGAATGCCCTGGCAGCGGGTGTCGGTGCGCTGGCATCAGGCGACAAGAGCGTCGCGGTCGGGTTCGAGGCCAATGCGGTGAAGGCGAACAACATCGCCATCGGCGCCAGCGCCTACGCCAACAGCAACAATGCCACCGGCGACACGATGAGCGCGATTGCGATCGGGCTTGGCGCGCAGGCCTTCAACTCGACGTCCGG
This sequence comes from Alphaproteobacteria bacterium 65-37, assembly GCA_001897995.1. GTDB lineage: Bacteria > Pseudomonadota > Alphaproteobacteria > Reyranellales > Reyranellaceae > Reyranella. The sequence goes on along the minus strand of MKRV01000118.1, from coordinate 3,797 downwards.
CGGTGTCACGGCCGGTGTTGCCATCGGCCAGGGGGCGATCGCCAAGTCGACGAGCGGCGCCGGCAGCTCGCCGGTCGCCATCGGCGCCTCGAGCGATGCGTCGGGGGCAGGCTCGCAGGTGGCGATCGGCGACCAGGCGCAGGCCACCGGCACCGATGCCATCGCCATTGGCGGCCAGGCCTTCGCCATGGGGTCGCGGGCCACGGGCGATCAGTCGACCGCGATCGGCCAGGCCGCCCAAGCCTCGGGCCAAGGGGCAATCGCTTTCGGTTCCAAGGCCACTGCGACCGGCGAGTCCTCGATCGCGATCGGCATCAACAGCACGGTAAGCGGCAAGCGCTCGGGCGCACTCGGCGATCCGAACACGGTCTCCGGTTCGGGCTCCTACGCGATCGGCAACGACAACACGATTGCCCAGGACAACAGCTTCGTGCTGGGCAACAACGTGGCCACGACGCAGGCCAACAGCGTGGTGCTGGGTAACCTGTCGACCGATCGGGCGGCCACCGCCGTCACCGGCACGACGATCGCCGGCACGATCTACACCTTTGCCGGCGCTGGCTCGGCCGCCAACGGCGTGGTCAGCGTGGGGGCAGCCGGCAAGGAGCGGCAGATCATCAACGTGGCGGCCGGCGATATCTCGGCCACCAGCACCGATGCCATCAACGGCAGCCAGCTCTTCGCCACCAACTCGGCGGTCGATCAGCTGAGCACGCAGGTCACCAACATCAACAACGGCGCGGCGGGACCGGTGCAGCGCACCGGCAACAGCAACGAGCTCGCCCTCGTGGCGCCCGGCGGTACCGCCGCAGCGCCAGGGGCGGCGCAGAAGCTGACCAATGTGGCGGCGGGCAACGTTGCGGCCGGCTCGACCGATGCGGTGAATGGCGGCCAGCTCTATGCCACCAATCAGGAGATCAACAACATCACCAGTGGCAAGGCCGGCCCGTTCGTGTCGGACAATGCAGCGGCAGCACCAGGCCCTGTTTCCTCCGGGGCCAATGCCCTGGCCGGCGGCTTTGGCGCTTCGGCAACGGGGGCCGCGTCGTCGGTCGTCGGCAACGGCGCCAAGGACAACGGAGTCGCCAATTCTACGGTGTTGGGTAATGGCGCCAGCATCGCGACGGGCCTGCAGGGATCGAACGTGGCACTGGGGCAGGGCTCGACGGTGGCCGAAAGTGCCGTGGGCACCAAGGGCACGACGATCAACGGCAAGGACTATGCGTTCGCCGGCACGACTCCGGCCGGCGCCGTGAGCGTCGGCAGCGTAGGCAACGAGCGGACTATCACCAATGTCGGCGCCGGTCGTCTCTCCGCCACCAGCACGGACGCCATCAATGGCAGCCAGCTCTTCGCCACCAACCAGGCGGTCGACGACCTGGCCTCCAATCTGGGCTCTGGCGGTGAATTCGCCGTCAAGTACGATGTGGTCGACGGCAAGAAGTCGAATTCGATCACCCTTCAAGGCGGCGATCCCGCGGCGCCGGTGCTGATCTCCAACGTCAGGGCGGGGGTCGCCGATACCGACGCGGCCAATGTCGGGCAGGTCAAGCAGGCCATATCGACGGCCAACAGCTACACCGACGTCCAGGTCGGCCAGGCCCTGCAGACCGCTGTGAACTACACCAACCAGGTGGCGGCGCAGACGCTCGGCCAAGCGAATGCCTATACCGACATGCGCTTCAACCAGCTCAGCCAGCAGATCGGCGACGTGCAGCGCGAAGCACGCCAAGCGGGGGCAATCGGCCTGGCGGCCTCGTCGCTCCGCTATGACGAGAGGCCGGGCAAGATCAGCGCGAGCGTCGGCGGCGGCCTGTGGAAGGGCTATGCCGCCGGCGCCCTGGGGGTGGGCTACACCAGCCGCGATTCCAATGTCCGAGCCAACGTCTCGGCGGCGACCACGGGCGATTCGTGGGGCATCGGTGCCGGCCTTACCTTCACGTTGAACTAGGGAGGGATGATGGCCGGGGTGCCCGTACCCACCGCAGCAGCGCTGGCCTCTCCCTTTCTGGTCCTGCTGGTCGGCGTCGGTCGCGCCGACCAGCAGCAGCCCGCTCCCTTTTTGCTCGATCAGGCCATCGGACGTCGCGGTGCCGTCCATCTGGCATCTGAGCGAGAAACTGTCGGGATTTTCAGGAGACGGGGATGGGGGAGATAGACAACGATAACGACACGGCCGTCGACAGTCGGCCCATCTCGCCGGAAAAGACAATCACCTCCCGGCGATCCGCACCCTGGGCAGCCTTGCTTGCCGTCACCTTGCCCATAGTGGCGATCACGGGTGGGCTCATCTGGTATCTATACGCCAGACCCATCGCCCTGTTCGCCCACGCTGGGCCGGTGCCCGCCTCGGCTTCTTCGCCGCCCTCGGAGCGAGCCGATTCTCCTTTCCTCAAGCAAGCCCGCGACGCCCAGGTGGTAACCTGTGCGCCGGTCTACGATTCGCTCAGCCTGACGGCGGTCGCCGGCGCCGATTTCATGGCGCAGGCACTGTGGAACGAAACGGAGGCGAAAGACCGAACCCTTCAGGGGGTGGCGGGCATGACGTACAAAGCCGGCAGCTACGCCGGCCCGGCCGCAAGTGTCGTCTTCACGGCGCCTACCGGCAAGAAATGCGAAGGCATCATGGTTCGCGTGGTGCCCTTTCAGCAAAGCTGTGAAGCCGTCACGGCGCTCCTGCCCAAGAACACCACTCAATCCCGCAAGCTCGCCGATGTGGCGTTCCATACCTCTGGCGATTCCGATTTGCAGGTCATGCTGATCCCGGCCGGCATCGGCTGCACGGCAATCACGGTCGTCCGGGGGAGGAGCCGTTAGGCGCAATCGCAGCCGCTCCTTCCGTCGCCGAGTGTGTTTCAGGCCCTAGCTCTTGGTGCTGGAGAAATGGTCAGACCTACACATCGCTTCCAATTCGAACGCACTTATATCGTCCCTGCACAGGATGGCCGCGTGCTGCGAGCCGCCCGCACTCGAACGAACATTCTCTCCGCGTACCTGATGCTCGTGCGAAGGGACCTCAGCGAACCGACGATACGGCAGATCGCGGAAGTGGCCGGCTGCGCATCCCGCTCGGTGTACGAGCGGATGTCGAACAAGGACAGTCTCCGTCTCGCTGCCCTTGACCATGCCTTGAAGACCACTCGCCGTCCTGCCTCCCCGCCGTCGCGCGAAGCCGATCGTGGAAGCCGGCTGAAAGCGATCGTTCACCGTCAAGTCGGTGAATATCTGAAGTGGGGTCCGCTTTGCTTTTTGTTGAGTGCCTGCTTTTCGTCGGTGGACATCCAAGAGCGCCTCGATCGGGTACGCTACAATCTACTCAAGGACCACTTCGACGAGTGCTATCGACAGGAACTCCAGGGCACCCGTGATGCGGACGTCTGGCTGGAGATCATCAGTGCCACGACCAGCCTCGAGAACTGGCACGAGTTGCGCTATCGGCAGCAACAGACGCCCGACCTCATCTGCGAGCACTGGGAACGCTGGATCGGCGACGTCTGCGAGGCGGCGCTTTCCCAGCCGACTACATAACGGCTCTAACTCACTCTTATCCTGGCATCATCAAAGCGGTCGCGAACGTGCGTCGGCAGCTGCGAATGGCTGACTGGCCTCGCCCGCGGCGACTTCACCACCGAGCAGGTCACGCGCAACGTGCTGAACCGGTTTCTCGGGAAGGCGTAGAGCGCCTGCACGCTGCAGGCCTGGACCGGAACCGATCCTCCCGGTCTAAACTTCATGTTCCTCTCCTCCGAAGTAGAGGAGAGGAGAATGAAAGAGGCGGTGCGCTTTACGGGCGACCG
>MKRV01000117.1 GCA_001897995.1 Alphaproteobacteria bacterium 65-37 | reverse complement strand
TCGACGGTGATCGGCACCAAGCTGCCGGGCCCGGGTGCCGTCTACATTTCCCAGACCATGAATTTCATGGCCCCGGTGATCATCGGCGACACGATCACCGCCGTCGCCACCATCACGGCGATTGACGAAAAGCGCCGTCGCGTGACGCTCAAGACCCAGTGCCTGAACGGCGAGAAGGTGGTGATCGACGGCGAGGCCGTCGTGCTGGTGCCGCGGCGCGACGCCGCCTGATCGGACGACGATGATCCCGAGCTTCGACGACTGGCAGGCCGTGCCCGCCGACTGGAAGGGCGGCGTGGTGGCGCTGGGCAACTTCGACGGCGTGCATCGCGGCCACCAGGCGCTGCTGGCGCGCGCCGCCGAGCAGGCGGCAGCCCTCGGTGCTCCGATGGTGGCGCTCACCTTCGAGCCGCATCCGCGCCGCTTCTTCGTGCCCGATACAGGTCCGTTCCGCCTGACTTTGCCGCCGGCCAAGACGCGACTGCTCGCCCAGTACGGCGTGCAGGCCGTGCTGGCGCAGCGCTTCGATGCGGCTTTCGCGGCCTTGCCGGCCGACACCTTCGTGGCCGACGTGCTGCTGAAGGGGCTGGGCGCCCGCCATGTCGTCTGCGGCTACGACTTCACCTTCGGCGCACGGCGCAGCGGCAATGTCGAGCGGCTGCATGCCGAGGGTCGGACGAAGGGCTTCGGCGTCACCGTGCTCGACCCGGTGATGCGTGAAGGGGAGATCTACTCCTCGACGCGCATCCGCGAGGCATTGCGCGCCGGCTGGGTCAGCGAGGCGGTCGAGCTGCTGGGCCATGGTTGGGAGATCGAAGGTGCCGTCGAGCTGGGCGATCAGCGCGGCCGCACCATCGGCTTTCCTACCGCCAATGTGGCGCTGGGCGAGCATCTGCGGCCGCGCTTCGGTGTCTATGCGGTGCGTGCCTTGGTTGACGGGACCTGGCGCGACGCCGTGGCCAATCTCGGCCGGCGGCCGACTTTCGGCAAGCTGCAGGAGAATTTCGAAGTCCACCTGTTCGACTTCGTCGGCGATCTTTACGGCCAGGTCCTGCGCGTCGAGCTGGTCGACTTCATCCGGCCGGAGATGAAGTTCGCCGGCCTCGATCAGCTCAAGGCCCAGATCGCGGCCGACGGCGCGGCGGCGCGGACGCTGCTGGCCGGCCGGCGCGCATGAGGCCATCGATGAAAAGGTCGATCACGGCTTCGGCGGCTTCGGTCGAGCGCGCGTCCTGCACGCCCCATTGCGGCAGGTGCCCGTCGACCCGCATACGCGCCAGGCCGTAGACCAGGGCGCGGCTGGCCAGTCGCGCCACGGCAGGATCGATATCGGCGGCAAGGCCGCGCTTGCGGGCCTCGATCACCAGACGAACCATCAGCGCCTGCATCTCGCGGTTTTCGCGCACGATCGACTGCGAGCTGTCGTAGTCGATCAGGCGCCGGTCGGAGACGACGGCGAAGTGGGTGGGATTGGCATAGGCCCAGCGCAGGTAGGCGCGACCCATCGCGCGCAATGCCGCCAGCGGATCGTCGGCCTCGCTCGAGGCGACTGCCGCAAAGACGGCGTCATGCAGGCGATGCGTCGCCTCTTCCGCCACCGCGGTCATCAGGCTGGTGCGCGTCGGAAAATGGCGGAACGGCGCTCCCGGCGAAACACCTGCCCGTCGCGCCGCCTCGCGCACGGTGACGGCCTCGGGCCCGCCTTCTTCGACCAGCGCCAAGGTCGCCTCGATCAGCACCTCGCGCAGGTTGCCGTGATGATAGCCCGCGCGTCCCTTTTTCCGGGGGCCGGCCTTCTTGGCGGCAACCTTGGCCTTGCTGCTGCGGGAGGATCGCGGCCGCGTCGTCATGGTGGCAACGCTAGCATCACGGTGACGTGAGTGTAAGCACTGCATACTTGATTTGATCCAATGTCGGCTTCGAATGTAATCGATGATTACATTGAGTGATGTCTGGAGGTCGGCATGTCGCATTCACGCTCGTCGCGCTCGCTTCTGAACGGTTGGCCGTTGCTCGGCCTTCTGTCAGTCGTCCTCGTCGTCATGACGCTGGCCATCGTCGCGGCGCATCGCTTCGACGTCGACGGCGTGCGGATGGCCATCCGCGCGACGGCGCGGACATCGTTCGTCCTGTTTGCGCTGGCTTTCTCGGCCAGTGCGCTCCTCGCTTTGTGGCCGGGCGCCTGGACTCGCTGGCAGCGGCGCAATCGCCGCCAGCTCGGCCTCGCCTTCGCCGTCTCGCATGGCCTGCATGGGCTGGCGATCCTGGCCTTCGCGCGACTCGATCCGGCCGGGTTCATGGCCGCGACCAGCCTTGCGTCCTACCTCACGGGCGGCATCGCCTACCTCTTCATCGCCGCCATGGCCGCGACCTCGTTCGACCGGACCGCCGCCTGGCTCGGGCCGCGGGGCTGGCGGGTCCTGCACGGGGTCGGGGGCTACTACCTCGTGATCACCTTCCTGATTTCCAACGGCAAGCGGATCGGCATCAGCCCCTATTACGGCCTGCCGGTCGCGATCCTGGCGGTCGTGCTGCTGCTGCGCCTGCTGGCCTGGCGCCGCAAGGCCGCCCTTCGTCCGGCAACGGCCCGTTCCTGAGCTGTCCCCGATCTTTCGCGCCCAGGCTGCAGATCCCGAGGTACGCGCGGCCGCGCCGCTCCTTGACCCTCCGGACCCCCATCCCTAGATTGCCGGCCCTATGTTTCCCAGGGCCCTTCAGGAGCGAATTATCCGCCCGGTCCGCTGACCGCGGCCGGGTCGTCCCGCCTGTCTGCGGCCGCCGGCAAGGCGGTCGCCTATCGCTCCTCCCAGCGCCGAGTTTCTCGTGACAACTGATTATAAATCCAGCGTTTTCCTGCCCAAGACCGACTTCCCCATGCGCGGCCGCCTGCCCAAGAAGGAGCCGGAGCTGCTGAAGCGCTGGGCCGACATGAAGCTGTGGGAGCGCACCCGGGCCGAGAGCAAGGGCCGGCCCAAGTTCGTCCTGCATGACGGCCCGCCCTACGCCAACGGCCATCTCCATATCGGTCATGCGCTGAACAAGATCCTGAAGGACCTGGTGAGCCGCACCCAGCAGATGCTGGGCAAGGACAGCCACTACGTGCCCGGCTGGGACTGCCACGGCCTGCCGATCGAATGGAAGATCGAGGAGCAGTACCGCGCCAAGAAGCGCGACAAGGATCAGGTGCCGGTGGTCGAGTTCCGCAAGGAATGCCGTGCCTTCGCCGATCACTGGATCACGGTGCAGCGCGAGGAGTTCAAGCGGCTCGGCGTCGATGGCGACTGGGACAACTACTACTCGACGATGAAGTACGAGTCCGAGGCCGTGATCGTTGGCGAGCTCGGCAAGTTCCTGATGAATGGCGGGCTCTACAAGGGCTCCAAGGCCGTGCTGTGGAGCGTCGTGGAGAAGACTGCGCTCGCCGAAGCCGAGATCGAGTATCACGACCACGTCTCCGACACGATCCATGTGCGCTTTCCGGTGCTGAAGTCGGCCGGCGGCAAGCTCGACGGCGCGTCGGTGGTGATCTGGACCACGACTCCCTGGACCATCCCGGGCAACCGCGCGCTCGCCTACGGACCGGAGATCGCCTATGCGCTGGTCGAGGTCGTCGCGGCGGGCGAGGGCAGCAAGGCCCGCGTGGGCGAGAAGATGATCCTCGCCAAGGACCTCGTCGGCGCGGCCTCCGAAGCGGCCAACTTCACGGCCAAGCACCTCGCCGACGTCGAAGCTGCCGATTTCGAAGGCCTAGTCGCTGCCCATCCGCTGCGCGGCAAGGGCTACGAGTTCGACGTGCGCCTGCTGCCCGGCGCCTTCGTCACGGCCGATGCCGGCACGGGCTTCGTGCATATCGCGCCGGGCCACGGCGCCGACGACTACGAGCTGGGCGTCGCCAACGGCGTCGAGGTGCCGGACACGGTGGCCGAGGACGGCACCTACTATCCGCATGTGCCGCTGTTCGCCGGCAAGCGCGTCTATACGCCGGAAGGCAAGAAGGGCGACGCCAACCGGACCGTGATCGCCGCCCTCGACGAGGCTGGCCAACTGCTCGCCTCGGGCCGCATCACGCACAGCTATCCGCATTCCTGGCGGTCGAAGGCGCCGGTCATCTTCCGCAACGCGCCGCAGTGGTTCATCGCCATGGACAAGCCGATCCCCGAGATCGGCGGCACCCTGCGCGAGAAGGCGCTGGCGGCCATCGATGCGACACGCTTCGTGCCGCGCGCCGGCTACAATCGTCTGCGCTCGATGATTGAGACGCGGCCCGACTGGAACGTCTCGCGCCAGCGCGCCTGGGGTGTGCCGATCGCGGTGTTCGTGAACAAGCAGACCGGCGAGCCGTTGCGCGACGCCGAAGTGATGGGCCGTGTGGTCGAGGCCTTCCGCCAGGAAGGTGCCGACGTCTGGTTCGACAGCCCGCCCGACCGCTTCCTCGGCAACAAGTACAAGGCCGAAGACTTCGAGCAGGTGACCGACATCCTCGATGTCTGGTTCGATTCGGGCTCCACGCACGTCTTCACACTCGAAGGCAATCCCGACCTCAAGTGGCCGGCCGACCTTTATCTCGAAGGTTCGGACCAGCATCGCGGCTGGTTCCATTCTTCGCTGCTCGAAAGCTGCGGCACGCGTGGCCGCGCGCCCTATGACGGCGTGCTGACGCACGGCTTCACGCTCGACGAGCAGGGCCGCAAGATGTCGAAGTCGCTGGGCAACATCACGGCGCCGCAAACGGTATGCGACCAGTATGGTGCCGACATCCTGCGTCTCTGGGTGGTCGGCACCGACTACACCGAGGACCAGCGCATTGGCCCTGAGATCCTGAAGCACCAGGCCGAGGCCTATCGCCGGCTGCGCAACACCTTGCGTTATCTGCTGGGCAGCCTCGACGGCTACGCCGCCGCCGAGACGGTGGCGCATGCCGACATGCCCGAGCTGGAGCGCTGGGTGCTGCACCGCCTGGCCGAGCTCGATGCGGTCTTCCGGCCGGCCGTGGACGACTTCGACTTCCATCGGATCGCGACCGAGCTGCACAATTTCTGCGCGGTCGACCTCTCGGCCTTCTACTTCGACATCCGTAAGGACGCGATCTACTGCGACGCCGCCACGTCGCTGCGCCGACGTGCGGCGCGGACCGTGATGGCAGAGATCTTCTCCTTTCTCACGGCCTGGCTGGCCCCCATCACCTGCTTCACGGCGGAAGAGGCGTGGCTCGCCCGGCCGCAGGATGTACCCGACGGCAAGGCCGACAGCGTGCATCTGCGCCTTTATCCGACGATCCCGGCGGCCTGGCTCGACACCGCGCTCGGCGAGAAATGGAAGACGGTGCGGGCGCTGCGCCGCGTCGTCACCGGCGCGCTCGAACTCGAGCGGGCGGAGAAGCGCATCGGCTCCAGCCTGCAGGCGGCGCCGCATGTCCATGTCGCCTCGGAGTATCTCGAGGCGCTGAAGGGTCTCGACCTTTCGGAGATCTGCATCACGTCGGGCGGCGACCTCGTTGAAGGTGCGGTGCCGGACGGTGCCTTCACCCTGCCGGATGTGGCAGGCGTCGGCGTCGTGCCGGCGCCGGCGCATGGCAACAAGTGCGCACGCTGCTGGCAGGTACTGGAGGAAGTGGGCAAGTCGACCGCTCATCCGCTGATCTGCCGCCGCTGCGAAGACGCAGTGTCTGCATGAGCGACGCGATATGAGGCCCATCGATCGTCAGGCGATGACACTGGTCATCGTCACCTTGATTGCGGACCAGCTCTCCAAGCAGGTGCTGCTGGGCTACCTGATGAAGGCGGGCTCCGTGGTGTCGGTGATCGACGGGTTTTTCCGCCTGGTGGTCGTTTGGAATCAAGGCGTGAGCTTCGGCCTGCTGGGCGGTGACAAGGCTCTGCCGCCCTGGGTCCTCTCGGGGGTCGCCATCGCCGTCTGCATAGGGCTTTTCCTGTGGCTGCGACGAACCGACCGACCGCTCACCGGATGGGGCATCGGCCTTGTCATGGGGGGGGCCATCGGCAATGTTATCGACCGCGCGAGATGGGGAGCGGTTTTCGATTTCGCCGATTTCCACATAGGCCAATGGCATTGGCCGGCGTTCAATGTGGCGGATTCGGCGATCGTGATCGGGGTAGGCCTCATGCTGCTCGACTCACTGCTGGCCGAGAAGAAACCCGCTCCCTGAAGGCCCACTTCCTGAAGGCATGCCCTGATACAGCCATGATCGACCGACACAACAAGGCTTCGAAGGACCAATAATGACAAGCATGCGCCCGATCCCCGTGGCTTTGCTCGCCTGCACCGCCCTCGTGCTCGGCGGCTGCGGCGCCTTCGAGAATCTCGGCGGCAGCAAGAAGGTGTCGCCCGACGAATTCAAGATCGTGTCGCACTCGCCCTTGACCATGCCGCCGAACGCCGAGCTGCGTCCGCCGCGCCCGGGTGAGCCGCGGCCGCAGGAGATGACGCCGGCCGACCAGGCCAAGGAAGCGCTGTCGCCGGCGCTGGCGGGCCGCACCCAGGAGCGTATCAACGCCGGACCGAACGCGCCGCGGACGGGCAGCAATTCGGAGCAGGCGCTGGTCGCCCGTGCCGGCCAGGGCGGCGTCGATCCCGACATCCGCGGCCGCGTGAATCAGGACACCAAGACGATCGCCGACAGCGACAAGTCGTTCATCGACGGGCTGATCTTCTGGCAGGATACGCCGCCGTCGGGTGTGCTTCTCGATCCGACCAAGGAACAGCAGCGCATTCGTGACGCGCAGGCGTCTGGCCAGCCCGCTTCCGGTCCGACGCCGACGATCACGCGGCGCAAGCGCGGCCTGCTCGAAGGCATCTTCTGAGTTCCATGCGCTATCCCGGCCGGCGCGCTCTGCTCGGCGGCCTCTTCGCGGGCGCCATCGCGACACCGCCGGCGACGGCGTTTGCCAAGCTGTTTGCCGTTGAACGCCGCAACGCCGAAACCTTCACCTTGCCCAATGGCCTGCAGGCCATCGTGCTGCCGTCTCGGCGTGCCCCCATCGTCACCCAGATGGTGGTGTACAAGGTCGGCAGCGCCGACGAGACGTTCGGCAAGACCGGCGTTGCCCACTTCCTCGAGCACATGATGTTCAAGGGCACCGAGAAGGTGCCGGGCGGCGAGTTCTCGCGGATCATTTCGCGCAACGGCGGCCGCGACAACGCTTTCACGAGCTTCGACCAGACCGGCTATCACCAGACGATCGCCGCCGAACGACTCGAGCTGATCATGCGCATGGAAGCCGATCGCATGACCGGCATACGCATCAGCGACCGCGAGATCGTGCCGGAGCGCCAGGTGATCCTCGAAGAGCGCCGCTTGCGCGTCGACAACGTGCCGGCGGCCCTGCTCGACGAGGCCGTGCGCGAGCAGCTCTACGGCCGCCACAAGCCCTACGGCATGCCGGTCATCGGTTACCCCGACGATATCCGCAAGCTCGGCGTCAACGATCTCTCGGCCTTCTACCGCCGCTATTACGCGCCCAACAATGCCGTGCTGATCGTCGCCGGCGACACCACGACCGAGGCGGTGCGCAAGCTCGCGGAGAAGTATTACGGGCCGATCGCGAGCCGCAAGACCGAGCCGCGGCGCCGCCCCTCCAAGGGGCCGTCCAACCTGCCGCAGAAGGTGATCCGGGCCGATGCACGGGTCGCCGAGCCGCGCTGGTCGCGGCTCTGGCTCGCCCCGTCCTACCGCATGGGTGAGACCAAGCACGCCTATGCGCTGCAGGTCCTGGCGCGCCTGTTCGGCGGCAGCGAGACCAGCCGGCTGTGGCGCACCGTAGTGGTCGAGGGCAAGGTCGGCCTTTCCGCGTGGGCTTCCTACAGTCCCGCGAGCCTGGGACTCACCTCGTTCGATGTCGGCGTGCATCCCGCCCCGACATGCGGCATGGCCGATGTCGAGAAGGCGGTCGTGGGCGAGATGAAGCGTCTGCTCGATGAAGGAGTGAAGCCCGACGAGGTCGAGCGGGCGCAGAACCAGCTCCTGGCAGCCGCGATCTACGCCCAGGATTCGCTGGCGAGCGGTCCGCGTCTCTACGGGACCATGCTCAGCACCGGCGGGACGGTCGCCGACGTCGATGCCTGGCCGCAGCGGATCGCCGCCGTCACGCCTGCCGACGTGCAGGCGGCGGCCGAGCATGTCTGGCGCGACTCGGGCGCCGTGACGGCGATGCTGACGCCGGCAGAAGGGAGCCGATGAAACGCCTGATCGCGGCCTTCCTGGCGGCTTTCGTCCTGCTGCTGCCGACGATGGCGGCCGCCATCGACATCAAGCAGATCACGACGCCGCTCGGCATCAAGGCCTGGCTGGTCGAAGACAAGAGCACTCCGGTCATTGCCCTTTCCTTCTCGTTTGTGGGCGGTACGGCCTCCGATCCGGCCGGCTTCTCAGGCGCCACGGACCTGATGGCCAATCTGCTGACCGACGGGGCGGGGACGCTCGGGGCGCAGGCCTTCCGGCAGCGCCAGGAGGACGCCGCCGCGTCGCTAGGCTTCTCGGCGTCGCTCGATCGGATGAACGGGTCGCTGCGCGTCCTGTCGGCCAATCGCGACGAAGGGTTCGAACTGTTGCGGCTGGCCATGGTCGAGCCGCGCTTCGAACCCACCATGCTCGAACAGCGTCGTGCCCAGACGATCGCCTCCCTCAACCAGGCGGCCCAGCGTCCGGCCTCGGTTGCCGGCCGCACCTTGATGACGACCCTGTTCGCCGGTCATCCCTATGCTGCCGACCCGGAAGGCACGCGCGAGGATCTGACGAAGATCACGGCCGACCTTCTGAAGAAGCGGGCGGCCGCCGTGCTGCTGCGCAACGGCGTCACGATCGCAGCCGTGGGCGACATCACCGAGGCGGAGCTGGCGCGCCAGATCGATCGCACCTTCGGCAGCCTTCCCGTCGGAACGTCGCCGGCCCTGCCGCCGCAGTGGGAGCCGCCGACCAAGCCGCGGACTGTTGTCGTCGAGCGCCCGGTGCCGCAAAGCGCCATGCTGATGGCCTTGCCCGGCATCGCGCGCGACGATCCGGACTGGTATGCGGCCCTCGTGATGAACCACGTGCTGGGCGGCGGCGGGCAGCAGTCGCGCCTGTTCAACGAGGTGCGCGAGAAGCGCGGGCTGGCCTACAGCGTCTCCAGCGGCCTCCGCACCTACAAGCGCGCCGCACTGCTGGTCGTCCAGACCGGCAGCGCCAACGAGCGCGTCGCCGAAGCCATCCGCGTGATCAAGGCCGAAATGGTCCGGCTGCGGAACGACGGTGTCACGGACCAGGAACTCACCGACGCCAAGACCTATCTCTCGGGAGCGCTGGCCCTGTCCCTCGATTCATCGAGCGCGATCGCGGCCCTCCTGCATTCCATGCAGATCGACGGCCTGTCGCCGGATCATCTGACGCGGCGGGCCGCCCTGATCGCCGCCGTGAAGCTCGAGGACGTCCGCAAGGTGGCGCGCCGCCTGTTGCGTGACGAGGCGCTGACGACCGTGGTGGTCGGAAAGCCCGTCGGCATTGCCTCCGACCCCTGAGGCGGTTTCCCGGCGGGATGGGATTTTCGAGGCCGAGGTCGCATCGCATGCTCTACAGCCATCGGATCGACGACGCGCTCGACGCCAAGGTCGGCAAGCGCGGCCTGCCGCAGGTGTCGCTCGACCGCGAACTCGGGCGCGCGGGGGCGGCGCTGGACAAGTTCCGGCGCTGGAAGGCCGACGGAACCCTGCCGCTGCTCAGCCTGCCCGGCCGGCATGACGATCTGGTCGAACTGAAGCCGCACGCCGAACGTTTCGCCAAGCTGGAGCACGTCGTCGTGCTGGGCACCGGCGGGTCGAGCCTGGGGGGCCAGACCCTGCTGGCGCTCAAGGACCAGGGCTTCGGTCCTCTCGCGGGGCGTCCCAAGCTCTGGTTCATGGACAATGTCGATCCGTCGACCTTGGCCGAGCTTTGTGCCCGGCTGCCGCTGCAGCGGACCGGCCTGATCGTCATCTCGAAGTCGGGCAGCACGGCGGAGACCCTGGCCCAATTCCTGACCCTGCTGCCCGAGTTCGAGGCGAAGGTCGGCAAGGCCAAGCTCGCCGACCACGTGGTCGCCATCACCGAGCCCAGCGACAATGCCTTGAGCCGCATCGCCGGGCGCATCGGCTGCCCCATCCTCGATCACGATCCGCGGGTCGGCGGCCGCTTTTCCGTACTGTCGCTGGTCGGCCTGCTGCCGGCGATGATCGGCGGCCTCGATGTCGAGGCGGTGCGCGCCGGGGCGGCGAGCGTGCTCGATCCGGTGCTGCAGGCGGGCGATGCGCGCGGGCTGGCGCCGGCGATCGGTGCGGCGCTTTCGATCGGGCTGGCCCGCGAGCGCGGCATCGGCACGACGGTGCTGATGCCCTACTGCGATCGACTGGGCTACTTCGCCTTCTGGTACCGCCAGCTCTGGGCCGAGAGCCTGGGCAAAGGCGGCCACGGCACCACGCCGGTGCGCGCCATGGGCACTGTCGATCAGCACAGCCAGCTCCAGCTCTATCTCGGCGGCCCCTCCGACAAGATGTTCACCGTGCTGATCCTCGACACAGCGGGGCAGGGCAAGGCGATCCCGGCGGCGGCGCTGGGCGGCGACAAGTCGCTCGCCTACCTCGAGAACCGATCGCTGGGCGATCTGCTGCTGGCCGAGGCCGACGCCACGGCGGCGACGCTGGTGAGGAACGGCCGGCCGACACGCGTCATGCGAATTGCCACTCTCGACGAGCGGGTGATGGGGGCGCTGTTGATGCATTACATGCTGGAAACCATGTTCGCAGCGGAGCTGCTGGGCATCGACGCCTTCGACCAGCCCGCCGTTGAGGAGGGCAAGGTCCTGACCCGGCAGTATCTTTCCGCCCGAGTACCATCCACAAGGCGGCAGTCGTAGACTGGCCGTGCCATGAACGCGTCTTCCCGCCTTCTGCGTCGCTTACCCTCGACGCTCGTCAACCGCATCGCCGCCGGCGAAGTGGTCGAGCGTCCGGCGAGTGCGGTGAAGGAGCTGGTGGAGAATGCGATCGATGCCGGTGCCCGCCGCATCGGCGTCAGCCTCAAGGAGGGCGGGCGCACCTTCCTCGCCGTCGTCGACGACGGCGTCGGCATGTCGCCTGAGGAGCTGAAGCTCGCCGTCGAGCGGCACTGCACCTCGAAGCTGCCAGGCGACGATCTTTCCGACATTCGCACGCTTGGTTTCCGCGGCGAGGCGCTGCCCTCGATCGCCTCGGTCAGCCGCTTCACGATCACCTCGCGGCCGGCCGGCGCCGACACTGCCTGGATCCTGGAGATCGAGGGCGGGGCGAAGGGCGAGCCGAAGCCGGCTGCGCATCCGGCAGGCACCCGGGTCGAGGTACGCGATCTCTTCTTTGCGACGCCCGCCCGCCTCAAG
The DNA here is from genome assembly GCA_001897995.1 of Alphaproteobacteria bacterium 65-37. Lineage (GTDB taxonomy): Bacteria > Pseudomonadota > Alphaproteobacteria > Reyranellales > Reyranellaceae > Reyranella. The sequence continues at coordinate 7,836 of MKRV01000117.1, read as the reverse complement.
TTCCTGAAGGAGCCGCGTACCGAATCCAGTCATGTGGCCGACGCCTTGCGCCGGCTCGCCATGGCTCATCCGGCGATCGCCTTCCGGCTGGAGAGCGAGGAACGCGCCCTGCTCGATCTGCCGGCGGCCAATCCCTCGCTGCTCGACAAGACAGAGGCGGCAAGAACTGATGCGGCGCGACTGGAGCGGCTGAGCGCCATCATGGGGCGCGAGTTCGGCGAAAACACCGTGGCGATCGACGCCACGCGCGAAGGGTTCCGGCTGACCGGCTTTGCCGGCCTGCCGACCTTGAACCGGCCGACCAGCCAGCATCAGTATCTGTTCGTCAACGGCCGGCCGGTACGCGACAAGCTGCTGGCCGGCGCGGTCCGCGGTGCCTATCAGGACTTCCTGGCGCGCGATCGGCATCCGATGGTGGCGCTGTTCCTCGAGGCACCGACCGAGCTGGTCGACGTCAACGTGCATCCAGCCAAGACCGAAGTGCGGTTCCGCGATGCCGGCATTGTGCGCGGCCTGATCGTGGGCGCCCTGCGCACCGCCTTGTCGGCCGCCGGCCACCGCGCCAGCACGACGGTGTCCGACGCAGCGTTGGGGGCCTTTCGTCCGCATACCGGCTTTGCCACACCGCTGCCGATGGGCGGGCGGCCTGGTGGTGGCTTTGGCGGCTTCGGCAGCGGTGGGTTCGGTGCGGTGCCGCGCGGCCTTGCCGAAGCCGCGACACAGTTCATGGCGCCGCTCGCCGCGCCGTCGGCGAGGATCGAAGATCCGTCGGCGCCGACCGCGAACGGCAATGGCGAGACGCCGCACTATCCGCTGGGCGTGGCGCGCGCGCAGCTTCACGAGACCTATATCGTGGCCCAGACCGACCAGGGCGTGGTGATCGTCGATCAGCATGCCGCGCACGAGCGGCTGGTCCACGAGCGGCTGAAGACCCAGCTCGCGGCCGAAGGCGTGAAGCGCCAGGCGCTGCTGCTGCCCGAGGTCGTCGATGTCGGCGAGGATGGCGCGCGGCGCCTGGCGGCACGGCAGGGCGAGCTGGCGGAAATGGGCTTGGTGCTGGAGCCGTTCGGCCTCGGCGCCGTCGTGGTGCGCGAGACGCCGGCGGTGTTGGGGGAACTCGACCTCCAGGGGCTGGTGCGCGATCTCGCCGACGAGCTGGCCGAGATGGGCGATCATCTTTCGCTGAAAGAGAAGGTCGAGGAAGTGTGCGGCACGCTCGCCTGCCACACTTCGGTGCGGGCGGGCCGGCGCCTCACCGTCGAGGAGATGAATGCATTGCTGCGCCAGATGGAGGCGACGCCGCATTCCGGCCAGTGCAATCACGGCCGTCCGACCTACGTGGAACTCAAGCTGGCCGATATCGAGCGGCTGTTCGGAAGACGATGAAAAAAATCCTGTTGGCAGCGGCCCTGTTGGTCGCGTGCGCTACAACCGCGCCCGCACAGACGCGCGCGCCCGCGCCCCCGGCGACGCCGCCGCAGCCCGGCGCGGTCGAGCCGGCGCCGGCCTCGCCGCTCGACGGTCAATGGCGCGGCACCAGCGACGGCGGCTCGTGCAACGCACCGCTCGACTACCAGCTCACCATCGAAGCCGGCATCGTCGACGGCTCGGCCTATGACACGACGGCGCAGGGGCCGGTGCCCAATCAGAAGAAGTCAGCACCGCCGCCGCCCGGGCCCGGCCTCTGGCAGATCCATGGCCTGGCGCGACCGACCGGCACATTCCCATTGATCAGCGTCGCCTCGGTGAAGGGCACCGATCAGCGCCGCATGCAGCTCTCGGCGCGCAGCGAGGGCGGCGCGCTGGTCGTTAGCGAAACCAGCGGCTGCCGCCGCACCGCACGCCTGGTTCGCGGCTGACGCCAATCAACCCGCCTCCCCATTCATATCGCTTCGGAGTGGACAGATCGCTCTTCAGTCCTCTCCCACGCAGTGGGAGAGGAAGGGACCCGTTGCGTAAGCGGCTTGGTTACAAGCCGCGGAGCAACGGGGAGGTGAGGGTGTGCGAGACGGAAAGGGTGTGCGGGTAGAGAAATCCCCCTCACCCGGCCTCTCCCCCAAAGGGGGAGAGGAGAATGAGAGAGGGCGCCGTTAATGCAAAAACGGGCGAGGAGAAGATGTGTCCACTCCCTAGCATTCGAACCGAGAACGACTACCGACCAGGAGCGAGCAGACCCAGCCGTTCGCGGTTGAGCCAGCGGGCGATCAGGAGGATGGCGACGACGACCAGGCCGGTGGCCAGGCCGATCCAGATGCCGATGCCGTCGAGCTTGAAGACGAAGGCCAGCACCACGCCGGCCACCAAGCCGATCGCCCAGTAGCCGACGCCGGCATAGATCATCGGCACGCGCGTGTCGTGCAGGCCGCGCAGCATGCCGGCAGCGACCGCCTGGCCGCCGTCGGCGAGCTGGAAGAGCGCGGCCATGAACAGGAACGACACGGCAAGCTCGATCACCGGTGCGTTGGCCGGCGTGCCGAGGTCGAGGAACAGCCCGACCAAGGTGCGCGGCAGCAGCACCATGGCGAGTGCGGTCAGCGCCATGAACGCCGTGCCCATGGCGAAGGCCGTCCAGCCGGCGCGGCGGATGCCGTCGGGATCGTCGGCACCGTAGGCGCGGCCGACGCGCACGGTGGCGGCCTGGCTCAGCCCCAGCGGGACCATGAAGCAGAGCGAGGCAATCTGCAGCGCAATCGAATGGGCGGCAATCGAGGCGGCGCTGATCAGCCCCATCAGGAAGGTCGAGGCATTGAACACCGTGACCTCGAAGACGAGGGTTGCGCCGATCGGCAGACCGAGCCGCCACAATTCGCGAAAGCGCGGCCAGTCGGCGCGCCAGAAGCGGCCGAACAGGTGATAGCGGCGAAACTTGCGGTCGGTATAGACCACGATCGCGAGCGCGCCGAACATCAGGATCGTCGAGAAGGTCGTGGCGATGCCCGCGCCGACCAGGCCATATGCCGGCAGGCCGAAGTGACCGAAGATCAGCGTCCAGGCAGCAAGAGCGTTGATGACGACGGCGGCGATGCCGATCACCATCGCCCAGAGCGGTCGCTCCAGCGCCGCCACGAAGGAGCGCAGCACCAGGTAGAAGAAGAACGGCAGGATCGACCATTGCAGGGCGCGCATATACTCGCCCGCGGCGGCGGCCAGGCGCGGCTCCTGGCCCATCAGGCGCAGGATTTCCTCGCAGTACCAGAGCACTGCCCAGATCGGCACGGCGATCACGACGGCCGCCCACATGGCCTGCCGCACGGTGCGGCGCACGTCGCGCACCGAATGGCTCTTGCGGCCAAGCTCGCGTGCGATCATCGGCGCGGACGCGGTGGTGATGCCGAGGCCGAAGATCATCGTGGCGAAGTAGAGGTTGGAGCCCAGCGCGCCGGCCGCCAGCGCATCGGCGCCGAGCCATCCCAGCAGCACGACGTCGGTCGCCGTCATTGCCGTCTGCGCGAGGTTCGTGAGGATGAGCGGCCAGGCCAGCGCCAGAGTCGCGCGTGCCTCCGCTCCCCACGCACCGCGCGCGGAGCCCATCGTCGAAACCGGATTGGACATGGCCGCTTTTTTACCGATCTTCGCCCGGCTTGGCGAAGCAACCCTGACCGGCATCGCCCGCAAGGCTGCGGGCCGTGCCTGCAAAGCCACAGTCTTGGCCGCTAAGGCCTAGAATCCTTCGCGGCGATCACAAGCTCTTCTCAAGCCTGCCTCTCTTCAAGCCTGCACGCAGGCAATCCGCTCTTCGCGACCATCGAACAGACGGAAGAAGGCATCCTGCGGCTTCTCCAGGATGAACATCGCGCGCGCATCGAGACCCAGATGCAGCCCGCGCATGACGGCGCCGCTCACGCCATGGCTCACCACGACGACGCGCGTGTTCAAGGCGGCGATCTCGGCAAGCATCTCGGCCGAGCGGGTGCGCAGCTCCGTATGCGTTTCTCCGCCGGGCGGGCAGTAGCCGTGCGGATCGGCGCGCCAGTCCGTGAGCGCCGTGGGATGCGTGACTTCGATCTCCTTCCAGGAGAAGCCTTCCCACTGTCCGTAGGCGAGCTCGGCGAGGCGGATATCCTCACGCCAGTCGCTGCTCGGGATCCCGATCTCGCGGCCGACGATCTCCGCCGTTTCGCGGGCGCGACCGAGCGGGCTCCGGAAAAAGACCGTCGGCTGGGACTCCCGCGCGAGTTCGCCTCTCAAGGTGCGTCCCATGGCCAGTGCCTGCTCTCGACCGCGTTCGGTGAGATCGGAGTTCTTGGTGCCCTGCATGCGGCGTTCGGTGTTCCACGCGGTTTCGCCGTGGCGCAGCATGTAGAGCGGGGCGGTGAGCTTCATGGCGTACGCTTCAGGATCACGATCTTGGCGGCACCATAGCGCCTTTCGTCGACGGCTTCGAAACCCTCGGGCGCCACCATGTCCTCGTTGTGGGCGAGCTCGACGGTGGCGACGGCGTCGGGGGTCAGCCAGCCCGCCGCCGCCAGCGCTGCCAGAGCCGGGCCGGCCTGGCCGGAGCGGTAGGGCGGATCGAGGAAAACGAGATCGCAGGCGTCGCGGCCCGGTGGCGGCCGCGTCGCGTCGGCGCGGACGACCTTGGCCGCGGCGGTCTCGCCGAGCTTGCGCAGGTTCTCGCCGATCGACTTAACGGCCGTCGCATCGTTGTCGAGGAACGTCGCATGGGCGGCGCCGCGCGACAGGGCCTCGAGGCCGAGGGCGCCGGACCCGGCGAACGCATCGAGCACGCGGGCATCGATCAATGGCGAGGTGCCGTCGCCGCGCCATTTGGCGTGCATCAGCACATTGAACAGTGCTTCGCGCGCGCGGGCCGCCGTCGGCCGGGTCGCGAGACCCTCCGGCGTCGCGAGGGGGCGGCCGCGGTGCTTGCCCCCGATGATCTTCAACATCCGATCTTCAACATCCGATCTTCAACATCTGATCTTCAATATCAGTGACGGCGACGCTTGGCCTGGGCGGCCGGTCGCGGCTGCGGCTTGGCCCAGCCCTCCTTGCGGGCCGGCCGCTTCAGGCCCAGCAGGTTGTCGAGCGCCTGGGCCGGGACCTCGTCGACATGGTTGCGCTCGAGCTCGCCGAGATGGAACGGCCCGAAAGCGACACGGATCAGGCGCACGACCGGCAGGTCGAGATGGGCCAGCACCCGGCGCACTTCGCGGTTCTTGCCTTCGGTGAGGGCGATGTCGAGCCAGGCATTGGAGCGCTGCTGGCGATCGAGCGAGGCCTCGATCGCGCCATAGCGCACGCCCTCGATGGTGATGCCGTCGGCGAGGGCTGCCAGCCGCGCCTCGTCGACCGCGCCGTGCACGCGCGCGCGATAGCGCCGTGTCCAGGCGTTGGCGGGCAGCTCCAGCCGGCGCGCCAGACCGCCGTCATTGGTCAGCAGCAGCAGGCCCTCCGACATGAAGTCGAGGCGACCCACCGTGACCACGCGCGGCATACCCTTGGGCAGCGAATCGAAGATGGTGCGCCGGCCCTCGGGATCGCGGGCCGTCACCATTTCACCGGGTGGTTTGTGATAGCGCCACAGGCGGGCCCGGTCGGCTTGCGGCAAGGGCTTGCCGTCGACCTCGATGACGTTCTGGTCGGTGACCACGAAGGCCGGAGTTTCCAGCACCTTGCCGTCGACCTTCACGCGGCCGGCTTCGATCCAGCGTTCGGCATCGCGGCGCGAGCAGAGGCCGGCACGCGCCAGGCGCTTGGCAATTCTTTCGGGTTCGCTCACGTCGGTGCCGCCGCTCCCAGGAAGGCGCGAAACAGCTTCGCGTCGCCCTCGGAGATCAGGAATTCGGGATGCCACTGCACGCCGATGCAGAAGCGATAGGCCGGGGCCTCGATGCCCTCGATGACCCCATCGGGGGCCACGGCATTCACGATCACGCCTTGCGGCGCATCGGCGGCAGCCTGGTGATGAGCGCTGTTCACGGCCAGTTCGTCGGTGCCCACGATGCCGTACAGTTGTGTTCCCTTCGCGACCTTCACGAGGTGGCCGGGCTCGTTGCGCGGATTGGGCTGCTCGTGCGCCAGCGGCTGGGCGATGGTGTCGGGAATATGCTGGATCAGCCTGCCACCCAGCACCACGTGCAGGAGCTGCTGGCCGCCGCAGATGCCCAGCACCGGCTTGTCCTGCGCCAGCGCGCCCTTCGTCACGGCGAACTCGAAGGCCGTGCGCCGGTCCTTGGTGATCACGGTGGCGTGCTTGGCCCCGCCGTCATAGTAGGACGGGTCGACATCGAAGGCGCCGCCGGTCACGACCAGCGCGTCGATACGCTCGAGATAGTCGGCGACGCGGTCCGGCTCGTGCGGCAAGGCGACCGGCAGGCCGCCGGCGGCATTGATGGCGTCGAGATAGTTCTGGCGCAGCGCATACCAGGGAAATTTGGAGTATCCCCCTGGCTTTTCCGCATCCAGGGTGACTCCGATCAGAGGGCGAGGCATGCCGCCAAGATACGCGGGCCAGCCGGTGAGCGCTATAGTAAGGCCTTCCTCCCCCGTCATCGGGGGAGGTGTCGTCGTCATCGACGACGGAGGGGTCATGTGCGGCAGGCGCTTCGCGGCAGATGACCCCTCCGCCCCTGATGACAGGGGCACCTCCCCATATGAATGGGGAGGCGATAAAAACGAACGGCATCCTCCCGCTCCATGAATGATCCTGTTGTTCCGAAGTCGACCCCCATGGAGCTTGCCCTCGCCGCGGCGCGCGCCGCCGCCGCGCGCGGCGAGGTGCCGATCGGTTGCGTGATCGTAGGGCCGGACGGCGCCCTGCTGGCCGACGAAGGCAATCGCACCGAGGCGCTGGCCGATCCGACGGCCCATGCCGAGCTGCTGGCAATTCGCGCGGCCGCGGCACGGCTCGGGGCGCCGCGGCTGGTCGATTGCGATCTCTATGTCACGCTCGAACCCTGCCCGATGTGCGCCCAGGCGATTTCCTTCGCGCGGTTGCGTCGCGTCTACTGGGGGGCCGGTGACCCCAAGGGCGGCGGCGTCGAGCATGGGCCGCGCATCTTTGACCAGCCGACCTGCCATCATCGGCCGGAGCTTTATCCGGGGCTGGGCGAGCGCGAGGCCGGCGAGCTCCTGCGCGCCTTCTTCAAGGAGCGGCGCTGACGCTCAGGGCTTCACGAATTTCAGGACGAACTCGTCCTTGGGCTGCGGCGGGTCCGGCGTGTTCTTGTCGCGCGGATCGTTCGCGTTGCGCAGGAAGTTCCCCTCGGCCGCGAGCTTGAAACCGGCAGCCTCGACTTCGCGCCGCAGGAAGGCCTCCTCGATCCGGTGCAAGGTCCCGGATTCGGAGATGCCGGTGCCGGGGCGGCCCGAATGGTCGGCGATGACGTAGACGCCGCCCGGCTTCAGCGCCTTGAACACTGCCTCGTTCATCCTGGCGCGATCGACGCCGAGGAAGCCGAGGTCGTGATAGTTGAACATCAGGGTCACGAGATCGAGGCGGCCGTTCGCCAGTTCCGCCGGCACGGGATCTTCGAAGGGCCGCACGAGCGCAACGATGGGGGCGGCCTGGATGCCGGCGGCCTTCAGCTTGTCGCTGCGATCGGCGAGCGCCACGGGCGAGGGCCGCGGAGCGGCTGGCGCTGCGGCCGGCGGCGCCGTCGGGGGCGCGCCGGTCGCCGCCGTCGGATTGGCGTTGCCCTCGGGCGCGGCGGGTCGGACCGCGGGCTGGTCGGGATTGCGTGGCCGGCTTTGCCCGTAGACCGTTCCGCCGGGGCCGACCGATCGGGCCAGCAGCTCGGTCGTGTAGCCGCCACCGGCACTGAGATCGAGGGCGGTGATGCCGGGCACGATGCCGATGAAGGCCAGCATCTCCGCCGGCTTGCGCCGCTGGTC
>MKRV01000116.1 GCA_001897995.1 Alphaproteobacteria bacterium 65-37 | reverse complement strand
ACGGGGGTAGGATCGCCTCTCGGTACTGCTCATACGGATCGCTCACTCAGCCAGGAATCGAGTTTGGGCCATAGTCGCTTGGCGGCGTTGGCGCCGGCGACCAGGCTGATATGACCGCCCTTGAGGACGACTTCCTCCTTGTCGGTCGAGGCGACGTTGGGGATCAGGTGCCGCGAGGCACCATACGGCACGATGTGGTCGTGCTCGGCCACGGCATGCAGGAGCGGCACCTTGATCGAGTGGAAATCGGCGCGATGGCCGCCGACGGTCATCGTCCGCTCGTAGAGCTTGTTGCCCCACATCAGGTCCTTGGTGATCTGCCGGAAGTACTCGCCGGCCAACGGCAGCGTATCCGTCGACCAGCGATCGAACATGCGATAGGACTTCACGAACTCGTCGTTCCAGATGTTCTCCCACAGCTGGATCTGTCCCACGGTCCGCGACACTGGCCGCAGCATCTCGAACGAAGACAGGATCAGTTCAGGCGGCACGTTGCCGACACTGTCGACCAGTTGATCGACGTTGAAATAGCGCCGGTCGGAGAAGTTGTGGAACAGCTTCATCTCGCGGAAGTCGATCGGGGTCGTGAAGCACACCAGGTTCTTCAGCGGCCCCTGTGAGAAGATCGAAGCATAGAGCAGCGACAGCACGCCGCCGAAGCAATAGCCGACAATGCTGACATCGGGCTCACCGGAATCCTGCTGCACCCGGCGTATGCAGTCCGGGATGAAGTCGAGAACATAGTCGTCGATCCGCAGGTGTTTCTCGTCCGGCCGCGGTGCCGTCCAGTCCAGCATGTAGACGTCGAAGCCGCGCTTCAGCAGGAACTCGATGAAGCTCTGCCCAGGAGCGAGATCGAGGATGTAACCGCGATTGGTGGTCGCCATGACGACCAGCACCGGCACGCGATAGATCTCGTCGACCAGCGGCCGGTAGTGATAGAGGCTCATGGTGCCACGCGTCACCAGCACGTCCTTGGGCGTGACGCCCATAGCCGGCGCCGCCGAGCCGATATATTCGACACCCTTGATGCTGCGCTGAACCGCGCGCTGGATCTCCTGCTGGAGGCGACCGGCGATATCCGCCTGCGCCTGCTGGGCCGCGGGGCTCATGGGCCGTTGCCTCCGGCCGCCCCCGCCGCCGCAGAGGGCGGCCGCTTGGTGCGCGGCGGCTTGGGCCGCGGCGCCACCCCGGTGGCCCCCGCGGCGGCGGCGTCGCCCAAAGAGGCCACGAGCATCGCCTTGATCTCCATGAGTTGGGCTTCGATCGCCTGCAAGCGCTCGCCCATATCCGCAAGCTGCGCCCGGCTCGGCAGGTTCATGCTGCCGAGATAGCGCTCCATCATCTCGCCCAGCATCTTTTGCGCGCCGAAGCTCGCGCCGCCGGCCTGGTTCATCAGCCGGCTGAATTCCGGCGAGGCCATCGCCTGATTGGCGAGGTTGTTGTAGTTCTTCTCGGCCTCCGCCAGAAACGTGCGCCACAGCTCGGCCGGGTCGTTGCTCTGGTTCGGCATCTGGCGTCCTCCCGAACGATGGCTACAGCCTCGTCCTTTCTTATGATTCGCGGCGCTCTCTCCCGGCACCTGACGCTACTCTAGGCGCGGCCGAAAATTTACGAAAGGTCCCAGAGGGCTCTCGTGGCTGACCGTCGGCGGTCGCCGTGGTTAAATGGCGATCCGGTCCGATGGTTGGCCGCGTGGCCTCACGTGAAGCGGGAGATTCGAAGGATGGAGTGGCCGAGCTGGCGCGATGGTGTGTTTGCCCTTCGCACCTTCAGCGCAGCGATGCTCGCGGCCTGGATATCCTTGCGCCTCGACCTCTCCTCCCCTGGCACGGCGGCAATGACGGTCTACATCGTCTCGCAGCCGATGACCGGCATGATGCTGTCGAAGAGCGTCTACCGCGTCTTCGGTACCCTGGCCGGCGCCCTCGCCACCCTGGTCTTCATAGACTTGTTCGTGCAGGCACGCGAATTGTTCGTGCTGGCGAGCGCCCTCTGGTTCGCCGTCTGCGTCTATATTTCAGTCCTGCTGCGCGACGCCCCAGCCGCCTATGGTCCCATGCTGGCGGGCTATACCCTGGCGATTATCGGCTTTCCCGCCGTCCTGACGCCACAGGCGGCATTCGATCTCACCGTGACGCGCTGCACGGAGATCCTGCTCGGTATCGGCTGTGCCGGCGTGCTGAGCGCGGTCGTCATGCCCCGCCCTGTCGGGCCGGTCCTCTATGCGCGCATCGAAGCCACGCTCGATGCGACGGCGCGCTGGGCCGTCGACATTCTCTCGGGCCAAGGCGGAACCACGCGGACTCATGGCGACCAGACACGACTGATCGCCGATGTTGTCGCCCTGGAGACGTTGCGCTCGCATGCCGTCTTCGACACCCGCGCGGTCCGCGTGGCCAACGACGTCGTTCGCCAATTGCAGGGGCGCCTCTTTGCCTTCCTTGCAGTGCTGGTCTCGATCCGCGACCGCGAACAGGCGCTGCGCCAGAGGGATCCGACGCAGTGGCAGGCCATCGAACCGGCCTTCGATGCGGTGGCCCGCGTGATGGATCGCTCGCTGGGGGCCGCCCAACCTACGGACGACGATAGCATTGCCACCGTCCGGCAACAGATCGAAGCGTGCCGGCCGGCGCCCGAGGCGGCCCACCGCAACGATCAGGCGATTGTCGCCGGTATCCTGCTCAGCCGCCTGCAGGACGTGCTGACCCTGCGCGCCGGCTGCCTCGGCCTGCGCGACCATCTGGCGGCCGGCACGCGGCCGGCCGTGCTGGGTGCCGCGCCCTCGATCAGCCGGCATCGCGATCAGGCCGTCGCCATCAATGCCGCCGTTTCGGCCTTCGCCACCCTGGTGATCGGCTGCGCGATCTGGATCGAGACCAGTTGGACCTACGGATCGGCGGCCGCCACCATGATCGCGATTTCCTGCGGCTTCTTCTCGGCCGCAGACCGCCCCGCGCAGGCCGCGCTGAACTTCCTGAAGTTCACGGCTGTATCGGCGGTCGTCGCCCTCTTCTACATGACCTTGGTGCTGCCGCAGATCGATGGCTTCGCGATGCTGGTGGCGGCGCTGGCGGTCTTCCTGGTGCCGATCGGCCTGCTGATGACGGCGCCCAATACGGCGACCATGGCAACGCCGCTCGCCATCAATTTCCTCTTCCTGCTGTCCCTCGGCAAGGTGCCGAAGCTTGATCTCGCCGCTTATCTCAACACGGCCGTCGCGGTCCTGGCCGGCTGCGCAATGTCGGTGGCGTTGTTCGCGCTGCTGCGGCCGCTGGGGACGCAATGGGTGGCGCGCCGCCTGGTCACTGGCATCCTGGCCGACCTCGGCCAGCTGGCCTCCGGACGGGTTCTGGCCCCCGGTGCTTTCGAAAGCCGGATGTTCGATCGGATCAACGGCCTGCTGTTGCGCCTCGATCCGGCCTCGTCCGGCGATCGCCCCATCCTGCAGGGAAGTCTGGCGGCGCTGCGTGTCGGCCAGAACGTCATGACCCTGCGCCGGCTCGCCGACACGCTGCCACCCCTCACGCGCCAAGTGGTCGAGAGTGCTCTGTCGGTCATCGCCCGACATTTCGACACCACCAAACACCTCGGACCGAGCAACGACGTGATGCAGGCCCTGACCCACGCCGGGGAGCGCCTGCGCGAGCTCGACAGCGATCCCGACACCTTCGCCGCCCTGACCTCGGTCACGGCGATCAGGCTCACCCTGTCCTATCACGCCGCCTTCTTCGGCCTGCCCTCTTCGGCCGCGCCGCCGCCTCTCCAGGAAGTGGTTGTCCCGACATGATCAAGGAAATCGACCTCGCCGGCGTCTACCTCTCGCCCATGCTCGGCTATCTGGTCGTCGCCCTCGCGATCACGGGCCTGGCGCGCTTTGCCCTCGACCGCGCGGGCGCCTACCGCTGGATCTGGCATCCGGCCCTGTTCGACCTGTCCCTGCTGCTGATCGTCCTGACCGCGATCGTCGTCGCGACGATGTGAGGGGAAACGAAAAGATGAAACTGCCGACCCTCGCGCTCCGCGTCCTGATCACCCTGGTCGTCGCCGCCGGCGCCGTGCTCGCCGGCACGATGCTGTGGCAATACTACGTGGATAGCCCCTGGACGCGCGATGCCCGCGTGGCGGCAGAGATCGTGGTGATGGCTCCCGACGTTTCCGGCATCATCACCGATCTGCGCGTGGTCAATAATCAGCGCGTCAGCAAGGGCGACGTACTGTTCGTGATCGACAAGGAGCGTTTCGCCCTCGCCGTCCAGCGGGCGCAGGCAGCGCTCGACAGCCAGCGTGTCCAGACCCGGCAACTCGAGGCCGATGCCGAGCGCCGGGCCCGGCTGGGCGAAACCGCCGTATCGGTCCAGGCCAAGGAACAGGCCGAGTCGGCAGCCAAGGCAGCCCGGGCAGCGGTCGATCTCGACGAAGCCGCGCTGGCGGCTGCCAAGCTCGATCTCGAGCGCACCACGGTGCGCTCACCGGTCGACGGCTACGTCTCGACGCTTACCCTGCGCCAGGGCGCCTATGCCACCGCCGGCAAGGCGGTCATGGCGATCGTCGATGCCGGCTCCTTCCATGTTCGTGGCTACTTCGAGGAAACCAAGATCCCTCGCATCCACCCCGGCGACAGGGTCGAGATCCGGCTGATGAGCTTCCCGGCGCCCCTGCACGGCCATGTCGAGAGCATCGACCGCGCCATCGCCGACCGCGAGCTTGCCATCAATCCGGCGAACCTGGTGGTCGACGTCAACCCGACCTTCAGCTGGATCCGCCTCGCCCAACGTATCCCGGTCCGCATCGCCATCGACAAGGTGCCCGATGGCGTGTTGCTGGCCTCGGGCATGACGGCGACCGTCGTCGTGCAGCCAGAGCGAAAATAGTCGACGGGAACGCTTCCTGCGACGGTCGCGATCAGAGCGGCAGCAGCGCCGGGCCGGTGGCGAGCCAGGCTCGCGCCTCGGCCTCGGTCCGGAACAGCTTGGCCGGCCGCTTGGACGGCGACATGTTGACGAACCTCCGGAAGGCCGTCTCGGCCTCCTCGCTTTCGCCGACAACCGCCAACGGCCCGCTGTCGAAATGCGACGTGTAGGCACTGAGCCGTGCCCCCATCATCAGGACGTCGTGATCGTCGTAGACCGGGATGAGACGGGAGGCATCGAACAGCTTGGCGTAGGGCAGCGCCTCGGCCACCACGATGGCGTCGAAATGCTCCTCCATATCCTTGATGGTGACCGGCCCCTCGGCGACGATGTGCACCAGTTTCTCCGGATGAAGGATTTCCCAGCGCAACGGCATTCCGCGATCCTTTCGACGCTATCCTGACCGTCGAACTCTAAGCACTACCGCCCGGACAAGTCGACCTGCTCTTGAATCACTTCGTCACCGACGCCATGAACCGCAGCGCCGCGCGGCTCGGCGCGAAGAAATAGCCGCCGCCCCGGATCGTGACGAAATTGGGCAGGTCTCGGAGCGTAAGGGGGCCTGCAGTGGTCGGAATGGTAAAGACATTGCCGCCGGGCTGCTCCGACGTGGCGACGATGGGATCCGGCTCATTGGTGAGGCCCTGGAAGGCCGGTGACGTGATCCAGGTCTGCTGCAGGAACTCGAACTGACGTTCGATGTCGGCACACAGAGCGACGAACATCATGCCCTTCTCCCCGCCATCGGCGCTCGCATAGGGCCGGCCGCGGCGCAGGATACGGTGACGCTTGGTGATGGAGATCTCGAGCGGATCATCGGGCTGCATGCCGCCGCGCGGGTTGGCGCGCCGGATATGAGCGCCGAAGGGACAACGCAGCCCCTGCGGATCGTCCATTCCGAAGTCGAAATCGTTGTCGCCGCCGCCCGTCGCACCACTTGTCGTGCCAGCTTCCATCCAATGCGACAAGGGCTGGCCGTCCTGACGGCGGCCCATCATCTTGGCGGCCACCCAGTCGCCGTTGACCGGCCCGCCAACCAGCCCTCCGAGTTGCTTGACCTCCTTGTTGAGCGTCTCGGCCTGACGGCACGTGAAGTCCTCGAAGACGTCGACATGCTGCTCGATCTGACGAATGGCCAGGAATGTGCCGTTGCGCCCGAAGTCGCGCAGCAGAGACGGACTGGCCGTGCGGAAGCGCGGGAAGCGGGACCCCTGCCCGATCACATCCGACGCCAGGTCGTCTCCTTGGTCCAGTTCCGCCGGAAGCGTCACGGCCGGCGCGAGCTGACCGGCATTGTTGCGATAGCCGAGAATCATCTCGCCAGGTTCGACCAGATCGGGCGAATCGACATCGCGCGCGGCGCGCCGCGTGCTGCGGATGATCGGCTGCGAAATGCCATCGCGGAAGCCGAAATGCTCGTAGATGACACCGTCTTGGGCCGCCTGCTCCGTCTTCGCCGTCGGCTGGGTATCGACGACGTAGAGCAGGCAATCGTCGCCGAGCTTGCTGCAATACTCCTCCAGCGTCTTCCTGCAGTCGGCAGTGCTGGCGCCATAGATCAGAAGCATGGCGTCGACGGGTCTTGCGTCTCCCGCGGTGCCTGCAACGTCGGCCCACCGCCATTGCGACGGGTCCGAGGCGCCCACATCCCTCAGGATCTTGCCGCGACGCCCCATGCCGAGGCGGAACGCCGGCGGGAAGGCCGACATCAGGTCGTCGTCGCCTGCTGCCTCCCCCAGGATCTTCGCCAGACCTGAGGCCGAAAACGCCGCGAAAGTCGGCGGCTGGTCCCGTCCGCCCTGTTCTCCGAACGCCACGTCGAACTGCAGCCGTTCGAGCCAACGATGGATCGCCTTGCGGTCGCCGCCCGGCAAAGTGATCGCCGCGCAGCTCATGTACTTGAACCGGGCGAAGCCTGCGAAGACCAGAGACTGGATCTGCTCGATCTCGATGGTGGTATCCGGACGCGGCATCGTGCCGAAGCAGTCGAGCCAGGCCTGTGCCGCCGTGTCGGTCTTGGCCCGCATCAGGCCGTCGTGAATCAGGGCGTTGTTGCGGATCTGATCGGTCGTCAGGTGCGGAAAGCGGCTGTACCAGAACAACGAAGGCATCTGTTGCCGGCGGACCCAACGCTTGAAACGCGGGCCATCCTGCGCCCCGTCGAGGATCAGAAACCGGGTGGTCGGGAAGCCCTTGCCGTTGCTCCACGCTGCCGTCTGTCCCTTGTGCGCCTTGGTGACGAAGTCCTCGAGATAGCTTTCCCAACTCCCGTCGTAGTTGGAGAAGAAGACCATCGCGTTGCTGCCGGGCAATCGAAACCAGCGGGCATAGTGGATCGTGCCCATATTCAGCACGAAACCCGGGCGGTACCAGTAGGTGACCAGTTGGGCGATCCACCACAAGGCGATCGCGAGTGTCAGACGCCGGAAGCCGCCTTCCTTCAGCGGCGTAATGGCGACGATATGGTTCTGCGCATAGCCCGGAGCGTTTTCCAGCGCAGCGACGGCCTGGATCTTGTCCAGTGACGCCGGCCGTTCGTCCACCGCATCCCGCTTCTCGTGGTAACGCAGGATCGCCAGAAAGATACCGATCACCAGGGCACAGCCGATGGCGGTCGACGCAATGCCGCCGGCCAGGGCAAAAAGCCCCCAACCGACGATCTGCAATGCAGTGCCCACGGCTTTGCGATCGAAATCGGCGATCAGGAACGACTGCTGCCAGATCGTATCGAACCACCGAACGACCAGCGCATAGGTCGGCCAACGGGCAAGATCGGGTTTGGCGATCACGTGATAGAGCATCGCGGCACAGGCCAGGACCACGACGACGATCACCGCCGAACGCAGATGGCCGAGGCTCGCCCGCCAATTGTCGATCAGCGAGACGCCAGCGAGATACTGCGGTCGCAGAAGTGCCAGCCCTCCCACGATCGCAATGGCCGTCACCACGGGCAGAGCGGCCCCTGGCAGCGCCCATGCCAGCACAGTCTCGATGGCCCAGACGTTGAGGCAGGCCAATGCCGCGACCAGGCCAAGCAGGGCAGCGAGACCGAGTGCGATGAAGGGATAGGGAAGAAAGCGCCCCACCCATTTCCAGCAATCGATCAGGTCATCGAAGCCGGTCTTCGAGACGGCCGCTGCCAGCAACGCGGCGACGCCCGCCAGGGAGCTGAAGGCGATCACCTGCGGGATCACCGAGAACGGTCGCACGAAGCCGTAGATCATGGCGCTCTGGCAGAGGACAAGAAGCGCCAGAAGCAGGCAGAAGTAACTCCCCGCCCGGGACGAGAAGAACACCGACAGTCCCTTCGTGGTGCCGGTACCGGTCCATTCCGATATCGCCAGCCGCCGCCGCGAGGGCCTGATGAGCGAATTGCGCAACCGTTCGTCCGGGTGCGATCGGATGGCTTCGCGAACATGCTGCAGGGCAGATCGCGCCCGCATGCCCGGATTGCCGCGCCTCTTGACGTACTCGTCCAAGGCACCGCGCGCGACCGTCGCAACCTCGTGCTGGATCTCGATATCGGCCACGGGGCAATCGGGCGTGCCGTTGAACTCCAGGCCGGTCGCTTCCCAAGGCAGGAAGCTCAGCTCGAAATGCTGGCGCAGGAACACGTCGTAGAGCGGGCCGGAGCCGCCCTCCGTCAAGGCGAAGATGTCCGCCAGATAGATACCGGCCTTGTCGGCGATCGCCTTCAGGGCAGGCTCTGCATTGCCGTCGACATTGAGCTCGAACACCAGCCGGGGATCGCTCCCGCCGCCCTGCTCGTCGGGATCGGCGTAGAATGCCGAGAGAGAAGCGAAATGCACCAGCCGGGTCGCCGTCAGGGCCTTGCCGATGTCGCTGTCGGCCGCCGCCGGATTGCCGAGCCTGGCGATCCTGTCCTGCATATGCTCCAGCTTCACACCGGGCAGCAGGGGCGCCTGTATGGTGATCATGGTCTGCTGGCGCGGCGACCGGGCGGTGTCGAACTCCATGTCGAGCCGTCGCGGGAACGGACCGATATAGGCCAGCCTCCCCACCTGACGTGACGAAAGACGGATATTGGGTTGAGCCAGCAGGATCTGGAAGATCTCGGTGATCTGCTCCATCGCGACCCAGTTGCCGAGACACACGTGACTGTCCCGGCCGAACATCAGCCAGGCCTTCCTCTCGTTGTCCGGCCGATCCGGCCAGAAGGCCCCCGGCCGCTCGAAGACGCGCCGGTCGCGCAGCGCCGACATGGTCGAGACCATGAGGACGGATCTGCCGCGCACACGCTTCTGTCCGATGTGCGTGTCTTCGGGCGCGTAGCGCCACTGGCCGGGAAAGAGGGCCGGATTGAGCCGGGCCGCCTCGATGATGATCCGGCGAAATCGGGCGCGATTTGCCTGTCGCTCACCTGCCTTCGACGGATCTTCGCAGGCGGCGGCCAGTTCAATGGCCTCCTTCAGGTACTGCGGATGGCGAAGAAGCTCTTCCAGAACCTTGCCGGCCGCCAGGGTATTCGTCGGGATAAGACCGGTCAGCGTGCCGATGGCGATGGCGCGGATCTCGTCATCCGATATCGGATCGGTCGACGCCTGCGCTTCGGCGACAAGTCGGTCGAGAATGGTCCTGTCCTGCGGGCCGCACTCGGCAAAGTGCTTGTGCGCACGCGCGATCGCTCGATCCACCATGTAGCGAAGGCGGACCGCGCCGCCCAGTGCCGTTTGTCTCGCCGTGGGGTTACCGAAAGGATCGGCGAAGATGAGATTGGAGACCGCCAGGGACCGATCCAGAAAGGCATTCGGGTCGTCGAGGTCCAGGCCGAAGTAGTCGTTGGCCGACTCGGTGAAGACGCGGCCCATCAGGTCGCGCATGACGTCGATGCGGCCTCCCGACCCTTCGAGCAGCTTTTCAGTGAAGTGCCGGGTGCCTGCCAGAATGTCGGCAAGGTCGCCCGCCCGCCGCGCCGCAGGCATGGCCCGATCCATGATCGCCCGCTGCCGGTCGTGCTCGGCACCGTCCATGCCCAGCGCGAAATTGACGCCACCGGTGACTTTCGTCATTTCCGGCCCGAACGGTACTCGGAAGGCTTCACGGTTCTGCAGGACCGCCTCGACATCTTCATACCGGCTGACGACGACCAGCCTGCCGAACCGATAGACCGGCCAGACGGCCCGCATCAGCCACAACGCGGCCAGGAAGAACAGCCTCACGTAGTTCCGGACGGCGCTCTTGTAGGCGCTGTCCGTGCCCAGTCTGTCGACGTCGAAAGGCGGGAAATCGTCGCCGCTGGCCTGCTCTGCCTGCTCGTAGCGACTGATCTTGTCGAAATATTTCAGTTCAAGCATGACTTCGTTCCGCTCGCGTCAGGAAGCGGCGTTGGAGGTCCGATGTCGCTCCTTGCCCGAACCCGCGTTCGCGGGCATGACCTTGGCCAAGCCGTCCTTCAGGCGTTGATTCCAGGCCGGATCGAGAAACGGAATCCAGTCGACATACTCCGACCGGAAGTCGGGCTTCACCGCCAGAAGTTCGTCGAGGGCGCGACGCGCGGCTGCGAGATCGCCAGCGCCCACCAGCGCGTTGACCTTGACGACCGCGGCATACCAGTAGGCGGGGCGCCGCGTAATGGACTGGTTGGCTTCGGAAACGGCTTCCGGCCAGCGTTCCAGCATCCAGTAGGACATGGCGAGTTCGCCGATGATGAAGAAGACCTGGATGTCGTTGGGACTGAGGCGCTGCGCCATGCGCAGCGGCGCGATCGCGGCAGCCGGTTCACCGCACAGATTGAACTGGCACCCGAGCTGGGCATGCGCCTGGCACAGGCTGGGATTGAGCGCCACGGCACGCTGCAGCAAGGCGCGCGCCCGATCGGTCTGTCTCAGCCAAAGCTCGGCGATCCCGGCCAGCATGTGACCACGGCCATCGTTGGCATCCGCGACGATGGCGCGATGAGCCATACGCCGCATTTCCTGGATCTGCTCGACGCTTCCACGGTTGGCCCAGATCGACCAGCCCATTTGGAATGTCACTTGCAGCAAGGCTTCGGGAGAATCCGGCTCCAGCTCCAGTGCCTGCTCGAACAGCCGGCGGGCAATCTCGGAGTCGGCGCGGGTCAAGCGATTGAGATGCCAGCGCCCACGCCAAATCAGATCGTTGAACTCCAGGCGGTTCTGGCGATTGCCGCGCGCACGAAGCTGCTCGGCGTGGTCGATCTGGGCGTCCAACACGCCCACCAGCTCGGCAACGACCGGATCGAGGGCATCCTGCGATCGATCCTTCGGCAGCGGCAGGCGGTGTGTCCAGAAGGTGATGTTGGTAGTGGCGTCGGACAGAGCGAGCGAGACCGCGTGACTATAGCCGTTGGCGCGCAGCCGGCCTTCGAGAACGTAACGGGCGCCCAACTGTTCGCCGATGCTGCGAGGATCGGCGGTTCCGGCGGTAAAGGCGAAGGAGGAGTTGCGGGCAATGACGGGAAGCCAACGCAGCCGCGACAGGCGATCGATCAGGTCTTCGCTCAGTCCTTCGCTGAGATAATCGTCGGCCGGGTCGTCGGTCAGGTTGGCAAAGGGCAGTACGGCAAGCGCCGGCCGATCGCCAAAGCGCGGAGCCGCAAGCGACTGGCCGGCAAAAAGATCGGTCTGCGGCAAGGCGGTCTGCTGGATCGAGGCCGTGCCGACGGAGCTCGGCGAGTTCGGCCGAAAGAAGGAGCGCTGCTCGCGCAGCCATTCCTCGAAGCCGTTTTCTCCGGCAATGTCGAAGCCTTCCAGGAACTCTCCGGACACGACCGAACCAGGTGACGGAAAGGCACCCTTGTCACCGAAGGTCAGGACGTCGACCCGAAGCCGCGTCAGGTCGAGCTTGACGCGATTATGCTGGCACACCAGCACCGGCTGGCCACCACCGTTCAAGTGCTTGCGCAGATTGGAAAGTTCGCGCCGCAGACTGCTCTGCGCCTGGGCGCGTTGACGCGAGCCCCAAAGCCGGTCCTGGAGCCAGGCTCTCGAGTGCTCACCGTCCTTGGCCACAACAAGCATGGCGATCAGTGCCATGCCCTTCGTGCTGGCGATCTCGACCCGCAGGCCGTCAGGCGTCGCCAACCGGAAAGTGCCCATCAGACTGAGCGAAAAGGCCCACTGTTCGCGCGACATCCGCTACCCCGGAGGGGAGAACAACCCATTAGACCGCGGAATTCAACATTGTTCGCGCGGTTTTCACGATTCACGAACGCCGAAATAGCGCCTGCGGAATGGCAATGCAGCAGCATTGCCCCGTCGGCCGCCGATGGCCGCCAGGCGAACAGCGACAGAAGGCGCCCTTCGATGATCCAGGCTTTTCCACTGAACGCACCGCGAGTGCTAATAACCGGCGGATCGCGCGGTATCGGGGCACGCGTCGCTCTGGCCCTCGCCGGCCGCGGCTACGACATCACCCTCTCCTATCGGGACAAGCACAAGCGGGCCGCCTCTGTCGCGGCCGCGATCACCCGGGCGGGCAGGCACTGCGAACTCGTCGCCGGCAATCTGGCGCGGCAGGATGAGCTGGACGACGTGGTGCAGCGGCTCGCCGCCCACGGCCCCTACAATGCCGTCATTCTCAACGCCAGCGGCGGCCTCGAGCCCGACAAAGACCTCCCCTACGCCATGGCGATCAACTGCTATGCGTCGGTTGCCCTCGCCACGGCGGTCCTGCCTCTCTGTGTCGGTGAAGCCAATCTGATCTACGTCACCAGCCACAGCGCGCACTTCTACTATCACCAGCCGGTCCTGCCCTCCTATGCGCATGTCGCGCTTTCCCGGCAGGCCGGCGAGCAGTGCCTGCGACGGATGAGCGACATGTTCGCTCGTCACAATGTCCGGCTGCACATCATCAGCGGCGATATTGTCGAAGGAACGATCACGGCCTCCCTGATGGACAAGCAGGCCCCCGGCTTCCTGCGCCGGCGTCGCGAGCAGGTCGGCCGCCTGCCGTCGATCGCCGAGTTCAGCGACATGATCGTCGACAAGGCTCTCTCCCGGCGCGCGGCAGATACGAAAGCGACCGCGCACTGGTGCGGCTCAGTCGAGCCGTATCTCGTCGGCCGCCCGACGCCCGAGCCCTGCCAGGTCTCCAGCTAGATCCTTCAGCGCCCCCCGAGCCCGCCACGTCGCTCCAGTACCTTACCGCGTGAGATTACCCATGGGACAAACAGCCGATACCTTGACGTCATTTGCGACCGAGCCGTCGCTTCCGCCCGTCGGTGAGCCGCCGATCCGGCTCGTCGTGGTCGACGACGACGGTCACTATTGCGAGCTGCTGTCGAATGAGCTGGCAGAGCATGGATTCTCTGTCGAAGCTTTCCCCGATGCCCAATCCATGCTTGAGGCCATCGACTCGGTGGCGGCCGCCGACCTCATCGTCCTGAACTGGCACCTTCCTCGTACCAACGGCATCGAGTTGATGCGCCAGCTCAAGCGCCGGGGACTGACCCTCCCGATCGTATTCCTGACGAACCGGTCGCTCATCAGCTACGAGAGCCTCGCGCTCAAGCACGGCGCCGTCGACTTCATCGACAAGGCCCGCGGCATCGCCATCCTCGTGCATCGGCTTCGCCTCGTGATCCCCACCAAGGCACCGGAGCCTCGACGAGAAGCCCTCCTGCAGGTCGGCAAGCTGTCGCTCAGGCCGCGCAGCAGCCGTGTGAGCTGGAACGACGTCGATGTCGAACTCACCTTCGGAGAGTTCAGGATCGTCAATCTGCTGGTCAGCAAGCTCGGCCAGCACGTCTCCTATCGTGAAATCTACGATTGCCTTCACTATCGAGGTTTCATCGCCGGCAGCGGCGAGAATGGATATCGCTGCAACGTCCGGTCCGCGATCAAGCGGATCCGCCAGAAGTTCGAGGCATGCGATCCGGAGTTCCGCGCGATCGAGAACTACCCGTCCTTCGGCTACATCTGGTCGCGCGGGTGAGGCACGCCCCTCTCCTCTGTCGAACCGCTGGCTCAGCCTCGGCGAGCAGGCAAGGCACAGGCACTCCCGAGTGTCCCCAGGACTTCACCTCGCCCTCAAAAGCACACCCGACGAAAGCAATGGATCACGTCACGCTCTCCACTCTGGAAAGAAGCATCCGGACGGCACAACTCCACCTCGCCGAGCTGCTGGCCACGTCGGTCAACGGCCGAGCGACTACGCCAGATCCGCGCGCCCGCTACCTGTCGTTCCAGTTCCATCTGACCAGGGACGTGCCGACCTATTTCATGGCCATCGCCGGCCATCGCGATCTGGCGTGGCGACGCAAGCTGCGGGACTTCCTGTATCGGTTTGCCAACGACGAAGAACTGCACCACCAGGCGGTCGCCCAGGATCTGCTGGCCCTCGGCCTCACCCCGCCCCCGATCAGCGCCGACGTCGAGCTTTGGCACGGCTATTTCCGGTCGGTCGTCGGCGAGAGACCGTTCGTGAAGCTCGGTGCGGCCGCCATACTGCAGACCATCTCGGACGGCCCGGCGCGTCGCTGGGTTCGGCAGATCCTGCAGGGGGACTCGCCGAGTGAATCGGCCGCCAGACCTGCAATGCTGTACCGGTCCGACGGACCGCCGCACGGAATGCCGATCCTGACGGCTCTGCGGGACGCCGCGCTCGAGCAGCGACACTTCCACGACCTCGTGGAGGGCGCGGAGAGCGGCACGGCGCTCTATCTGCGGATGGTCGAGTGGGCCCTGCAGCCCGACCTTCCGTCGCGATTGCGCGATTGGACTGATGCATCGCCGCCCATTCTGATGAATTGACGAGCTATCCAATATACATGATAAGTCATCCAATATATTGGACGACTTATCATGCCCGCTTCTGTCAACGATCGCATTGCTGCACGCGTGCGCGAGCTGCGGACCGCACGCGGCCTGTCGCTTGACGCTTTAGCCGACGTCTCGGGCGTCAGCCGGTCCATGATCTCGTTGATCGAGCGCGGCGAGACGAGCCCGACGGCGGTGGTGCTGGAACGGCTGGCGACCGGGCTCGGCGTGATGCTGGCGTCGCTGTTCGACACGCCGGCCGGGCCGGGCGCCCCTGTGTCGCGACGGGCCGAGCAGCAGGAATGGCGCGATCCGCAATCCGGCTACCTCCGGCGCAATGTCTCGCCGCCGGGCTTTCCCTCCCCCATCCAGCTCGTCGAAGTCGCTTTTCCCGCCGGTGCACGCGTCGCCTATGAAAGCGGCCCCAGGCAGACGGCGACGCATCAGCAGATCTGGGTGCTGCAGGGCACGATCGACGTGACCTTGGGCCGTCAGCAGCACAATCTGGAGGCCGGCGATTGCCTGGCACTGCAGCTCGATCAGCCGATCACCTACCACAACCCCACATCCAAGCCGGCACGCTACGCCGTCGTCATCGTTTCGCTTCCCCGGTGAGCCCGCCGCAATGAACGCGCCCCGATGAACGCGCCATGAGCCCGATCGACGTCGCGGCTGCCCTGCTGAGCGCGCTGCTGCATGCCGGCTGGAATGCCGCGGTGAAGGCCAATCGGCAGCCGGCGCAGGCGATGATGGCGCAGATGGTGCTGGGAGCGTTGTTGGTCCTGCCGCTGCTCGCCTGGACCGGCCTGCCGGCGACCGGCGCCTGGCCGTGGATCGCCCTTTCCGCGCTCCTCAACCTGGTGACGGTGAGTGCCCTGCTGCGCGCCTATGAGCTGGGCGGCTTCGGCATCGTCTATCCCGTGGTGCGTGCCCTGGCGGTGCTGATGGTCGTACCACTGGCTGCCCTCGTCACAGGGCATCTTGTGGGCGCAGGCGCCTTCTCGGGCATCGCCATCATCGCACTCTCGCTCGGCCTGCTCGCCTGGGACGCCTCGCGCGGCCATGGCGTTGCCCTGGGCGCACTCGGCTGGGCCGCCCTCGCCGGTCTCGGCACCGCAGGCTACATCCTCTGCGACGCGCAGGGCGTGCGCGCTTCGGGCTCGCCGCTCGCCTACGGTTTCGTCGCCTCGATCGCCAATGCCCTTGTCATGTGCTTCCGCCAACGTCGCGCCGGCCCGGTCTGGCAGCAGTTGAAGGGCCAATGGCTCTACGCCACGCCGGTCGCGATCGCCTCGATGGTCTCCTATCTGCTCATCCTGTGGGTCTGGAACCATGCCCCGATCGCGCCGGCCGCCGCGCTGCGCGACACCAGCGCGGTGTTCGCGATCCTGATCGCCGTGCTCTGGCTGCGCGAACCCTTCACCCGACTGCGTATCGCGGCAGTGCTGCTGGCGGCAGCGGCCGTGCCATTCTTGCGCTTGGGGTGAGCGGCAGCCGAATGTCACACGGGCAATTCTTGACCGTGACACTCGAGGCTGCCTACGCTTTCAACGTTGATCTGTTGAGACTGGGGACAGCTTGCCTCACTCGCAAAGTGATCCTGGTTCGACCCCGTCGAACGAATCCTCCCGCGATGTCCTCGCCGTTGGCGCAAGGCTGCAGCGCTACGAAATCCTGTCCGTTCTTGGCCAGGGCAGCTTTGGCGTCACCTATCGTGCGCGCGATACTCAGCTCGACCGTGACGTCGCACTCAAGGAATACCTGCCGACCGCCCTCGCGGTCAGGGAGAGCCAGGCCCTCGTTCTACCGCGGTCGACCAAATTGGCCGACGAGTTTGGTTTGGGCCGCCAGCGGTTCGTCGATGAAGGGCGCACCTTGGCGACACTGCACCACGCCTCTGCCATCGTCCGGATCTTCGACTTCATCGAAGCCAACGGCACCGCCTACATCGTAATGGAGCTGGTGCCGGGAATCACGCTGCAGGACCACCTGGCGCACGGCAAGACGCTGTCGCCGGCCGAAATCGACAGAATCCTATGGCCGTTGCTGGACGGGCTCACTCAGGTCCACGCAGCTGGCTTCCTGCATCGCGACATCAAGCCCGGCAACATCATCCTGAACGGTGATGGATACCCGACGCTGATCGATTTCGGCGCTGCCCGCGCCGCAATGGCAGGCCGGACGATCGCGATGACAACGATCTTCACGCCTGGCTATGCCGCCGCCGAGCAATTCACGTCTGCCCGACAAGGCCCCTGGACCGACATCTATGGCCTCTCGGCTACGCTCTACCATGCGATCACCGGAGAGCCCCCTCCCAGTGCCTTCGACCGCATGCTCGACGATCACTATCGACCGTTGGGCAAGCAAATGCCTGCAGGGTTCGCACCGGGCCTGCTGATCGGCATCGATGCCGGGCTGGCCGTGCGTGCCGGCGACCGACCACAATCGATTGTCGACTGGCGGCCGATCCTCACCCAATCCGTTTCTCCGGACTCTCAGGTGACAACTGTCCTCGGCGAGGCACGCAAAGCCGCAGCGACGCCGCCCGAGCCTGTGCGATCCGCAGCCGACGCACCGACCATACAGAGAGCCGCCGCACCGGCTGGACGTGCACGACACTTCCGTATTGGACTTGCCCTTGCCGCGATAGCCTTGGCCGCCGGGGGCTACTACATCGCGACGGACGGGCGGTCACCGCAGCGGGCCGCTGAGCCGCCACCTCGAGCCGCAGAGACCGAAGCGGCGGCCAAGGCGGCTCAGGCGGAAGCACAGGCGCAAGCGCAGGCGCAGGCGCAGGCGCAGGCCGAAGAACTGGCGAAGCTGCGCGCCGAAAAGGAGGCGCGCGACAAGGCCGAGGCCGCCGCAAAGCAGAAGGCCGATGAGGAGACGCACCAGCGGGAGGCCGAACTCGCGCGGCAAAAGGCCGACCAAGAGGCCCGGCAAGCGGCAGCGATCGCCGCCGAGGAGGCACGACGCAAGGCCGAGGAGAGCGAGCGCGCCGCTGCCGAGGCCGGCGAAATCGGCCTACGGCTCGCATCCGTCGACCGGCAGCATGTCCAGGTGGCTCTCACGGCGCTGGGCTTCGATACCGGTGGCACCGACGGCATCTTCGGCAAGCGCACGCGCGACATGATCATGGCGTGGCAACGCAGTCGGAATGACGGGGCCACCGGCTTCCTCTCGGGGAAGCAGAACCAGGCCTTATTGCAGAGTGCAGCGCCAGCGATCACCCAGTTCGACGCCGATCAGAGAGCTGCCGCAGCTGTATCGCGGCCCTCGACATCTGCAATGCCCACCACCCCGACGCCCCCGGCCCCTTCACCACGCACCGCCTCGACGCCGCCGGCTCCCGTCCCTGGCTCGGTATCGCAGGAGCCGCCACCCGGCGCGCTGCGCGCCGGCGAAAGAGTGCTGGTCGACGACGGCACCTGCCCTGCCGATCAGATCAAGGAAGTCACGGGCGGCGGGAACCTGTCGACGAACCGCACGACCGGGCCCCCGCGCAGCAAGAAATGCATTCCGCGCAGCTCCGTCCGATGAAAGCGATCGAGATCGGACTCTCCCCTCAATCGGACCACACATCGTAGTAGGCCCTGAGTGCCGACGGATAGCGGCGCAGCTCGGTGAGCAGGCTGTAGGCTCGCACCACGTCGCGCGCCTCGTAGCCCCAGGCCTCATGGCCCAGCTCACGCGCCAGAAAAACCGCCCGTGCAAGGTGGAAGCGCTGCGAGACGATGATCAGCCGTCGCGCACCGAATGCCGTTTCGGCGCGCTGCACCGAAGCCAGGGTGCGCACGCCCTCTTCGTCGCGCAGAATCGCGGCGGCCGGCACGCCACGCCGCTGCAGCCCCGCCGCCATCGCCGCCGGCTCGTCGTAATCCGGAGGTCGCTTGTCGCCGCTCACGATCAGGCGCTTCACCTTGCCGGCGCGCCACAGCTCGGCGGCGGCATCGAGACGATACTCGAGATAGCGGTTGGGGCCGCCTTCGGGGCCGATCGGCGCCGCGCCCAGCACCAGGGCCGTGTCGATATCGGGCAGCTGCGCCACATCGCTCTTGATGTAAGCTGCCGACAGCCGGTCGAGCCGGCGCTCGGCGGCCCAGGCCAGCAGGACCAGGAGTAACGCCGCGGCGCCCATGGCCAGCAATGCGTAAAGTACCAGCCGCGTCACCATCGTTTTGATCGAACTCCCCGCCTACAGATACGCTCACAGAGAGGCCTGATGCCCCGTCTCAGCACCGCCGAAGCCACGGTCGAAACTCTTCTCCGCCACGGCCTCGATACGGTCTATGCCTTGCCCGGCCTGCATCAGGACCCCTTGTTCGACGCCTTCTACCATGCGGCCGACCGGTTACGGGTGATCCATCCACGGCACGAACAGACGGCTGCCTATATGGCGCTGGGGGCGGCGCTTGCGACCGGCAAGCCGCAGGCCTTTGGCGTGGTGCCCGGCCCCGGGCTCCTGAATGCGGGAGCCGCGATACTCACCGCCTACGGCATGAATGCACCGCTGATCGGACTGATCGGCCAGATCCCGCAGGCCGACATCGACAAGGGTCACGGCCATCTGCACGAGATCCACGACCAGCTCGGCCTGATGCGCCACATCACCAAATGGGCGGAACGCATCAGGAGCCCGCAGGAGGCGCCGACCCTGGTGAGCCAGGCGATCTGGCACGCCACCTCCGGCCGCCAGCGCCCCGTGGCTCTGGAATGCGCCCTCGATACCTGGGCCAAGCGCAGTGAGGTGGCTCTGCCTGACGCGCCGTTGCAACTGCCGCCGCAGGTGATCGACGACGAGGCGATCGAGACGGCCGCCAGGATCCTGGGCAATGCCGAGCGGCCGATCCTGGTGCTGGGTGGCGGCGCGACCGACGCCAGCGCCGAGGTGATCCATATCGCCGAAATGCTGGAGGCGCCGGTCTCCTCCTATCGCCGCGGGCGCGGCATCATTCCCTCCTCGCATCGCCTGGCCGTCGACATGCCGGTTGGCCACCGCCTGTGGAAAGACGCCGACGCGGTGCTGGCGATCGGCACACGCTTCTTCATCCAGAATGGCAACTGGGGCATCGACGACAAGCTCAAGGTCGTGCGCGTCGACGTCGATCCTGATGAACCCGACCGTTTCCGCAAGCCCGACGCCGCTCTGGTGGGCGACGCCGCGCATCAGTTGCGCGCCCTGATCGCGGCCCTTCCGAAGCACAATCGCAAGCGGCCCTCGCGCGCCGCGGAGCTCAACGGCCATCGCGCCTGGTTGACCGAGCGCCTGTCGCGCCTGGAGCCGCAGGTCTCCTTCCTCAACGCGATCCGCAACGCGCTTCCTGCGGACGGCATCTTCGTCGACGAGGTCTCGCAGATGGGCTTCGCCTCCCGCATTGCGTTCCCGGTCGAGAAGCCGCGCACCTTCCTGTCGCCGGGCTACCAGGACAATCTCGGCTGGGGCTTCGGCACGGCGCTCGGCGCCAAGGCCGCGATGCCGGACAAGAAGGTGCTGGCGATCGCGGGCGACGGCGGCTTCATGTATCAGGTGGGCGAGCTCGCAACTGCCGCCCGGCACAACATCGCCCTGGTGGTCGTGGTCTTCGACAATGGCGCCTTCGGCAACGTGAGGCGCATCCAGCAAGAGCGCTACGGCAACCGCCTGATCGCCTCGGACCTGCACAACCCCGACTTCGGCAAGCTCGCCGACTCCTTCGGCATCGCCTCGTTCAAAGCGATGGACGCCCGGCAGCTCGAGGATGCCCTGCACAAGGCCTTTGCGCTCAACGCACCCGCCCTGGTCTGGGTCCCGCACGGCGATGTGCCCAGCCCGTGGGACATGATCATGATGCCGCGCGTTCGTTAGGCTTCAAGAGTTTACCCCTTGGACTTGTCAGACCCGGGGCCGTCGGCGGGAGTTGGTTCGCAGGTGGCAACAACCACGCTCCCGGCGAAATGTGCGCAGCGCAGCGCGGCGCAGAGAACACTGCGAGTCGATCAAGCGCGGACTTGTCGCGAATGATGAGATGATTTCGCCGCAGCTCGATGATGCCCGCGTTTCGCCACCTGACCAGCTCACGGCCTACCCATTCACGTGAAAAGCCGAGCAGTTCGGCGATCTCCCTTTGCGAAAAGCCGAGTGACGGCAGCTTCAGTTTTTCGTCGACTGTGGCATGACGTTCGTGAAGGTAAAGAACGAGACGCGCCAGCCGAGCGGGGACATCGAGAAAGACCGCTGTTTCGATGCAGTCGTAGAGCCCCCTGATGCCGTTGCAAAGAAGGCGGTTGATGTGAACCATCAACTCGGGGCGGCTGGCAACAACGGCTTTGAACTCACGGCAGTCCAGGAGCAGACCGCTGGATGCCTCGCGCGCGACTGCGGTGAACTGACGGCTCCCGCCGTCGAAGACGGGAATAATGCCGAGGACATGCCCACGCCCATACGTCGCGATCGGGCGGCATCTACCGTCCTCGGATTCCATAACGGTAACGATGGATCCCGAAAGGATGTCATACATGCCGTCGCAAGCATCGCCTTTACGGAAGACGACTTCGCCTCTCTTCCAATCCTTGCGGACGGCTCTCTTCCGAATACTGCGCACCTCGGCTTCCGTGAATGGCAGTAACAAGGGATGCGTCTGAACCGACTCTGATCGTTCCATAGGCTGCCCCTTTCTCCTCCTGGGCCAGACTAATACCGGAAGCTCGACGCAACCTGCGAACCAGTTCGCAGTCGGGCCGCCGAACGCGCACCTCACATCGGTGAATGACACAAGGCAATGCACACCCTCGACCGAGCGCCGACCTTCTCGAGGACACCGAAAACATTTCTGTGTCCTTTCTGCTCAAGCAGGAAACACGCCGTTCTTCTCTCGGCGATCGCACTTCGGGTTTGGCAGCGCCCAATGCTAAGATGCGCACTGCCAACAAAACGACAAGCTGAAGTCCTAGTTTGGCAGGGACACGTGATCGAGCCCCCTCCTCTGGGTCTCCGGCGCTCGTCGTATTGTAGTTCGTGCATCACGCTTGCGCGTCATACCCCGCCAGGGGGCGTTCCAGTCGCTTTCGTCGGATCGCACGCTGCCTTGCCGTCTGCGGGGGTTTTTCAGCTTTTCTTTCGGTGTTCGAGGCCTCCTCAGGCGGATCGTCCTCGAAGCGCGTTCGCAGTTTACGTGTCCACAATCGCGTAATCGCTCCAGAACGACTGTGAGGGAGAAAGCCATGGTCGACGAAGGCAAACTCAACGAATTCATCGGGCAGATGCTGGGAGACCTCGGCGGCGCATCCAGTATCGCCATGGTCCGAATTGGTGACGGATTGGGTCTCTACAAGACATTGCATGCCAAAGGTCCGATGACCTGCGCTGAACTGGCCAAGGATGCTTCGGTCAATGAGCGTTACCTGCGCGAATGGCTGTCCCATCAGGCCGCGTCGCACTATCTGAGCTACGACCCCGCGACGAAGAAATTCGCCTTGCCGCCCGAGCAGGCGATGGTCTTCGCCATCGAGGACAGCCCGGTCTACATGATGGGTGGCTTCGACCTCATGGTCGCCCTGGTGGAGAACCAGACGAAAGTGCAGGCCGCCTTCAAGTCGGGCGGCGGCGTGGCCTGGGGCGACCAGGCGGGATGCATGTTCTGCGCCGTCGCGCGTTTCTTTCGGCCAGGCTATCAGAACAATCTCATACAAAGCTGGCTGCCCGCCCTGGATGGAGTCGTCGCGAAGCTGGAACGGGGAGCGACCGTCGCCGATATCGGGTGTGGGCACGGCTGGTCGACCGTGCTCATGGCCAAGGCATTCCCCAAATCGCATTTTGTCGGCTACGATTTTCACCCGGATTCGATTGCCGACGCGCAGGCTCATGCTCGCTCCCACGGCGTGGCGGCCAACACGCGCTTCGAGGTCGCAAAAGCCAAGGAATATTCCGGCAAGGACTTCGATCTGGTGACCTGCTTCGATTGCTTGCACGACATGGGCGATCCAGCGGGCGCCGCGGCGCATATTCGAGGATCGCTGAAACCGGACGGCACCTGGATGATCGTCGAACCCATGGCCCAGGACCGGCTCGAGGGGAACATCAATCCGGTCGGCCGCCTGTTCTATGCCGGCTCGACCATGATCTGTGTACCGACGTCGCTGTCACAGGAGGTCGGTGCCGGGCTGGGCGCCCAGGCCGGAGAGGCGAAGCTCAAGGAAGTCATCGGTGGCGCAGGATTCCGCAAGATCCGCCGCGCCGCAGAGACGCCCTTCAACATGATCCTCGAAGCACGTCCTTGACCTCATCTGCCGGCGAACCGCCAACGCCTGCGGGTTCGTCACCTGGGGGTATGGGCTGGTGATCCACGTCTCGAAGGATGGGCGACGGGCACGGCGCCCGTGCTCACCCTTCGAGCGGCCCTGGACGCCCCCCAGCCGAAACGCGGGGAAAGGCAGAGCAGGAAGATCATGATCGCGATGCCAAAGCCTGCTTCGGGGTGGTGTGCAAACCAATCATGGAGCAACGGCTCGCGCAGGAGCATCGAATAGGCCGTCCAACCCAATAGGACGGCCCCCAGCAGCACGATGGAGGGGAACCGGTCGACCAGCCAGATCACCAGCTGGCTCCCCCACACGACGATTGGGACGCTGATCGCGAGACCCAGCACGATCAGAACGACATTGCCGTCAGCCATACCGCCGATGGCCAGCGCGTTGTCGACACCCATGACTGCGTCGGCCACGATGATGGTGCGCAACGCGCCGGCGAATGTCGCCGCGGGCAGCATGGCACCTGGTGCACCATCATCGTGGTTCTCGGGCATCGTCGGAGATGGTTTCACGAGCTTCCGGGCGACCCAGACGAGGGCTGCGCCGCCAGCTGCCATGAAGCCCGGAATGGCAAGAACATACACGACCGACACCGCCATAGCGGCGCGGACCACGACCGCCCCTAAAGTGCCGAAGAGAATAATCCGGCGCTGGCGGTTCTTGGGCAGGCGACGCGCCACCAGCCCGATGATCAGCGCATTGTCGCCCGCAAGCATGAGGTCCATCAGCACGATCGCCAGTAGCGACGACAGTGATTTCAGAGAAAGGAGATCGGGGTCCATCAGTCGTGTCCGCTGCGGCTGCTGTAGAACACCAGCCCCATCAATCCGACGCCCAGCACCAGCGTGGCGACGATGCCCATTGTCATGGCGGCATAACCCGACGCCGACATCGAATTCTCCGGATGATCCCCGCCCATGCCCCAGCCGACATAGAGAAAGGCCATCGCGAACAGCAGGATCACCAGCAGGACCGAAACGACGATCCATACGCCGGCACGGGTCGCTTTGTAGGGCTCAGCCATGGTGCTCCTCCGGACTTCGACAGCCGATTGATAGCGCCGACCGTCGAGCAGCGCCTTGCGCCGGCGCAAAGTCCCGCGGCGGAGGGATTGGGGGACGGCGCTACGTCTGAGCGAGGTAGGCCGGTTGGAAGCCGCCCAGCGTTTCAAGGCCCGCCCGATCACGAACGACGATCTCGCGGCCATCCACGGCGATCAGGCCGCAGGCCCGCAGTTCGGCAATCATGCGATTGACGTGCGGGCCGCTGAGCCCGACCACATCGCCGATGGCTTCCTGGGATAGCGGCATGTCGAAGCGCGCCTCGGTCGCCAGCCCGACCGCCTGAAGGCGGGTGAGCATCTCCAGGATGAAATGTGCGACACGCGGCAACGGATCGCGCCGGCCGGCATCGACGATATGCTCCGCATAGATCGAGGCCTCGCGCGCGGCAAACCAGACCAATGCCGTCGCAATGGCCGCATGTTCCAGGCAGAGCGCGGTGAAGGCTTCCAGCGGAACGTGGCTCAGTCTCATGTCCTCCACCGCCGAAACGGAGAAGACGGCATGCTCGTAGAAGCATGCCGGAAAGCCGATGATGTCGCCCGGCAGCACCACATTCACGATCTGCCGCTTGCCGCTTTGCAGCAACCTGTACCGGATGGCTATGCCGCGCTCGACGACGTGAAGCGCCTTGTATTTGTAGCCCTCGACGATGATGTCCTTCGCCTTCTTGGCCACGGTCCGGCGACTCAGCACCCTTTCCAGGGCCGTCAGGTCTCCGGCCTCGAGGGCAATCGACCGATCGAGCCGCGCGACGAACGGATGAGCGCGGATAGCTTGCATGACATCGTGAACTATGAAGGCTTTGTCCAGCCGCGTCGCGACCGATTCGACCTTGGCACCACGACCGTCTCGCGCCTACCCTTCGTCCAAAATCGGAGGAAACATGACCAACAGCATGACCAAGGCGCGCGCCACGGAGTTCGGAGCAGCCTGGAACAGCGGCGATCCGGATCTGGTCGCGAGCTTCTTCGCCGAGGACGGTGTCTATCACGCCTCTGTTGGGCCGGATCGACTGGGTCGGACCTTCGTCGGCAGGGCTCAGGTGCGCGAGGGCGTTGCCGCCTTCTTCGCGCGCTTCCCCGGTGGCAAGTTCGAGAACCTCGTGGTCACCGTCGCGGGCGATCTCGGCACGTTCGAATGGGATTTCGTCGCGACCGATGCCTCCGGCAGCAGGACCAGCACTGCCGGCTGCGATCTGCTGCACTTTCGCGGTGATCAGGTCGTGCTAAAGAATGCTTTCCGCAAGCAGCGCGGCTAAGCGTTGGTCCGGCGCAGCTCGTCGAGCACTTGACGGAAGTTCGTCCGGCAGGTGAAGCCCAGCATTCTGCTGGCGCGGCCCGAATCGTAGACGCGGTCGACCGTTTCGAACATGGTCCAGCCGCGCGCATCGTAGAGCTCGCGATACTCCGGGAAGTAGCGCGCCACCACCGAGGGCGTGTCGGCGATGAGGGCGCGACAATCGTCACGAGTGAAGGGCGTCGTGGCCGAGACGATGAAGGTGTCGAAGCCGATCTCCCTGGCTTTCGCCAGAGCCACGACGTGGGCTTCAGCGGCATCGTCGACCGAGAGTCGGCGAAACAGAAACTCGTTGGCCTTGGTGTTCTCGCCCGACTGGACGATGGCATGGGCCATGTCGTCTTCCTCGGGGAAAAAGCGCGAGGTGCGGAGGATCAGCACCGGCAGCTTGTGGAGATGGTTAAACAGCCGGCAAAGCTCCTCAGCGGCAAGCTTGGTGACGCCGTAGATGTTGCGCGGCTTTAAGGGCTGCAGGGTCTCGTCGATCCACACGGCCTCCTCGGCACCGCCTGCCCTGCCGTCGCGGATCTCCTGCGAGATCATCAGCGACGTCGTCGAGGTGAAGACGAAGCGATCGACTCTGGAGCCCGGTGCCACCGCCTCTTCCAGCAGATTGAGCGTGCCCTGGACGTTCACCGCCACGAACTCGGAATTGTCGTGCGTTTCGATGTGGGGCTTGTGACGGGCCGCGGCGTGAACGATCGCCTCGATGCCCTCTTCCCGGATGATCCGGCGCACCAGGGCACGGTCGACGACGGATCCGACGACCGCGGTCGTCGGTCCCGGCTCGGGATCGAGGCCGATCACCCTGTGACCGTCCCGCACAAGTCGAGGCACCAGGGTCTGACCGAGCCAGCCCGACGCTCCCGTCACCAGAATGTTCACGACAACCCTGCTTCCTTGAGCGCCAGTTCCTGACGTTGGCTGAGCGCTTCCACATCGAAACCGTCGATCATGCCTTCGAAAAGCTGATGCCAGTTGATCGAGGCGCGCAGGTGGATGAACACGGACCCGAGGCCGATGGCGGCGCGGTCCATGAAGACGAACTCGCGCGGCGGGCGTACGCCGCCCATGCGGCGCAGCTCGCCGAACACGTTCTGCGCCATGTCACGGCCGTAACCCTCGGCCATGCCCTCGGTGAGCCGGCGCGGCCGATCGTCCATCAACGGCCCATAGAGGAAGGCAGCCCAGCGGTTCAGCACCTTGATCATCTCGTGGCTGAGGCCGGTGAAGCCCCAATCCTCGTAGGCCGCGACGGCGCGCGCCTCGTCGTCGGTCATCAGGGCGCGGTAAAGCTCGATCGAGCCGCGCACGAAGCGCGGCGGGAAGATCCGCACGCAGCCGAAATCCATCAGGTTCACCGAACCGTCGGGCCGCACCGAGTAGTTGCCGAGGTGTGGGTCGCCATGGATGACGCCGTAGAAGTAGAATGGCACGTACCAGGCGCGGAACATGGCAATGGCCAGCGCGTCGCGCTCTTCCTGCGCACGCTCCTTCCAGTTGAGCAGCGGCTCGCCGTCGAGCCAGCTCATGGTCAGGAGCCGATCGGTCGAGTGCGAAGCGACGACCTCGGGTACATGGACCTGAGCCTCCTCCCGCAGCATGTGGCGGTAGAGTGCGACGTGACGCGCCTCACGGCGGTAGTCCAGCTCCTCACGCAGGCGGTTGGTGATCTCGGCATGGATCTCGTCGGTACGGATCGCCGGATCGAAGCGCTGCCCCACGGCAAAGACGAGCTTGAGCTGGTTGAGGTCGGCCTCCAGCGCCGAGGCCATGTCGGGATACTGCAGTTTGGCGGCGACCGGCGTGCCGTCCTTCAAGGTTGCGCGATGGACCTGGCCCAGCGACGCCGCAAAGGACGCCTCCTTGGCGAAGGTCGCGAACTTCGCCTGCCAGTCGGGCCCGAGCTCGGTCGCCATGCGCCGGCGCACGAAGGCCCAGCCCATGGCCGGCGCGTTGGCCTGAAGCTGCGACAGTTCGCGGGCATATTCAGGCGGCAATGCATCCGGAATGGTGGCGAGCAGCTGCGCGGCTTTCATCAGCGGGCCTTTGAGGCCGCCCAGTGCCGCCTTCAACTCACCGGCATGCTTGTCGCGGTCGAGCGCCAGGCCAAGGTAGCGCTGCCCCGCCAGCTTCACCGCCAATCCGCCGACCGATGTGCCGACCTTGGCGTAACGGCCGAGCCGCCCGCCGAGGGAGTCCGATTCGTCGGTCATGGCTGGGAGCGCGCCATTGCCGCGGCGCGTCCTCTGCTACAGCTTCTCGAGTTCATCGACGAAGCCGGAAATCACGCTGAGGCCCTTGTCCCAGAAGGCCGGATCGGAGGCGTCGAGGCCGAACGGCGCCAACAGCTCCTTATGCCGCTTCACCCCGCCGGCGCGCAGCATGTCGAGGTACTTCGCCTGGAAGTCGGGCTGACCGGCCTGGTAGGCGGCGTAGAGCGAGTTCACCAGGCAGTCGCCGAAGGCATAGGCGTAGACATAGAACGGCGAATGGATGAAGTGGCCGATATAGGTCCAGTAGACCTTGTACTCCTCGTCGAAGGTAAAGGCCGGCCCCAGGCTCTCCCTCTGCACCGCCATCCAGATCTCGCCGATCGCATCGGGGGTAAGTTCACCTTCGCGACGCGCCATGTGCAGGCGCGATTCGAAATCGTAGAAGGCGATCTGGCGGACCACCGTATTCAGCATATCCTCGACCTTGCCGGCCAGCATCGCCTTGCGCGTGGCCTTGTCGGGCGCGGACTTGAGCAGCGACTGGAAGGTCAGCATCTCGCCGAACACCGACGCCGTCTCGGCCAGCGTGAGCGGCGTGTCGGCCATCAACGCGCCCTGCCCCGCGGCCAGCACCTGATGCACGCCGTGGCCCAACTCGTGTGCCAGGGTCATCACGTCGCGGGACTTGCCTTGGTAATTGAGCAGCAGATAGGGATGCGCCGACGGCACGGTGGGATGGGCAAAGGCGCCCGGAGACTTGCCGGGTCGGGCTGGTGCATCGATCCAGCCTGTGCCGAAGAATTTGCGACCAACCGAAGCCAGCTCCGGCGAAAAGGCGCCGTAAGCGTCGAGGACGATCCGCTCCGCCTCCTTCCA
The DNA here is from genome assembly GCA_001897995.1 of Alphaproteobacteria bacterium 65-37. GTDB lineage: Bacteria > Pseudomonadota > Alphaproteobacteria > Reyranellales > Reyranellaceae > Reyranella. Next base: position 1,210 of record MKRV01000116.1, on the reverse strand, counting down.
GGGAATGACGCGGTCGTCGTGCTCGGGCAACGGGGCGTTGCGGTCCCAGTACGGCATGGTTTCGACGCCGAACCACTTGGCCTTGAGCTTGTAATAGCGGTGCGCGAGCTTCGGATAGGCGGCCTTCACCGATTTGGCGAGAGCGTCTACCACCTCGTCCTCGACCACGTTGGCAAGGTTCATCGCCGACTGTGGTCGCGGATACTTGCGCCAGCGGTCGTCGATCTCCTTGTCCTTGGCGAGCGTGTTGGTGACCAACGAGAAAATCGCGACATTCTCGCCCTGCACCTTGCCGAAGGATTTGGCTGCTTCCTTGCGGATCTCCGGATCCTTGCTCGAGAGCTTGTCGAGGATCTGCGGCTCGCTCAGCATCTCGTTGCGAAAGGGATAGCGCAGGCGCGCGATGGTCTCGTCGAACAGGCGCGACCAGGCGGCGCGGCCGACGACGTATTTCTCGTGCAGCGCCTTCTCCAGCTCGTCCGACAGCTGATGCGGGCGATAAACCCGAAGATCGCGCAGCCAGGGCGCATATTTGGCGAGTTCCGGCGCCTTGAGCTTGGCCTCGAGGTCGACATCCTCGAGCTTGTTGATCTCCAGCCGGAAGAAGACGAGCTTCGTACCGATATCGGTCAGTTTCTCGGAGACGTTCTGGGAAAAGCGGCCGCGCTCGGCATCGGCCATGTTCTGGGCATAGTAGAGCGAGGCATAGGAGCCGATCCGGCCCATGCGGTCGCTGAGCGCCTCGAAACGCGCGATCGCCCCGCCCAGCGCCTTGCCGTCTAGCGCTGCAATCTTGCCTTCATAGTCCCTGGCAAACGCCTCGGCTTCGGCGGCCGCCCGCGAGAGGTCGGCGTCGAGATCGGTGCCGGTCGGGCTGGAATAGAGGTCGGCGAGGTTCCAGGTCGGCAGATCGCCCAACACAGCGTTCATACGAAAACTCCCTATTGCCTACCGATATCGGGATCAGCGGCGATGGCGTCAAGGAAAGGACCGATCAAGAGGGCGGCATAGGGCTCGACCTTTTCCGGATCGCTCTCCTTGTAGTGACCCGCGGCATGCAAAAGGTTCGCCGTACCCAGCATGCGGCCGGCGTAGACGATGGGCACGTTCATCGCCGATTCACAGCCCAGCGAGCGGATCAGTTCGTGGTCGAAGAACGCCCATTTCACGTCTTCGTAGGTGTAACCGACCCAGGCACGGCGTTCGCCGA
>MKRV01000115.1 GCA_001897995.1 Alphaproteobacteria bacterium 65-37 | reverse complement strand
CGACGTCGGCCAGCGGGATGTCGGGGGCGATGTTCTTGATGACGAACAGGTTGAGGCCGACCGGGGGATGGATCAGGCCCATCTCCATGACGATGGTCATGACGACGCCGAACCAGATCAGGTCGAAGCCGGCGGCGCGTAGCGGCGGCAGGATGATCGGGGCGGTCATCAGGATGATCGAGACCGGCGGCAGGAAGAAGCCGAGGACCACGACCAGCAGCAGGATGGTGGTGAGCAGCAGCCAGGGCGACAGATGCTGGGCGACGATCCACTGCGCGGCCGACTGGCTGATATGCAGGTAGCTCATCACGTAGGAATAGAGCAGGGACATGCCGATGATCAGCATCAGCATGGTCGATTCGCGGATGGTGCTGCTGAGGATCGGGGCAAGCTGGCGCGGGCGCCAGGTGTTGTAGATGACGGCGATCAGCAGCAGTGCCAACACGGCGCCGAGGCCGGCAGTCTCGGACGGCGTGGCATAGCCGCCATAGAGCGCGACCATCACGCCGGTCAGCAGGATCACGAAGGGCAGCACCCTCGGCAGGGCGGCGAAGCGCTGGACGAACGTGTAGTGCTCCGTCCTCAGCAACGCCGAGGCGGCACTGCGCGCGTCCGGCCGGGTGGCGGCGAGGACGGCGGCGCGCTGCGTCTCATGGCGGTAGCGCCAGGCGGCATAGATCGCAAACAAGGCAACCAGCAGCACCGCCGGACCGATGCCCGCCAGGAACAGCTTGCCCAGCGACTGCTCGGAGGCCACGGCGTAGAGGATCATGGTGATCGAAGGCGGCAACAGGATGCCCAGGGTGCCGCCGGCGGCGATCAACCCGGCCGCGAAGCCGCCGGAGTAGCCGCGCTGGCGCATCTCGGGGATGCCCGCCGAGCCGATCGCCGAACAGGTCGCCGGGCTCGATCCGGCCATGGCGGCAAACAGCGCGCAGGCGAAGATATTGGCGATGCCGAGTCCACCCGGAATCCGGCTCATCCAGACGTGGAGCGCCGAATAGAGATCCTGACCGGCGCGGCTGCGGCCGATTGCGGCCCCCTTCAGGATGAAGAGCGGAATCGACAGCAGGGTGATCGAGGACATCTCCTCGAAGACGTTCTGCGTCACCGTGTCGAGCGAGGCGACCGGCATGAAGAAGACCATGAAGACCGTCGCCACCAGCCCGAGCGCGAAGGCGATCGGCATGCCGGTGAACATCACGGCCAGGGTGCTGGCTCCGTAGAGAAGACCGATCTCGAAGACGCTCATGATCAGTGGGCTGCCGATCTATCGGCTGTCGATCGGTCGGCGGCGGGTCGGAAGGCCTGGACCAGGATCTGCAACGTGAGGAGGCTCATGCCCAGCGCCATGGCGACATAGGGAATCCAGAGCGGCGGCGACCAGGAGGAAGCCGTGACATAGCCCTCGCTCCAGGCCTCGTGGAACAGGGTCCACGACTTCCAGGAGAAGAAGCCGCAGAACAGCGCGCTCAGGATATCGACGACGATCTGGCGGACCCGCTCGACCCGGGGCGAAAGCAGGCCGCGGATCGCCTCGATGCCGATATGGCCGCGCTGCGAATGCACCCAGGCGGCCGACATGAAGGTGACGCCGATCAGCAGGAAGACGGAGAACTCATCCTGCCAGTCGGTGGGCTGCGGCGAGAAATACCGCAGCACCACGCTGTAGGTCAGTACGCAGGACGAAATGAGCAGCGCGACCGCCGACAGGGCGACGATCGCCCGATTGAGCCGATCGAGGAGGATCACGCGACTTGCTGCGACAGCTTGAGGAATTCGGCGTTGGTCGCTGACTTGGCGGCGAATTCCTTCCAGCAGGTGTCGCGTGCGACGGCCTTCCACTGGTCGGCCTGGGCCTGGTCGAGATCGTGGACCTTGATGCCGGCTTTCTCGTAGACTTGGGCGACGATGACGTCGTCGGCCCGGGATTTCTCGAGGCCGAACTTCTCCATGTCGGCGCCGACGTCCATGACCGCGGTCTGCTGGTCCTTGGGCAGCGACTCGAAGATCTGCTTGGACATCAGCAACGGCTCGTAGATGAAGAAGAAGCCCTTGCCGCGGCCGGTCGTCAGGTTCTTGGCGATCTCCTCCAGCCGGAAGGACATCAGGCTGGTCGAGGAGGTCATGGCGACATCCATCGTGCCGGTCTGCATGGCCGCATAGAGCTCGTTCGACGGCATGCTGACCACGGCAGCGCCGGCGCCCTTCAGCATCAGGTCCATCTCACGGCTGCCACCGCGGACCTTCAGGCCCTTGACGTTCTCCGGCACCAGGATGGGATGCGTACGGCTCGCGATGCCGCCGGCCTGCCACAGCCAGGTGACCGGGATGGCGCCCTTTTCCGCCATGAGCGCGGTGAGCCTCTTGCCGATCTCCGCCTTCTTCCAGGCATAGCCTTGATCGAGTGACGTGATCACGCCCGGCATGAAGCCGATATTGTATTCGCTCACTTCCCCGCCGGCGTAGTTCAACGGATAGAGCGACATGTCGAGGGCACCGCGGCGCAGCGCCGAATACTGCGCAACCGTCTTCACCAAGGATGAGCCGGGATAGACGGTGGCGGTCAGTGCGCCATTGGTGCGTTTGGCAAGCTCGGCGGCGAAGCGGCGGCAGAGCTGGTCGCGGAAGTCGCCGCTGTCGAGCGTGCCGCCGGGAAACTGGTGCGAGATCTTGAGTTCGCGCGCTTGGGCGCGTGCGGTTCCCGCAATCCAGGGGGCAGCAAGAGAAGCGGCAGCGGTGGCGGACAACAGTCCGCGGCGCGTCATGGTCATGCGCGGTTCCTCCAATTTTCCCTTGAGATCCAATAGGCGTCCAGGAGGCCGGACAAGTCAACCGGACGGTTTCACTGGCGAATGACGCGGCCTATGAAAAAGCCGTCGAGGCCGCCGCGCTCGGGCCACATCGAGGGCAGGGTGCGGACGTCGCCGTCGTTGGTGATTGCGGCTTCGAGCCCCGGCAGTTCCGCTTGCTGGACCGGCACACGCGCGAGGCGCTTGTCGCGGGCCAGCAAGGCATCGAGCCGCGCCGGGCCTTCGTCGTCCTGCAGCGAGCAGACCGCATAGATCAGGATACCGCCCGGTTTCAGCAATTCGGTTGCGCGCACCAGCAGCCGGTCCTGGGTGACGGTGAGGCGGTCGACGTCGTCTTCGCCCTTCAGCCAGGCGATATCGGGATGACGCCGCAAGGTGCCGGTGCCGGAGCAGGGCGCGTCGAGCAGCAGGGCATCGAAGGTGCGATCGGTCTGCCACTTGGTGGCGTCGGACGTCACCAACTCGGCCGTGAAACCGGCGCGCGCCAGATTTTCGCCCAGCCGCGTCATGCGACGCGCCGAGATGTCGACGGCGGTGACCTGGGCGCCGGCGGCGCAGAGCTGCAAGGTCTTGCCACCGGGGGCGGCGCAGAGATCGGCCACGTTCTTGCCCGCGACATCGCCCAGCAGGCGGGCCGGCAAGGTGGCGGCGGCGTCCTGCACCCACCACGCCCCTTCTGCGAAGCCCGGCAATTCGGCGATGGCGCCGCCGCCGGCCCGGCGCAAGGTGCCCGTCGGCAGCTTTTCGGCTTCGAGGCGGCCTGCCCAGAAGTCGGCGTCGGCGCGGGGCGTCAGGTCGAGCGGGGCTTCGATCAGGTGAGCGGTGGCAATGGCGCGCGTCTCGGCCTCGCCATAGGCGCTGGACCAGCTTTCCCACAGCCACTGCGGTGTGTTCAGCCGGGCCGGATCGCGATCGCCCATCAACGCCCCGCCGTCACGGGCGATGCGGCGCAGCACGGCGTTGGTGAGGCCCTTGAGATGCGCCAGCCGGGCCAACTCGGTGAGGCGCACCGATGTGTCGACGGCGGCATGGGCGGGGGTGCCGAGAAACAGGAGCTGGGCGGCGCCCAGGCGCAGGATCTGCCGACCTGCGGCATTGGCGCCCTCCAGCGGCCGCTCGACCAGGCCGGCCAGCACCTCTTCGATTTCGCCCAATCGACGGAGCGTCGTGGCGAGCAGCAGGCGCACGAAAGCGCGGTCGCGCGGATCGAGGCCGGAAAAGCCCGGATGGCGCGCCAGCGCGTCGTCGAGCGGTTGTCCCTTGTCGAGGCAGGCGACCAGCACATCCAGGGCGACGCGCCGGGAGGCGAGCGGAGAAGCATCCATTGCGCGGGCGCTATAAACCCGGTTGGCGCAATTGTCATGGGCCAGTATAGTTTGGGGAACAAACAATCTGGAGGGAATGCCATGAAGAAGCTCGTACGGGCGCTGGCAATCGGCCTCATCGGGGCGTCTGGATGGGTTTTGTCGGCCGAGGCCCAGGACAAGGCCAAACCGGTCGATCTCAAGATTTCACTCTGGGTGCCGCCGGCCCATGCGCTGGTGCCGGCTAGCAAGGAGTGGGCGGCCTCGATCGAGAAGGCGTCCAACGGCTCGATCAAGACGACGGTGTTTCCATCCGAGCAGCTCGGCAAGGCATTCGACCATTACGACATGGCGCGCGACGGCATTGCCGACATCACCTACGTCAATCCCGGCTACCAGCCCGGCCGCTTCCCGGTGATCGCGGTCGGCCAGATCCCCTTCACCTTCTCGGATGGCCGCAAGGGCACGGCGGCGCTCGATGCCTGGTATCGCAAGTACGCCGCCACCGAGATGAAGGACACGCATTTCTGCTTCGCCTTCATCCACGATCCCGCCACCTATCACGGCACCAAGAAGGTGGTCGTGCCCGAGGACATCAAGGGCATGAAGATCCGCCCGGCACAGAGCACCATCGGCCAGATGGTGACCATGATGGGCGGCACCAACGTGCAGGCCTCGGCACCCGAGGCGCGCGACGTGCTCGAGCGCAAGGTCGCCGACGGCATCTTCTTTCCGTGGGGCTCGATGTTCCTGTTCGGCCTCGACAAGGTGACCAAGTACCATATCGATGCGCCACTCTATTCGACCGTGTTCACCTACTCGATGAACAAGGCGAAGTACGATGCGATGTCGCCGGCGCAGAAGAAGGTGATCGACGATCACTGCACCACCGAATGGGCCGTGAAGCTCAGCGGCCCCTGGCACGACTTCGAAGCGGCCGGCCGCGACAAGATGAAGGCATTGCCCGGCCACGAGGTCTATGCGCTGACGCCCGACCAGCTCAAAGCCTGGAAGGCCAGCGTGGCGCCACTGCACAAGGCCTGGGCCGAGGCCGTGAAGAAGGTCGGCGGTGACGCCGACGCGATCTACAAGGACTTCGAGGCCGCCATCGCCAAGTATAGTGCGGGGTTCTGAACGGAACGGGCGGGCCTGTGGCCCATCCTTCGAGACACTCGCTGCGCTCGCTCCTCAGGATGAGGGCGGGGCAAAACACCATCCTCACCCTGAGGAGCGCTCCGCAGGAGCGCGTCTCGAAGGGTGGGCAGCCGACGGGCGTGTAGTCCATGAAACGCAGCGTCATGGACCGCATCATCGATACGATCGAGTGGATCGCGGCGATGTTCGTCGGCCTGGTGGCGGCCGACATCTTCATTTCGGTGCTGCTGCGGCGCTTCTTCAGCGTGCAGATCCCCGACTCCTACGATGTCGGCCGCATGCTGCTCGGTATCCTGATCTTCTGGGGAATCGCCGCCACTTCATATCGCGGCACGCACATCACCGTCGACTTGATCTGGGCCTCGGCCAATCCGCGCTGGAAGCGGGCGATCGACATCTTCGCCACGCTCGTCCTGCTGTTCGTCGTGACGGTGCAGACCTACACGCTGTTCGACAAGGTGCATTCGACCTACAACGACAACGTCCTGACCTACGATCTCGGCCTGCCGACCTGGCCGTTCTTCGCCGTCGCCTGGGCGGGTGATGTTTCGGCGGTGGTGCTGATCGCGATCCGTACCTATCGCCTGATCTTCCATCCCGAGGACATCCACGACGTAAAGGCCACCGCGGGCGGGACCACCACCGAATGAGCGCCGACACCGTCGCCATCCTGGGCTTCGTGGCGCTGTTCGCGCTGATGCTGCTGCGCGTGCCGGTCGGCATGGCGATGGGGTTGGTGGGCGTCAGCGGTTACGCCTATCTGACGGGCGGAACGCCGGCGCTGAAGCTGATCGGCCAGGTGTCGATGCGTACCGTCACCGACTACCAGTTCGGCGTCATCCCGATGTTCCTGCTGATGGGCGCCTTCGTCTCCCATTCCGGGGTGAGCCGCGAGCTCTTTCGCGCCGCCAATACGATGGTCGGGCACTGGCGCGGCGGGCTCGGCATCGCCACAGTCTTCGCCTGCGGCGGGTTTGCGGCAATCTCCGGGTCTTCGGTGGCGACCGCCGCCACCTTCTCGACCGTCGCCTATCCGGAGATGCGCCGCTACAACTACCCGCAGAGCTTCGCGACCGGCGTGATTGCCGCCGGCGGCACGTTGGGGGCGATGCTGCCGCCCTCGACCGTGCTGGCGGTCTACGGGCTGATCACCCAGCAGGATATCGGCATGCTGTTCCGAGCCGGCATCCTGCCCGGCCTGCTGGCGATCGCCATGTACATGGTGACCATCTCGATCATCTGCCGCGTGAAGCCCGACTATCTACCGACGGTGCCCAAGGCGAGCTGGGCGGAGCGGGTCGGCGGGCTGCGCGACGTCTGGGCACCTGTGCTGCTTTTCGTGCTGGTGATCGGCGGGCTCTATGGCGGTGTCTTCACACCGACCGAAGCGGGTGGCGTCGGAGCGAGCGGCGCCTTCCTGCTGGGCGTGCTGCGCCGCCGCCTGGATCGCGCCGGCATCCGCGCCTCCTTGCTGCAGGCCACGCGCACGGCGGCGGCGGTTTTCACGGTGCTGATCGGCGCTCTGCTGTTCGGCTACTTCCTCACCATCACCCAGGTGCCGCAGAAGGTGACCGAGTTCCTGACCGGCCTCGGCATCGGCCCCTACGGCGTGCTCGCCATCATCATGGTCATGTATCTGATCCTGGGCTGTCTGATGGACGCCATGGCGATGATCATCCTGACCGTGCCGATCATCTTTCCGGTGGTGAGCGCACTCGGCTTTGATCCGATCTGGTTCGGCGTCATCATCGTGATGACCGTCGAGCTCGGCCTGATCCATCCGCCGGTCGGCATGAACGTTTTCGTGATCAAGAGCGTGGTGCAGGACGTCACCTTCACCTCCATCTTCAAGGGCGTTCTGCCATTCATTGCAACCGATCTGCTGCGACTGATTATCCTGATCGCCTTTCCGATCATCGCACTCTGGCTGCCCAGCCAAATGTAAGGTTACTGTGCCGGCCGAAAGGATTCCGGCATGAAAAGCGTTGGCTCGTTCTTCGGGGATTGGTGGCGGCTCACCACCCCCTACTTCCGCTCGGAGGAGCGCTGGATCGCGATCGCGCTGCTGGTGGGGGCGATTGCGCTCACCCTGGCTGCGGTCTCGGTCAATGTCGCCTACAGCGAGTGGAACCGGCGCTTCTACGACGCGCTGCAGAACAAGAACGAGGCCGACTTCTGGACCGAGATGATCAACTTCAGCTGGATCGCGGCGCTCACGATCTTCTTCGGCCTGGCGCGCGGCCTGGTAAGTCCCTATCTCCGCCTGCGCTGGCGGCGGTGGTTGACGCGGCACTATCTCGGCCATTGGATGGACGGCCGCGGCTACTATCGGATCGAGCTGTCGCGCCAGGTCGACAACGCCGACCAGCGCATCGCCGAGGATCTGCGGCTGCTGGGCTTCTACACGATGACCCTGCTGCTGGGCTTCATCGGCGCGGTCGCCACCCTGGTGTCCTTCCTGGTGGTGCTGTGGATGCTGTCGGGGCCGATCTCGCTCGCCCCCATCGGCATCGACGTGACGATCCCGGGTTACATGGTCTGGGCTGCGCTGCTCTATGCTTTCTTCGGCACGTTCTTTGCCAACCTGGTCGGCCGGCGCCTGATTCCCCTCAACTTCATGCAACAGCGCTACGAGGCGAATTTCCGCTTCAGCCTGGTGCGGGTGCGCGAGAACGCCGAAGGCATCGCCCTCTATCGCGGCGAACCACGCGAGACCGAGGTGCTGGATGCCCGTTTCACTGACGTCTTCAACAATGCCTGGCGCGTCCTGGTGACGGAGCTGCAGCTCGCCTTCTACCAGATCGGCTACGGCCAGCTCGCCATCATCTTCCCCTTCGTCGTCACCGCGCCCAAGTTCTTCGCCGGCGCCATCACGCTCGGCGTCGTGATGCAGACCTCGCAAGCTTTCGGTCAGGTGCAGGGGGCGCTCTCCTTCTTCATCGACAACTATACGACCGTGGCCGAGCTCAAGGCCGTGATGGAGCGTCTGCGCGGCCTGCAGAAGGCGATCGACGAGAAGCCGGAAGGGGCCATTTCGGTCGTCCCGCAGACGGGGACCGCCGATGTCGCGACCGCAGGCCTCGACCTCGCTTTGCCCAACGGACAGAAGCTGCTGGCCGACCTCAACCTGGTCCTGCCCACGGGCACCTCGACCCTGATCACCGGCACCAGCGGCTCGGGCAAGAGCACGCTGTTCCGCGCGCTCGCCGGCATCTGGCCGTTCGGTCACGGTCAGGTGAAGGTGCCGGCCGGAGCGCGCGTGCTGTTCCTGCCGCAGAAGCCCTACATTCCGATCGCCACCCTGCGCGACGCGGTGAAGTATCCGGACAAGGAATCGAGGGCGAGCGACGGCGAGATCATCGACGCCCTGAAGGCGGCGCAGCTCGGCCATCTCGCACCACGCCTGGACGAAGAGGCGCATTGGAGCAACGTGCTGTCCGGCGGTGAGCAGCAGCGACTCGCTATTGCCCGCGCACTGGTCTTCAAGCCGGACTGGCTGTTCCTCGACGAGGCCACCGCCTCGCTCGACGAGGCCAACGAAACGGCAGTCTACGGTGTGTTGAAAGACCGTTTGCCGGGAACCACCATGGTCTCGATCGGCCACCGCCCGTCGCTCAAGAAATGGCACCAGCGCCAGCTCGAGCTGCGCCGCACGCCGGGAGAGACGGGCACCTTAGGCGTCGTGGCCTGAGTAGCGTTTGAACGTGAGGCCGGGCACGCGCTCCAACGCGCGCTCGGCCTCGGCGATGCTGCGGGACTTCCAGGCGTCGCGTGCCCACCAGCGGCCGATATCGATGGTGGCCGAGCCGCCGCCGCGCGCCGGTTCGAGCTGGGTTAGCCTGACCTCGGAGGTCTCGGGACCACCCAGAAGGACCGTGTCGCTGCGGGTCGACAGGTGCCAGCGCGTGCCGGTCTGGTCGCTCCACAGCGCGAAGCGCTTGTCGTTGAGCTGCCGTGCAATCGAATGCGGGGTGTTCAGGATCTCGGGCGAGTTCAGGCAGAGATCGGCTGGGCGTTTGGGATCGTTCTGCAGCGAGACGCGGGTATCGTACTGCACGGAAAAGAGCTGGATCTTGCCGACGGCGCCTGCGGCCTGCTCGACCTCCTGGTTGGCCGTAAGCCAGGCCGACATCCAAGGCGCAGCGGCAGCCTCAAGGTCGCCCCAGCTCAGATAGAGTTTGCCGATGCCGTCGCCGAAGGCGGACTCCCGCGGCGCGCCGTAGAAGGAGACGCCGATCGGATGGCCTTTCGTCTTCCAGTTGGCGTAGAGCACGACATGGCTTGAGGAATGAGCGTGCGGCGAGAGCTCGTCGCGATCGATCTCGCCCGGCATGCCGAGCTTGATCACCAGTTGCGCGAACACGTCCTTCGGCGGTCGGTCGGTCGTCGCCAGCTCGTAGGCAACCGTCAGGATCGGCCGGTCGGGCCGCGGCGCCGTCACTTCGAGGTAGCGCGTGGCGAAGCCATAGGCCTCGGGGCAGACGAGATCGCGGCTGGCATAGCCGGTCCGCTCGAAATCCTTCACGACCTCGTCGAAGCGGGTGCCCCAGGGCACCAGGGTGCCGTCGCCCAGGCGGAAGCCTTTTGTCGTCTCGTCCATGGGCCGCGAGCTTACGCAGGAAAGGCCGGGATAACGCATTTTCCTGAAAAGAAAGAAGACTTGCCTATAAGGCAAGTCCGGCCCATGCTCGGGACATGGACAAGATCGCCCAGACCACTCGGGACATCGGCCACCGTCTGCGCGCCGCCCGCCTCGGCGCGGGGCTCACCTTGGCGTCGGTGGCGCGCCAGGCCGGCGTGTCCGAAGGGTTTCTCTCGAAGCTCGAGCGTGGCCAGGCGACGGCCTCGATCGCCAACCTGATCCAGCTCGCCGACGCACTGGCGCTCGGCCTGCACGAGCTGTTCCCGAGCGAGACCGCACCGGCCAAGACGCGCGTGGCCGTGCATCGTGCCGATGTGGACGTGGGCGACCTCCAGGAAGTGGCGGCCACCGGCTATCGCTGGCGCCATCTTGGAGGCGGTGCGCCGCTCGATCGGCTGGAAGTGTTCCATCTCGTCTTTCCGCGCGCCAAGGGCATGGCGGCCACGGTCTCTCATCCCGGGCAGGAGCATTGCTACGTGCTTTCGGGCGAGGTGTTGTTCCATGTCGGCGACGCCCAGTATCGGCTGAAGGCCGGCGACGGCATCCTGATCGACTCCCAGCAGCCGCACCGCGCCGAGAATGCCGGTCGCGGCCAGGCGCAGATGCTGATGACGGTGGCGCGTCCCGCCGATGCCGGAGATCTGCCCGATTGGTGGCGCCTTGCGACGACCACGACGAAGAAGGAGGAGACCTGACCATGAGCCAGCAGACAAGCAAGCACCTTCCCGATACGGCCGAGGCCAATGCCGGGCTCGACACCGCGCGCCAAGCGTCGCGACGCGACCACAAGCCCTACATGGTGCGCCATCTCGACGAGATCGACTGGGAAACCATCCGCTGGCCGGGCGAGACCGGCAAGATGCTGTTCCATCCGCGCCCCGACAGCCCGACCGAGCCCAACGCCGGCATCCTGCGGCTCGAACCCGGCGCCTACCATCCCGAGCACTATCACGGCTTCGCCCAGGTCTGGTTCGTGCTGAAGGGTGACTTCAAGATCGACGGCCGGCTCTGCCCGCCCGGCACCATGCTTTATCATCCCGACCCGCATTTCGAAGGCGAGTTCCATACTGAGACCGGCGGCGAGATCCTGATCGTGCAGTATCCCGGTCCGACGACCGGCGAACGGCCTATCTATGCCGGCCGCTTCAACATGGCGGAACGCAAGTCGGTCGCCGAGGAGCGCGTCGACCTCTAGCGGCGAGCTCTCGGCCGGTTCGGCTCATTCACTGCACCGGTACTTCGTCGTCGGACCCCGGTATGCGCCTCAGGTCGATGTTGCGGGAGGTCCCGCAATTGTCGACGCCCTCGGCTTGACCGTAAAACTGTCATCCGGAATGGGCGGGGAGGCGTGACCGCGATGAGGAGGCTCTGGCCCCGATCGATCTCCTTCAGCGTGAGTATCCTGGGGCTGATGGCGCTGATCGTCGTGCCGCTGGCCTCGGCGTTGCTGTGGCTGGGCTGGCTGACGACCGATTCGCTGGAACAGCGCCGTGCCGATGAGCGCACGGCGGCGCTGACCAGAGCCGTCTCGTCGTTCCTGACCGATGGCGTGCGCATCATTATGGCGGCCGGCCAGACGCTCGGCGCCCAGCCGAGCTTCGCGCCCGAGTCGGGAGCAACAGGGCAGGCGGAATCCTTGGCCGACGACGAACGGCGTCGCCAGCTCGTTGGGCTGCTGGGCCGACACCCTGCCGTCGCCGCGGTCTATGCCGGCTACGCCGACGGCCACTTCCTCTATGCCGGTCGGCCCACATACTTTTCCGCCGGCCAGCGAGCGGAACTCGGACTGCCCGAAAGCGCTTCGGCTGCCCTGCGCGCGGTGGAAGGCGAGGGGGCGGCACGGCGCGAGACATGGTCGTTCGTCCTGTCCGACGGGACGATGGTCGCCGGGCCGACCCTTGCCAGCGATTTCGATCCGCGTACCCGGCCCTGGTTCGAGGAGACGATCCGCCGACAGGGGCCAGCTCTGACCGACCTCTATCGTTTCGCCTGGTCGAACGAGCCCGGGCTTTCCGCCGGCATTCCGATGGCGGCGGGGGGCGTTCTCGGCTTCGATTTCAGGTTGGGCACGCTGGCGCGGCTGATCGGCGAGTACAGGATCACACCAGGCTCGGTGGTCATGGTGTCGGCCGGGGCGTCGGATGTGCTGATCGAGTCCGAGCCTTGCCAGGAACCCGCGCCGGCCTGTTCGCCTCAGGATCGGGAGGTTCGCCAGGCGCTGCGTGAGGTGGTTGCGCAAGCCAGTAGGTCGGACTGGCACCTCGATCGTAGCGCGACGGTCGACGGCCGGGCTTATCGCCTGATCGTGCGGCCAGTGCCGCCAGTGCTCGGCCGGGGCTTTGCTGTCGCCACCGCCGTGCCGGTCGACGAGCTCTTTGCCGCCTCGCGGGGGCTGCTGGAGCGCACCGCGGTCCTGGCCGTGGCCACCGTCGCACTCGCCATCGGCGCGGCGTTGGCGGCGTCGCTGCTGCTGTCGCGGGCGATCGGCCGTATCGCGACCAAGACCGAGCAGATCCGCGGTCTCGATTTCTCGAACCGGGTGCCGGTGAAGAGCAGCATCACCGAGATCCGGCGCCTGTCGGACTCGGTCGAACGCATGCGTGAAGGACTGGAGGTGTTTGGCCGCTACGTGTCGAAGAATCTGGTCCACCAGGTCATGCGTTCCACCCACAGCGCGGAGGTCGGTGGCGTGCGGCGCGACGTGACGGTGATGTTCACGGACATCGAGGGGTTTTCGCGGTTGAGCGAGAACATCGAGCCGGAACTGCTGACCAGCCGGCTGTCGCGCTATTTCGAGGCGCTGGGCGGCGCGATTTCCGGCAATCACGGGATGATCGACAAGTATATCGGCGACAGCGTCATGGCCTTCTGGAATGCGCCGGAGCTCGACCCCGATCATGTCGTCCATGCCTGCCGGGCCGCCTTGCAGGCGAGTGCGGCGAGCCGGCAGCTCGGCGACAAGTGGCGCGGCCTCGGCCGGCCGGCGTTCCGGACGCGGATCGGCCTGCATACCGGCCCCGCCGTCGTCGGCAATGTCGGCGCGCGCGAGCGCATCAACTACACGCTGGTCGGCCAGGTCGCCAACCAGGCCTCACGCCTGGAAGGCCTGAACAAGGCCTACGGGACCGAGATCCTGGCCAGCGGCGAGGTGGCGGCCATCGCCGTCGACCACTTCGTCTGGCGTCACGTCGACCGCGTCGTTGCGGCGGGCACGACCGAGGCCCTCGACATCTACGAACCGCTGGGCGAGGCGTCCGCCGCGGCCGGTCATGGCGAGTTCCTGGAGCAATGGCGCGCCGCGCGCGACGCCTATGCCGCCGGCCGCTTCGACGCTGCGATCACCGTCTTCTCCGCGACGCTGGCCCTGCGCCCGGGAGACGGGCCGAGCCGCACCTTCATCGAGCGCTGCAACAGGCTTCTCGAATCGGGGATGCCGCCGGGCTGGGAGGGTGTCTGGCATTTCGATCAGAAGTGAAGCCGTGATACAACGCCTGCGTGTCGCGTGAGCGTTGCGTTCGCTGGCCGTCTGATCGGGACACGTTACATGCCACGTCTTTTGATATTCGCGACGCCGGCAGCTTTGCTCACGCGCGTCTACACGACGGACTTTGCCGTGGGCGTTGGTGGCCGCAACATGCGCAAGGACGTGCTGCTGGTGCAGTTTTTCCTGGCCGCTGCGCAAACCAGGCCGGAAATCTCGGAAGGGATCACGCGCGACTATTCACGCGACGGCAGCGGCCGGGACATCCGCCTCACCATCGACGGCGTCTGCGGCCAGAAGACCACCACCGCAATCCGCCGCTTCCAGGAGCTTTACGATACGGGCATCGACCCGCACACGCCGGTGGCGATGATCCACGACGTCAGGGTTGATCCGGCGACGCGTACGATGATGGGGCCGCGGCAGGGGCATGTCCTCGCCATCGGCCGCCTCAACATGCTCTATCGCGCCCAGTTCGGCGAGAATGCCCACAGCCGGCTGTTCGCCGACCCGCTCTTCCCGCCGGAACTGTACGACGATTTCTTCGTGCGCTGAGCGGGCGGCCTACCGCAGCCCGGCGTTGATCCGCTCGAGCGCCGCGGGACCCGGGACGAGCTCTTCGGCGTCGAGCGTGTTCAGTGGCACGCCGACCGTGTTCAGGTTGTCGTGCAGGTCCTTCGGCGAGGGATCGACGTAAAGAAGACCGGTCACGACCTCGCCAGCGTGCATGCCCTCCTGGACGCGCTTCATCGCGGCAACCTTGTCGGAGGGGTCGTACTCCTCACCGAGCTTGCGCAGGCGCAGCAGGGAGCCGTCGTGCTGCTGCACGGTGGTCAGGCTGCCCGGCTCGTAGTCGGCGGTGATCTCCTCGCGGCCCTCGATGAAGTCGACCCGGTTCAGCGCCTCGTTGTGCTCGCGCACATAGTCGTAGCTCTTGGTCGAGCCGGCATGGTTGTTGAAGGCCACGCAGGGGCTGATGACGT
Organism: Alphaproteobacteria bacterium 65-37; assembly: GCA_001897995.1. Classification (GTDB taxonomy): domain Bacteria; phylum Pseudomonadota; class Alphaproteobacteria; order Reyranellales; family Reyranellaceae; genus Reyranella. Next base: position 7,752 of record MKRV01000115.1, on the reverse strand, counting down.
CGAGGAAGGCCGCGCCCTTGTGCATCATCGCCGCCTTGATCAGCGGCACGAGCTGGTGCTTGTCGCCCGAGAAGGAGCGGCCGACGAAGGTGGCACCCATCAGGATGGCAAGCGACACCATGTCGATCGAGGAGTCGGAGTTGGCGACGCCCTTCTTGCTGATCGAGCCCTTGTCGGCGGTGGCCGAGAACTGGCCCTTGGTGAGGCCGTACACGCCGTTGTTCATGACGATGTAGGTCATGTTGACGCCGCGGCGCATGACGTGGGCGAACTGGCCGAGCCCGATCGAGGCGGAATCGCCGTCGCCGGACACGCCCATGTAGATCAGGTCGCGGTTGGCGAGATTGGCGCCGGTCATCACTGACGGCATGCGGCCATGCACGGTGTTGAAGCCGTGGCTCGCGCCCACGAAGTAGGTCGGTGCTTTGGACGAGCAGCCGATGCCGGAGAGCTTGGCGACCTGGTGCGGCAGGATGTCGAGCTCGTAGCAGGCCTGGATGATGGCGGCGCTGATCGAATCGTGGCCGCAGCCGGCGCACAGTGTCGAGACGGCGCCTTCGTAGTCGCGCCGCGTGTAGCCCGCCTTGTTCTTGACCAGCGAGGGATGGTGCAGCCGGGGCTTGGCGATGTAGGTCATGACGCCGCCTTTTCAAACGAGACAACTTTGAACTGAGCGAGCTTCTTGGCGATGTCGCCCGCAATGAAGCGCGCCGTGATCGGCGTGCCGTCGTAATGCAGGACCGGCACCAGCTTGCGGGCGTCGAGCGTGAACTCGCTCATCAGCATGGTGCGCAACTGGCCATCGCGGTTCTGCTCGACCACGAACACCTTCTCGTGCTCGTGGATGAATTCCTCGACGGTCTGGGCGAACGGGAAGGACCGCACGCGCAGCGCGTTGACGTGATTGCCGTCGGCCTCGAGATGGTCGAGCGCCTCGGTCATCGCGGGGCTGGTCGAGCCGAAGTAGATCACGCCGTAACGGGTCGTCTTGGGCGACGAGTAACGCACGGGCTGCGGCGCGATCTTGGCGGCGGTATGGAATTTCTTCTGCAGCCGCTCCATGTTGCGCACATAGACCGGGCCTTCCTCACTATAACGCGCGAACTCGTCCTTGGTCGTGCCGCGCGTGAAGTAGGAACCCTTGGTCGGGTGTGTGCCGGGATAGGTGCGGAAGGGGATGCCGTCACCGTCGACGTCGAGGTAGCGGCCGAAAGTCTTGCCGGCGTCGAGGTCGGCGGCGGTCATGACCTTGCCACGGTCGAGCACGCGCTTCTCGTCCCAGGCCAGCGGCTTGCACAGGCGGTGGTTCATGCCGATGTCGAGGTCGGTCATGACGAACACCGGCGTCTGCAGGCGGTCGGCGAGGTCGAGCGCGTCGGCGGTGAACTCGAAGCACTCACGCGGGTCCTCGGGGAACAGCAGCACGTGCTTGGTATCGCCGTTGGAAGCGTAGGCGCAGGACAGCAGGTCCGACTGCTGCGTGCGCGTCGGCATGCCGGTCGAGGGGCCGCCGCGCTGCACGTTGACGATCACCGCCGGCACCTCGGCGAAGTAGGCGAGACCGATGAACTCGGTCATCAGCGAGATGCCGGGGCCGGAGGTCGCGGTGAAGGCACGCGAGCCGTTCCAGCCAGCGCCGATCACCATGCCGATCGAGGCGAGCTCATCCTCGGCCTGGACGATCGCGTATTTGGCCTTGCCGTCCTTGTCGTGGCGCAGCTTCTTGCAGTGCGCCATGAACGCCTCGGCGAGCGAGGAGGACGGCGTGATCGGGTACCAGGCGCAGACCGTGGCGCCGCCATAGACGGCGCCCAGGGCGGCTGCACTGTTGCCCTCGACGAAGATGCGGTCGCCGACATTGTCGGCCTTGCGGACCTTGAGCTTCACCAGGTCGGGATCGACATGCTGCTTCACCCAGTCCCGGCCAAGGTTCATTGCCTTGACGTTCGAGTCGATGAGCTTTTCCTTGCCCTTGAACTGCTCGCCGAACAGCCGCTGGATCTCCTTCTCGTCGATGTCGAGCAGCACGGAGAGCGCACCGACATAGATGATGTTCTTGAAGAGCTGGCGCTGACGGGCGTCGGAGTAGGTGGCGTTGGTGATGGCCGTGAGTGGCACGCCGATGACGTTGATGTCCTCGCGGAACATCGACGACGGCATGGGCTTGGTGCTGTCGTAGAAGAGATAGCCGCCCGGCGTGATCTCCTTCACGTCCTCAGCCCAGGTCTGCGGGTTCATCGCGACCATCATGTCGACGCCGCCGCGGCGGCCGAGATAGCCCTTCTCCGTGACGCGTACCTCGTACCAGGTCGGCAGGCCCTGGATGTTCGAGGGGAAGATGTTGCGCGGGCTGACGGGCACGCCCATGCGCAGGATCGAGCGGGCGAAAAGCTCGTTGGCGCTTGCCGATCCGGAGCCGTTGACGTTCGCGAACTTGACGACGAAGTCGTTAACGGCAGTTATTGCTTGCGGCATGCTTGCCCCGCGTAAGTCATTTCCATGTAGTACTTGCGCATATCCCATGCGCCGGTCGGGCAGCGCTCGGCGCACAACCCGCAATGCAGGCAGACGTCCTCGTCCTTGACCATGACGCGGCCGGTCTTGAGGTCGTTGCCGATATAGAGATCCTGCGTCGGGTTGATCGCCGGTGCGCTCAGCCGCCCGCGCAGCTCCTTCTCCTCGCCGTTCTCGGCGAAGGTGATGCAGTCCATCGGGCAGATGTCGACGCAGGCATCGCACTCGATGCAGAGGTTACCGGTAAACACGGTCTGCACGTCGCAGTTCAGGCAGCGCTGCGCTTCCTTGAAGGCGAGTTGCGGATCGAAGCCGAGCTCGACCTCGGCCATGATGTCCTTCAACGCCTCCTGCTTGGGGCGGTGCGGCACCTTGAAACGATGGTCGACGGTGGGGGCGTTGTCGTAGCTCCACTCGTGGATGCCCATCTTCTGGCTGACGATGTTCACGCCGGGAGCCGGGCGCTCCTCGACATTCTCGCCGCCCAGGAACTTGTGGATCGAGATCGCCGCATCGTGGCCGTGCGCGGCCGCCCAGATGATGTTCTTGGGGCCGAAAGCGGCGTCGCCGCCGAAAAACACCTTCTTGTTGGTGCTCTGCAGCGTCGTCTCGCCGAGCTGCGGCAGTCCCCACTTGTCGAACTCGATGCCGGCGTCCTTCTCGATCCAGGGAAAGGCGTTCTCCTGGCCGATCGCCACCAGCACGTCGTCGCATTCGAAGTGCTGGTCGGGTTCACCCGACGGCACCAGCGAGCGGCGGCCCTTGGCGTCGTATTCCGCCTTGACCTTCTCGAACAGCACGCCGGTGATCCGGCCACCGTCATGCGTCACTTCCTTCGGGACGAGGAAGTTCAGGATGGGGATGTCCTCGCCCATCGCGTCTTCCTTTTCCCACGGCGAGGCCTTCATCTCCTCGAAGCCGGAGCGGACGATCACCTTGACGTCCTGGCCGCCGAGGCGGCGCGCGGTGCGGCAGCAGTCCATCGCTGTGTTGCCGCCGCCCAGCACGATCACGCGCTTGCCGATCGAGGTGGTGTGGCCGAACGAGACCGACGACAGCCAGTCTAGGCCGATATGGATGTTGGTGGCGGCTTCCTGGCGGCCCGGCACGTCGAGGTCGCGGCCACGCGGAGCGCCGGACCCGACGAAGACCGCGTCGTAGCCTTGGCCCAGGATCTGCTTCATCGAGTCCACCTTCTGATGGCGGAACTCGATGTTGCCGATGCCGGTGATGTAGCCGACTTCCTCGTCGATCACCGATTCCGGCAGTCGGAAATGCGGGATCTGAGTGCGGATAAAGCCGCCGAGCTTGGGATCCTGATCGAAGATCTCGATCTCGTAGCCCAGCACGGCGAGGTCGCGCGCCACGGTGAGGGAGGCCGGACCGCCCCCCACGCAGGCAACCTTCTTGCCGTTCTTGGCCGGTGCCTTGGGCATGCGGGTGCCGACATCGTCGTCCTTGTAGTCGGCGGCGACGCGCTTCAGGCGGCAGATCGCAACCGGCTCTTTCTTGCCCTTGACGAGGTTCTCGTCCTCGACGCGGCTGCGCCGGCAGGCCGGCTCGCAGGGCCGGTCGCAGGTGCGGCCGAGAATTCCCGGAAAGACGTTGGACTTCCAGTTGATCATGTACGCGTCGGAGTACCGTCCGTGCGCGATCAACCTGATGTACTCGGGGACGGGCGTATGCGCGGGGCAGGCCCACTGGCAGTCGACTACTTTATGAAAGTAGTCGGGATTTGCGATATCGGTCGGCTTCAACAGAAACTCCAAGCGGCGGCGGAGCAACGACTCTCAGGTAAACGACAATTTAGATTACCCTAAAAGGGGGCGACATTGGGGGAATATTACCGTTCAGCGTCAAGGGTCCTATGCGCTAACCGTTTGCAACGGCATGCGAAATCTCCTCATGCCGGGCAGGGTTTCCCCTCAGCACACGTTTCGTGGACTGGAAACGGCGGCACGAGACCGACGCTCCGGGGACCCGGCAGGTTTTTCAAAGGTTAGGCGTAGGTGTAACCGGCTCGGCTGAAAGCAGCCGGGCAGAACAAACCGAAGTCGTGCGGTGTCTCGACCGCCGCGTTTCTGTTGAATTGCAATGTCGCGCAGGGTTTCCCACCGGACGACGACTGGCAACGCATAAGGCCTATTCGTGCTCGTCCATTCGACGAGCTCGCTGGCAACCGGCTGCGCCGCTGTCCATACCCCCGAACCCCACGCGACACGGATGAGCATCCGACACGAAGCTGACGATGGGCTGACAAGGGAGGGGAGGTCGTGGGGCCGACAGGCGGCTGAAAAGAGGCGTCTGGGGAGGATCGGCGTCAGCGCGACGGCCGGTAGGCACTGGGCGATACGCCAGCCGCCCGTCGGAACATGGCACTGAAGGCGCTGACACTGTCGTAGCCGAGGTCCAGCGCCACGTCGGTCACCGCCTGGCCACCGCCCAGCCGACCCATTGCCTCGAGCACGCGGGCCTGCTGGCGCCAGGCGCCGAAGGTGAGACCGGTCTCGGCGACGAACAGGCGAGCCAGGGTTCGGGGGCTGGCATTGGTCGATGGTGCCCACTCGTCGAGGGTACGCGGGTCGCCCGGCTGCTCGAGCAAGGCCAGGCACAGGCCCCGCAGCCTTTTGTCCCGCGGCATCGGCAGATGGAGCGGCAGCGACCGTTCGTGATGCAGCTCGTCCAGGATAAGGGCCACGACATGGCCCGCCGCACCACGTTCGTCGTAGTGCACCGGCAGTTCGGTTGCGCGCACGATCAGCTCGCGCAGCAGCGGCGAGACCGGCAGTACACGGCAGGCGCCGGGCATGCCGGCCGCCGCATCGTCGCGGAGGTAGAGCGTTCGCATGGTGACATCGCCCGACATGGCGATGGAATGGCGCACTCCTGCCGGCATCCACAGAGCGCGTTGCGGCGGCACCACCCAGACCGCGGTGTCGGTCGAGACGCGCATCGTGCCGGCCGTCGCATAGATCAGCTGGGCGCGGGTGTGATGGTGCGAGGCGATCAGATGGCCTGCCGCGAAGTCTTTGGGCATCGCTGCGACCGCCCGTGGGACCCTCTGATAGTCCTCAGGGTTGGTGGAGCGGGGCGCCTGCTTGCGGGCGGTTTGGCCGTTTCGCGACATCAGTTGGCATTCTAGCGCAAGACAGCCAGGGCGGCCATGCCTACTCTCCAACGTCCGGAGGAAGCGTAAGAATGAGTCACGGTAGCCCCACATCCATCCTGCTCAATATCGGCCACGCCATGGATCACTGGATCCTCGTGGTCTTCGCCTACAGCTGGGGCGTCATCGCTGGCGTGTGGGGCGTGTCGTGGACCGAACTGACGCCGTTCAACTACGGCGCGCTCTTCATGTTCGGCGCAGGCTCGCTGGTCAGCGGCCGGCTGGGCGACCTGTGGGGCCGCTGGATCATGATGGTGATCTTCTTTGCCGGCATGGGCATCTCCGCGCTGGTCATCGCGCTCTGCAGCAACAAGTGGCAGATCGGTGCCGCGCTGACCCTGATGGGCGCCTTCGCGTCGATCTATCATCCCGTCGGCATCCCGATGCTGGTGCAGAAGGCCAAGAACCCCGGCTTCACCATCGGCGTGAACGGGCTTGCCGGCAACATGGGCATCGCCATCGCTGCCGGCGTTTCGGTCTATATCGCCCAGCGCTTCGGCTGGCAGATGGCCTTTGTGATCCCGGGCGTGATCTGCCTCGTGTGCGCCGTGGCCTTCGTCGTGCTGGTGCCGCGCGAAGAGGAGGCACCGGCCAAGCGCAAAGCCAAGATGCTCGACCTGCCGCCCTCGATCATGGCGCGCGTCTTCGCCATCATGACCTTCACCGCCGTGACCGGCAGCATCATCTTCAACTTCACCACCAACGGGAACGGCGAGCTTCTGCGCGAGCGCGTGAAGGGCGCGGTGCAGGATCCGGCGGAACTCGCGATGATGCTGTTCGTGATCTTCTCGCTGGCCTCGCTCGCCCAGCTCGTGGTCGGCAAGCTGATCGACCGCTATCCGCTGAAGAACATCTATCTGCCGATCGTGCTGCTGCAGGTGCCGCTGTTTCTGATTGCCTCGCAGGTGACCGACTGGGCGCTGTTCGCGACGGCGATCTGCTTCATGCTGCTGGTGTTCGGTGCCATCCCGTTCACCGACGCCATGATCGTGCGCTACATCGACGACCGCATGCGCAGCCGCGTCACCGGCGTGCGGCTGGCCATCGGCTTCGGCATCAGCTCGGTCGTGGTCGCCCTGATTGGCCCGGCGGTCAAGGATGCCGGCTTTCCGATCCTCCTGATGCTGCTGGCCGCCGTCGCCTTCTCGTCCTTCCTGGCGCTCTGCCTGCTGCCCAGCGAGCAGGACGTCCACAAGGCCTCGTCGGCGTCGCTGAAGCCGGCGGAGTAGTCCTCCTTCGGCAATCTGCGGCCGAGGAGCAGTTGTCCCTGGGACAATGCTCCTCCGTCGGCATTGACCTCCGTCATCTGCGGTCGGAAGCTCGGGTGGCCCCATGGCTCCGAGTTGTCGGAAGGAGGCCGTGCGATGATCCGAGGAAGCTGCGCTTGCGGCGGCATCCACTTCGAAATGGATGCCGTGCGGTCGCTCACCCATTGCCACTGTACCATCTGCCGCAAGCTCACGGGGGCGAGCTTTGCCACCTACGCGCATGTCGAGAAGGACAAGTTCCGCTGGACCAGCGGCCAGTATCTCATCAATCACTACGAGTCCACGCCCGGCAGCATCCGTGCCTTCTGCCGTGTCTGCAGTTCCATGGTGCCGAGCCAGGCACCCTATCTCGAGACCGTCAGCGTGCCGGCCGGCCTGCTCGACGACGATCCCGGCGTGCGTCCACGCCTGCATGTCTACACTTCGTCCAAGGCGCCATGGTGGGATATCGTCGACGACCTGCCGAAGCACGAGAAGTGGGTGCCAGGCTTTGGGCCCGAGTCGCGGAAGGGTTGAGGCACGCCGAGCTGATGACGAACCGTTTCTGTTCCGACGATGAGCTCGGCTACGTCGCTCAACGGACCGCCTTCGAGCCGGGGCTGGGGCTCATGCTCGATACGAGTTACCGGCTCGCCCACCTGCCGCTGGTCGCGCCGGACCATCCGAATGTCATCGCGTCGAAGGTCGGCACGACCTACCGGATGGGCAGGCACGACTCGGTGACGTCTCTTGCTCTTCCAGTGCCTCCAACGCTGTACGAAAGCGCCGGCTACCTGGACCTGCAGCGGGAGCTGCGAGCCGCGC
>MKRV01000114.1 GCA_001897995.1 Alphaproteobacteria bacterium 65-37 | reverse complement strand
TACCGGTGCCGGTTCGCAGATCATCCATTGCGCCATCGACGCCGGCATCGCCGCTGCGGCGCTCGACGAGGCCGTGGGCCTCGGCCGCAGCAGGGCGCGCGCCGCCCGCGACAGCGGCGTCGATCTGGTGCGCGACGACACGACGGTGCAGGACGTGGTCGGCGACATCGCCTCGCGCGCCTTCGCCGCCGAGGCGAGTGTCCTGCAGGCGGCCGACCTCCTCGATCAGGCGGCCGCGGCGCTCTACGCCGCCGGCGCCGATCCCGCGCCGGACGTCGAGCCGCTGCTCGTCGAGGCGTCGCTCGCAGTGGCCAAGGCCAAGATCGTCTCGACCCAGGCGGCGTTGCGGACGTCCGAGCGGCTCTTCGAGGTCGGTGGCGCTTCGAACACGGCCCGGACGCACAATCTCGATCGCTATTGGCGCAACGCGCGCACGCACACCACCCACGATCCGCTGGCCTACAAGTTCCGCGTCGTCGGCGACCATCTCCTGAACGACCGCGCGCCCCCGAACAGCTTCACCTACTGAAAATCTCTCGTCAGCACGGAACCGATCGATGACCATGAACCGCAGAACCTTTTCAGGCGTCTCGCTTGCCGCCCTCCTGGCGAGAACCGGCTCCTTGCGTGCCGCCGACGAAACGCCGCGCCGCGGCGGAACGCTCGTCGTCAATCTGGAGCCCGAACCGTCGAGCTTCCTGTTCAATTCCAACACGGCCGGCATCCTCGCGGCCCAGGTCGTCGAGGGGCTGGTCGAGTACGACGAGAGCTTCAAGCCCGTTCCCGCTCTCGCCGAAAGCTGGGAGCAGAGCCCCGACGGCAAGACCATCACCTTCCATCTGCGCCGCGGTGTGTCGTGGCACGACGGCAAGCCGTTCACGGCCGCGGACGTGCAGTACACGGTGCTGGAAGTCATCAAGAAGGTGAATCCGCGGGCCGGCACGGCCTATCGGGCCGTCGAAGCGGTCGACACGCCCGATTCCCACACGGCCATCTTCAGGCTTTCTGAGCCGTCACCTGCGATCTGGGCAGTGCTGTCGAGCGCGGAGGCGCCGATCCTGCCGCGTCACCTCTACGAAGGGACGCCGCCGCTCGCCAATCCGTGGAACAGCAAGCTGGTCGGCACCGGACCGTTCGTGTTCAAGGAATGGGTGCGCGGCGACTATGTCCTGGTCGAACGCAACCCGACCTACTGGCGCAAGGACAGGCCCTATCTCGATCGCATTCGCTTCCGAACCATACCCGATCCGGGCGCACGAGCGGCAGCGCTCGAGACAGGCGAGGTCCATTACGCGCCCTTCAGCGCGGTGCCGCCTTCCGATGTGGATCGGCTGCGCAAGCTGTCCAACCTCGTCGTCGAGACGCGCGGCTACGGGACCTTCGTGCCGGCCTTCTTCTTCGAGTTCAATCTCGACAGGCCGCAGTTCCGCGACAAGCACGTCCGCGCGGCTTTCGCCCATGCCATCGACCGGCAGGCCCTGGCTGACCGCGTCTGGTTCGGCCTCGCCAAGCCGGCGACCGGCCCCATTCCCAGCGCCCATGCCGAGCTCTACACAGCCGATGTCACGCAGTACCCGTTCGATCTCAAGAAGGCCGAAGCGCTGCTGGACGAAGCCGGGCTGCCACGGGACGCCGAAGGAGTCCGGCTGCGGGTCAACCATTACACCATGCCTTACGGTGACCTGTTCAAGCGGGCCGGTGAGTTCCTCCGCGAGTCGCTGAAGCAGGTCGGAATCGATCTGCAGCTCGTCAACCTCGACCTCGCGCCGTTCCTGCGGCAGATCTACGGAGAGCGCAATTTCGACACCTACAGCACCTATTACAATTCCAGCGCCGATCCGCAGATCGGCGTGCTGCGGCGGTACTGGAGCAAGGCCATCCTCAAGGGCGTGGCGTGGTCGAACGGGCCGGGTTACTCCAATCCCGAGGCCGACCGCCTCATCGAGACGAGCTTCACGGAGAACGATCCGGCCAAGCGTCGCGCGCTCCTCGTCGAGCTGCAGAAGATCGCCCAGGACGACCTGCCCTCGATCAATCTGCTCGAGCTGCAGCACTTCAGCATCGTGTCGAGCCGTGTGCGGGGCCTGAGCACCGTGCGCGACGGCCATTCGAAGGCGTTGCGCGACGTCTGGCTGGTACGGTGACGGAGCGATTGCGATGCTTCCGCGCCTGCGCTACCTGGTCGGCCGGCTTTTGCAGGTCGTCCCCGTGGCGTTCCTGATCATCCTGGCGAACTTCTTCCTGCTGAGGCTGGCACCCGGCGATCTGGCCGACGTGATGGCTGGCGAAGCGGGCGCCGCGACGCCCGAATTCATGGCGGCGCTGCGTCAGCAGTTCGGGTCCGACCAGCCGGTCTTCACCCAGCTCCTGAATTACTACGGGAAGATCCTGTCGTTCGATCTCGGCTACTCCTTCCGCAACAGCGCCGACGTCACGTCGCTCATCGTGTCGCGTCTGCCGGCAACTGCATTGCTGGTGGGGGCGAGCCTCGTGCTCGCGGTGATGCTGGGCGTCGCGCTCGGCTGGCTTGCAGCCGTCACGCCGCGCCGCTGGGTTGCCGGCCTGGTCTCGACCGTGACCAGCATCGGCTTTGCCACGCCGCTGTTCTGGATCGGGCTGATGCTGATCGTGCTGTTCTCGATCGAGCTGCGCTGGCTGCCGACGGGCGGCTTCTACGATCGGGATGCCGACTACGAAGGCTGGGAACTGGTCGTGGACGTCGCCAAGCACATGGTCATGCCTGTGGCCAGTCTCGCGATCTTCTACGTCACCATCTATGCGCGCCTGACCACCACGGCCATTCTCGACGTCCAGAAGATGGACTACGTGCGGACCGCCCAGGCCAAGGGGCTCGGTCCGCGCTACGTCTCGATCGTCCACGTGTTGCGCAACGCCTTGCTGCCCGTGGTCACCGTGTCCGGCATGCAGATCGGCGCCCTGATCAGCGGCTCGGTCGTCATCGAGACGGTGTTCGCCTGGCCGGGCATGGGGCGGCTCGCCTTCGACGCGGTGATGCAGCGCGACCTGAATCTGCTCCTGGGTATCCTGTTCTGCACCTCGCTGCTGGTGATCGTCGCCAACCTGGTCACCGACTTCGTCTATGCGCTGCTCGACCCGCGGATCGAACTGCAATGAGCTCCTTCGAGACAACCGGCCTCGGCCGCTTCACCAGGGACCGCGGTGCCGTCGTGGCCGGCATCGGACTGTCGGTCGCGATCGTGCTGGCGATCTGCGCGCCGCTGCTCTTCAAGACCGACGCCTTCGCCATGGTGGGCAAGCCCTTCCTGTGGCCGGGGGTGGATCCGAGGTTCCCCCTGGGCACGGACATGTTCGGCCGGGATATTCTCACCGGCATCGTCTACGGCGCGCGCATCTCGTTGCTGGTCGGGCTGACCGCAGCGACCATCTCGACGGCAGTGGGCATCGCCGTCGGTGTGGTGTCCGGCTATTTCGGTGGATGGATCGACCATCTGCTGATGCGGTTGACCGAGCTCTTCCAGACCATGCCGCCACTGGTCTTCGTGGTCACCATCGTGGCGATCCTGCAGCCCTCCATCTTCAGCATCGTTGTTGCCATCGGCTTCACCAGCTGGACGCAGACGGCGCGGCTGATTCGCGCCGAGACCTTGCGCATTCGGGAAAGCGAGTTTGTCCGGGCAGCCTTCGCTCTCGGACTTTCACCCGTCCGCATCGTCGTCAAGCATGTGCTGCTCAATGCCGTCTCGCCGGCCATCGTCACCGGCACGATCCTGGCCGGCTCGGCCATTCTCACCGAGGCGGCGCTGTCGTTCCTGGGCCTCGGCGATCCGAACGTCATGTCGTGGGGCAGCATGATCGGTGCCGGCCGGCAGGTCCTACGAACCGCCTGGTACATCGCCGCCATCCCGGGCGTCGCCATCGTCCTCACCGTGCTGGCCATCACCGCACTCGGCAGCGGCCTTAATTTCTTCCTCAACCCGCGGGCAGCGGACTGAGCAGTCGCTCTGCCGGCGCCCATGTCCCGATATCGGACCGTATACAATGACCGAGACCGACATCCTCACCGACCGTCCTGCAACCCGACAGGAGAGACGCCGCGGCGCGCCGGCAGCGCGGCTCCGATCCGAGGCCGAGGCGATCGCCGAAGTGACACGGCTGTCGGCCGGGTTTCGAGCCGGCGCGATCGCACGTGATCGCGGGCGATTGCTTCCCTTCGACGAGGTGGTGGCGCTGAAGCAGGCCGGCCTGTTCGCCATCACCGTGCCGAAGGCCTTCGGCGGTCTCGAAGCGTCTGCGGTCACGGTCGCCGAGGTCACACGCCTGCTTTCTGCCGCCGATCCGAGCATCGGGCAGATCCCGCAGAACCATTTCTGCTTCCTGCCGGTCTTCTCCTTCGGCTCGCCCGAGCAGGCGCAGTTCTTCTATGGCCGTGTCCTTGCCGGCGACAGCATCGGCAATGCCCATTCGGAGAACACGCGGAAGCGGGCAGGCGTCTACGAGCACGACCTGCGGAAAGTAGACGGCGGCTGGACCGTTACGGGCAGGAAGTTCTACTCGACGGGGGCGATCTTCGCCGACTGGATTCCCTTCATCGGCTACGACGATCAACAGCGACAGCTGATGCTCTTCGTCGATGCGGCCGCCGACGGCGTGACCGTTCTCGACGACTGGACCGGCATGGGCCAGCGCACGACGGCGAGCGGAACCACGATCTTCGAGAAGGTCTTCATTCCCGACGCTCACGTCTTTCCCTATTACAAGGCCGGCGACAGCTCGCGGCCGACGCGTCTTCTGGCGGCCCTGATTCATTCGGCGATCGACCTCGGCATCGCCGAGGAGGCTTTGTCGGACGCCAAGCACTACATCCTGAACAACAACCGGCCCTGGATCGACAATCCGCACGAGGAGCACGCCCAAGAGCCGTTCATCATCCAGAAGTTCGGCGAGCTGGGCTTCGCCGTGCGCAGCGCCCAGCGGCTTCTCCGCCATGCCGCGCAGGAGATCGATCGCGCACGGACGCAGGACGACGCGGAGGCGGCGATCGGGGCGGGGCTCGCGACCGCCGATGCGCGGATCGCCTGCGCGCAAGCGGCACTCGCGGTTGCGGACCAGCTCTTTCCGCTCACCGGCGCCCGCGCGACGCTGGAGACCTACGATCTCGACCGGCACTGGCGCAATGCACGAACCCATACGCTGCACGATCCGCTGCGCTGGAAGCTCTATCACCTCGGCAATTACTACCTGAACGGCGTCGAGCCCGGCCCGCGCTCGCTGATCTGACCTGGCACGGCATCCCGTCCTTTCTCCATCCCCGCAAAGGAGTGAACGCATGGCGAATGTTCCGACAGAGATCGACCGCGAGCCTGGTGCCCCGGCCGGGACCGTCTGGATCGAGGTCACCGATCTCGCCAGCTTGCTGCAGCAGCCTGCCGAGCTGGCCGTGCTCGACGTTCGCGAGCTCGGCGTCCACGTCGAAGCGGGTCATATCCTTCTTTCTGCACCGCTACCGCTCAGCCGGCTTGAAACCAGGATCGCCTCGCTGGTCCCACGGCGAAGCACAAAGGTGGTGGTCTATGACGGTGGCGGGGAGGGGCTTGCCGAGCGGGCGGCTGCGCGGTTGCGCACCTTCGGCTACTCCGACGTCTCCGCACTGAAGGGAGGCGTGGAGGCCTGGCGTGGTGCGGGCCTGGAGACATATACCGGCATCCATGTGCTCTCCAAGGCGTTCGGCGAGTTCGTGGAGCATGCCTACGGGACGCCACGGATCAGCGCCCGGGATCTCAAGGCCAGGATCGATGCCGGCGAAGACCTTGTCGTGCTCGACGGCCGGACCGTGGCCGAGTTCGAGGAGTTCAGTATTCCGGGTGCCTATGCCTGCCCCAATGCCGAACTGCCCTACCGCGCGCCTGATCTCATCCGCTCTCCAGAGACCCTGGTGGTGGTCAATTGCGCGGGACGGACACGGTCGATCATCGGTGCCCAGGCACTGCTCGATGCCGGCATCCCCAACAAGGTGGTGTCGCTCGAGAACGGCACGATGGCCTGGCTGTTCGAAGGCTTTCCGCTCCAGGGCGGCACGAGCAATCCGGCCCCCCAACCGACGCCGGCGGGGCTTGCCAAGGCGCGCGCCTCCGCGGAGCGGCTGCGGCATCGCTTCGGCATCCGCACCCTCGACCGTGCGGACCTGACTGCATTCGAGCGCGAGGAGCAAAGCCGGACGCTCTATCGTCTCGATGTCCGGACGCGCGAGGAGTACGAGGCAGGGCATCTGCCCGGATCGCTCTGGGCCGAGGGTGGCCAGCTCGTCCAGGGAACCGACCAGTGGATCGCCACCCGTCATGCCCGTGTCGTCCTGATCGACGACGAGGTCGGCGCACGCGCGGCGATCACCGCCGCCTGGCTGATCCAGCTCGGCTGGACGGATGTTCATGTCCATGCCCTCGACTCCGGCAGCGGCGATATCGAAACCGGCCCGGAAAAGCCCGTCGTCGTCGGTCTGCCGCCGCCTCAGCAGGTGATCTCGGCCGACGAGCTGAAAGGCCTTCTCGACGGCGACGAGGCCGTGCTGCTCGACCTCTCCGACAGCCGGACTTATGTCGCGGGACACATACCAGGGGCGCACTTTGCGATTCGGGCGCGGCTCGCCGCCAGCCTGTCGCGCCTGTTGTCCGAAGGGCCGCCCGAAGGCCCGATCGTGGTCACAGCCGACGAACCGGCGCAGGCGCTGTTCGCCGCCGCAGATGTCGGCGCGGCAACGACACGCCCGGTGCGTGTGCTGGCCGGCGGCACGGCGGGCTGGCGCGCGGCCGGCTTGCCGATCGAGACCGGCGCCACCCGCCTTCACGACGCTCCCGAGGATTACTGGGTTTCACCCTATCGCAGCGAGGATCGTTTCGCGGCCTTCCGGCAGTATCTCGACTGGGAGATCGGCCTGATCGACCAGCTCGCGCGCGACCGCACCCTCTCTTTCAGAGTCTTCGATCGGGGCCGGCCCGACGAAGCGCTGCGCTGACTGGCCCTGTTGACTGGCCCCATCGAGAAGCACCGACCATGGATTCCATCGAGTACGTCGCCGACCGGGTTGCGGTCGGCGCTCGCGCGGCATCGGATGTATCGGCGTCGCGGCCGCTGCTCTCCGTCGCCGATCTCTCCGTGTCCTTCCGGCGGCAGGGCCTCTGGCGACCGGTGGTGCGTGACGTTGCCTTTGAGGTCGGACCGCGCGAGACCGTGGCCGTGGTGGGCGAGTCCGGCTCGGGCAAGAGCGTCACTGCGCTGTCGATCATGCGCCTGGTGCCCACGGCCAACGGCTGGGTCCAGGGCAGCATCAAGCTGGAGGGACGGGAGCTTCTGACGTTGCCGGACGCCGAGATGCAGCAGGTGCGCGGCAATGAGATCTCGATGATCTTCCAGGAGCCGATGACCAGCCTCAACCCGGTCCTGACCGTCGGTTTCCAGATTGCCGAAGCCCTGCGCTGCCATCGCAACATGTCGGCAACGGAAGCAAAGGCGGAGACCATCCGGCTGCTCGAAAGGGTCCGCATCCCGGCGGCCCGCTCGCGGTTCGACGAGTATCCGCATCGCTTCTCGGGCGGCATGCGCCAGCGTGCCATGATCGCCATGGCACTTGCCTGCCGTCCGAAGCTCCTCATCGCCGACGAGCCCACCACTGCGCTCGACGTCACCATCCAGGCGCAGATCCTGCAGCTGATCAGGGAGCTCCAGGAAGAGGAAGGCATGTCCGTCCTCTTCATCACGCACGATATGGGCGTGGTGGCCGAGATCGCCGACCGGACGGTCGTGCTGTACGACGGCGAAAAAGTCGAAGCCGGCGCGACAGGCCGCCTCTTCGCGGCGCCTGAACATCCCTACACACGGGCGCTCCTGGCAGCAGTCCCGCAGCTCGGTTCGATGAGCGGACATAGCCGCCCGCGACGCTTCCCGACCGTGGACAAGACTACTGGCGTTGCCGATGTACCTGCGGAAACGCCGGACACGGTTTCGGCGACGACGCGACCGCTTCTCGAGGTGTCGAACCTGACGACCCGGTTCGACATCCGGTCGGGATTGTTCGGCGGCCTGTCGGGGCGCGTTCATGCCGTCGAGAACGTTTCGTTCAGCATTCAGGCCGGCGAGACGTTGGCGCTGGTGGGCGAGTCCGGCTGCGGCAAGTCGACCATCGGACGGTCGATCGTTCGCCTGGTCGAGCCGAGAAGCGGATCGATCGTCGTCGATGGCCAGGACGTGCTCGGTCTCGACAGCCGCCGGCTGCGCGACATGCGCCGGCACCTGCAGATCATCTTTCAGGATCCCTTTGCGAGCCTCAATCCCCGCCAGTCGGTCGGCGCGGCGATCGCCGAACCGCTGATCGGCCATGGCCTTGCCGACCGGACGACGGCCCAGGAGCGGGTGGCGGAGCTTCTGGTCCAGGTCGGTCTCGCTCCCGACATGGCGTCGCGCTTTCCGCACGAATTCTCCGGCGGCCAGCGCCAGCGCGTCTGCATCGCGCGTGCCCTCGCGCTGCAGCCCAAGCTGATCATCGCCGACGAATCGGTTTCCGCGCTCGACGTCTCGATCAAGGCCCAGGTGATCAACCTGATGCTCGATCTCCAGGCGGGGCTCGGACTGTCCTATCTCTTCATCTCGCACGACATCGCGGTGGTCGAGCGCATCAGTCACCGGGTGGCGGTGATGTATCTCGGGGAGATCGTCGAGATCGGGCCTCGCCGGTCGGTCTTCGGCAACCCGCAGCATCCCTACACGAAGAAGCTCATGGCGGTGGTGCCGATTCCCGATCCGGCGCGCCGTCGCGAACGACGAAGCGTCGTCGACGAGGAGATCCGCAGCCCCGTGCGGTCACCGGACTACGTGCCGCCCGCGCGCCACTATCGGGAAGTGTCGCCCGGCCACTTCGTTCAGGCCTGGGAGGCAAGCTGAGCGGCGTCAGGACCGTCCCAGCGCCGGCGGCACGGTGCGGACCTGGCCGTTCAGCCGGTCGCGGTAGACCGCGAGGCCTTCCATGATGCGCTGTACGTAATCGCGCGTTTCGCGGAAGGGCAGCGTCTCGATCCAGTCGACCATGTCGACCTTGCCGGTGCGCGGATCGCCCAGGCTCTCCAGCCAGCGGGCGACCCTGTTGGGGCCGGCATTGTAGGCCGCCAGCGCCACCTCGTAGGAGCCGCCGAAACGCTGCAGCATCTCGGCGACGTACTGGCTGCCGAGCTGCACGTTGTAGGCCGGATCGCGCGTCAGCTTTTCCTGGATGAACGGCACATTGAGGCGACCGGCGACGTCGCGCGCCGTGCCGGGTAGGAGCTGCATCAGGCCGAGTGCGCCGGAGGAGGACACGGCCGCGGCGTTGAAGGAGCTCTCTTGGCGTGTCAGCGCGAGTGCCAATGCGCGCTCGACCGAGCCGGTGGCGCCGAGATCGACGACCGGGAAGGCGGCATCGAACAAGGTCACGCCGTTCAGCGGCGCACGCCGGGCGATGGTCAACGCCACGTCGGGCCGCTTCAGGTCGAGCGCCAGGTCAGCCAGCAGGGCCGTTTCGCCAGGCGCCGTTACCAGACGGGCGAGGCGCAGCAGGAAGGGACGCGCGCGATCGAAATCGCCGGCCTGTCCGAGATAGCGCGCCATCGTCGTGAGCTCGCGGCCGTCGAGCACCTGGCGTTCCTCGGCGCTGGCGACGGGATCGCTCGGCAGCTTGGCCGCACCGCCCGGCACCTTGCGGGCGGCAAGTTGGCCGTAGAAGGTCTGACCGTAAGCGGCGGCGCGACCGTACCAGTCGCTGGCCTCCTTGGCGCGGCCCGACGCCTCCTGCGCGCGGCCCATCCAATAGGCGCCGCGGCTCTTGGAGATGTCGGTCGTGACACCGTCATGCAGCCTCTGGAAGTGCTTCAGCGCATCGGCCGGCTTCTTGAGCTGGCGCAGCGCCGTCCAGCCGGCGAGGAACTCCGCCTCGGCGAAGGCCACGCCCTTGGTCAGGCTGTGTGTCGAGGCAACGGCATAGGCATCGGCCGGCTTGCCTGCCGCCAGCAGATCGCGGGCGAGCTGGTTGCGCTCGTTCCACCAGGCGTCGGGCAGGCCGGCGGCAGGAGTCGATCCGATAGCGGCGAACGCTTTCTTGGCCTCGTCGAGATTGCCGGTGCGGCGCAGCCACTGCACGCGCTCCAGGCGCAATGCCGGTTCGTTGAGTTTGGCGGCGGGCACCGCTTTCAGGAGGTTGGCCGCATCGGCGGAACGCGTCGCCATGGCGAGCCGGGCACTGGCGATCGGCTGATAGTCCGGCGGCAGCTTGGAGAGCAGGTCGCGCGCCACCTCGGTCCGGCCGGAGCTCATGATGCGGTCGAAGCGTGCAACATGATCGGCGCCGGTCAGCAGATGGCCGTAGCGATTGAGGAAGTCGTTCTCGTCCGACGAGCGCAGGGTCGCGTTCTGCCACGTGTCGCGCGCGAACTTGGCCACCTCGTTGGGATTGACGGCCTGTGCGGCGTCGAGGCGGCGCAGGTGTCCCGCGCTGGTGAGCGGCGGGAACGCCGTGAAGTAGCGAAAGA
The DNA here is from genome assembly GCA_001897995.1 of Alphaproteobacteria bacterium 65-37. GTDB lineage: Bacteria > Pseudomonadota > Alphaproteobacteria > Reyranellales > Reyranellaceae > Reyranella. Next base: position 5,756 of record MKRV01000114.1, on the reverse strand, counting down.
CTTCGGCGTTCGGAGTGGTCGGCCCGATCCGGTCCTCGGCCTGGCGGCGCAGTACCTCGGGTTCTGGCCAATCCGGGCTCTCACGCAGGAAGCGCCAGGTCGAGGCGAAGTCCGCGTCGGTCTTGGGGGCGGCCCGCAGGATGCTCCAGGCGATGTAGCGGTCGAGCAGTGTGTGGCGGAAGTTGGCGACGGCCGCCCGCGCATCCGCCCAGCGGCTTTCGTCGATCGCCTTGAGGGCCGCGGCAAATGCCGAGGCCTCGGCGGCGCTCAGCGGCTTGGCGGCGCGGGCCGCCTGAGCCAGGTCGTTGCCGGGAGCGGGCGGCGAGGCGGCGGGGCGATCGGCTGTCGAGCCCGCGTCGAGCGCCGTCGGAGGAGTGGCGGCAACGGGAGCGGCGGTCGGCGCCGCGGGCGTTGTGGATATCGCAGGCGCGCCGGCGCCATGATCCACGGGGACCCGCCGGATTCCGGTGTTGGGGGTGCCAGCGCCTGGCGAACCGACGGCAGGTTGGTCGGTGCCTTGATCGCGCAAATTCTCGCGCAGGTTCTGGGCGTTGGCGGCACCGGCCAGGGGCGGAGCGGCGGCGAGGACAGCCAGCAGAAGGAGGGGTGTTTTCTTGTTGTTCACCCGGGAATCGTAGGCAGAGAGATGGGGCATCACAATGGCAACTAGGCCGCAGCAGGGCCGGTTTCATCGACAGTTGCCAACCTTGCGAGCCCGTACCCCGAAGCCTAAAGTGGATTGTTATGGATTTTCTGGAGGAAGCCATGTTCACCGGATCGCTCGTCGCACTGATCACGCCGTTCAAGAACGGGTCGGTCGACGAGAAAGGATTCGAGAAGTTCGTGGCCTGGCAGATTGCCGAGGGCACGGATGGGCTCGTCCCGTGCGGTACGACCGGCGAGTCGCCCACGCTCTCGATGGAAGAGCACAAGCGGGTGATCGACATCTGCATTCAGACGGCCAAGGGCACCGGTGTGCCGGTGATCGCAGGTACCGGCTCGAACTCGACCGAAGAGGCGATCGAGCTGACCCGCCATGCCAAGCAGGCCGGCGCCGACGCCGCCATGCTGGTCGTGCCCTACTACAACAAGCCGACCCAGGAAGGCCTGTTCCAGCACTTCAAGGCCGTGGCCGAAGCGGTCGACATTCCGATCCTGCTCTACAACGTGCCGCCGCGGACCGGCGGCGACATGCAGGTCGACACCGTCGTGCGCCTCTCCCAGGTGAAGAACATCATCGGCATCAAGGATGCGAGCTACGACATGGCGCGGCCGACCCTGACCAAGCTCAAGGCCAGGAAGGGCTTCATCCAGCTTTCGGGCGAGGACGCCAGCGCCGTCGGTTTCCTGGCCCAGGGTGGCGATGGCTGCATCTCGGTGACGGCCAACATTGCGCCGCGCCTCTGCGGCGACATGCACGATGCCTGGAAGAAGCGCGACCTCGACAAGGTGTTCGAGATCCAGGACCGGCTGATGCCGCTGCACAAGGCGCTGTTCGTCGAGACCAGCCCGGGCCCGGTGAAGTACGGCGCCGAGCTGCTTGGTCAGTCGAGCGCCAGGATGCGCCTGCCGCTGGTCGAGTGCACGGAGGCGACCAAGAAGCAGGTGCATGACGCCATGGTCCATGCCGGTCTGATCAACTAGGCCGGCCTGATCGACCGGCGTCCTCCAAGAGCCCCTTTTTCACGAGCGTCCTGTGGCCAAGAAACCGGAACTGGACCGCACCATTGTGGCCCAGAACCGCAAGGCGCGGCACAACTACTTCATCGAGGAGACCTTCGAGGCCGGCATCGCCTTGACCGGCACCGAGGTGAAATCGCTGCGCGGCGGCCGCAGCACGATCGCCGAATCCTACGTGACCGAGGAGGGCGGCGAAGCCTGGCTGGTCAACGCCAACATCCCGATCTACGCCTCGGGCAACCGCTTCAATCATGAGCCGCGGCGGCCGCGGAAGCTGCTGCTGCACAGGAAGCAGATCAACAGGCTGATCGGCGCCATCCAGCGCGAGGGCCGGACGATCGTGCCGCTGCAGGTCTATTTCAATCCGCGCGGCCGCGCCAAGATCGAGATCGCCCTCGTCACCGGCAAGCAGGCCCACGACAAGCGCCAGGCGATCAAGGACCGCGACTGGCAGCGCCAGCGCTCGCGGCTGATGTCGAGCCGCCGCTGAGAGCAGCGGCGCGCCCCGGGTGATTCCCTCCGCCGCATTCACACATCGTTCAAACGTCCTCTCCGCCCATGGAGCGGTTCGGCACAAGCCGCGGAGTGGGGGGAGAGGAGGGGGCCCCATGCGCAGCATGGGGTAGGTGAGGTGGGTCAGAGACTTCTCAACCTGTACACCCTTGCCGGGATCCACACCCTCACCTCCCCGTTGCTCTCCCGCTAAAGCGGCTTGGTTACAAGCCGCGAAGCAGGAGAGGACAGATGAACGCGTGTTTGCGCGTTCGCGGCAGGCCTACCAGGTCGGCAGGATCGAGCCCTTGAACTTCTCCTCGATGAACGCCTTTACGGGGGCCGAGCGGTAGATCGAGATGAATTTCCTGATCTCGGGGTCGTCCTTGCGATCCTCGCGGGCGGCAAAGACCAGGGTCCATTCCGAGTTCTTGGTCTCGACGATCAGCGCGTCCTTGAGCTTCAGGCCGGCGAGATGGGCGTAGTTGTTCGACACGAACGACGCGTCGAGGTCGCCGAGCGAGCGCGGCAACTGGGCGGCGTCGAGTTCGGCGAAGGTGATCCTCTTCGGATTCTCGACGACGTCCAGGGTCGAGGCGGCAGTGCCGCTGCCCGGCCGCAGCTTGATGACGCCGGCCTCCTGCAGCAGGAACAGGGCGCGGGTGGCATTGGTCGGATCGTTGGGGATGCCGACCTTGGCGCCGGCCGGAAGGTCGGCAAGGCTCTTGACCTTCTGTGAGAAGATGCCGCCCGGCACCACGATCGACGGATCGAGCGGCACCAGCTTGTAGCCGCGGGACTTCACCTGATTGGCGAGGTAAGGCCGGTGCTGGAAGTTGTTGAGGTCGATCTCCTTGGCGTCGAGCGCGGAGTTCGGCTGGTTCCAGTCGGTGAACTCGATGATCTCCGCCTTCAGGCCGTCCTGGGCGGCAAGCCGCGCGGCCTCGCGCAGGATGTCGCCATAGGGGCCGGCCGAAACGCCGACCTTGAGGATCTTGTCGGCGGCCTGCGCCGGAACGAGGGGCGCGACGGCGCCGGCCAGCAGGGCGGCGCCGAGAAACGCGAGCGAACGACGGCGAATCATGGGACTCTCCAGAACGAAAGAAGGGGACAGGGATCGGCCGGCTTCACCAGGTCGCGATATAGGTGCCGTCGAAGCGCTTCTGCAGGAACGCTTTGACCGGCTCGGAGTGGTAGGCCTCGATGAGCTGCCTGACCCATGGCTTGTCCTTGTCTTCCTCCCGCACGGCGATGATGTTCACCCACGGGCCTTCGAGGCTTTCGCGGGCGATTGCGTCCTTCGCCGGATTGAGCCCGGCCTGAACGGCGTAGTTGTTGTTGATCGACACGAGGTCGACGTCCTGCAGGGAGCGCGGCAACTGTGCGGCATCGAGCTCGATGAAGCGCAGCTTCTTCGGGTTGTCGGCGATATCGGCGACAGTCGCCGTCACCGACTTGCCTTCCTTCAGCTTGATGACGCCGTGCTCGGCAAGGATCAGCAGGCCACGGGCGCCGTTCGACGGATCGTTGGCGATCGCCACCTGTGCTCCCGTCGGAAGGTCGGTGAGCTTCTTGTATTTCAGCGAATAGACGCCCTGCGGCGAGGCGATAGTGGTAGCGACCTTCACCAGCTTCCAGTTGGTCTTGCCGATCTGGTTCTTGAGATACGGCTCGTGCTGGAAGGAGTTCGCCTCGAGGTCCTTCTGTGCCAGCGCCTGGTTGGGCACGACGTAGTCGGTGAACTCCACGACCTTGATGTCGAGGCCGCGGTCTGCCGCGACCTTGCGCACGACGTCGAGGACTTCCGCATGGGGCCCCGCCGTGACGCCGACGCGGATGCTCTCCGCCGAAGCCGACCCCGCCGCGACCGCCAAAATCGAGAAGGCAAGGGCCGCAAGGGAAAAACCGAAAGGACGCATGGAACGCTCACTCCTCGACGAAAATCTGCTCAGGACCGTTTGGCGCGCTTGTCGAGCCGGCGGGCCAGGCTGTCACCCAAGGTCTGCACGCCCTGCACGAGGACGATCAGCACCAGGACCACGACCAGCATCACGTCGGGCATGAAGCGCTGATAGCCGTAGCGGATGCCGAGATCGCCGAGGCCGCCGCCGCCTACCGCGCCCACCATTGCCGAGTATCCGAGCAGGCTGACCAGGGTCAGGGTGAGCGCGAGGGTGATCGCGGGCAGCGCCTCCGGCAGCAGCACCTTGCGGACGATCTGCAGCGGGGTCGCCCCGAAGGCGCGCGCGGTTTCGATCAGGCCGTGATCGACCTCGCGGATCGCCGCCTCGATGATCCGGGCAATGAACGGCGTTGCTGCGATCGTGAGCGGCACGATCGCCGCGCGTGTGCCGATCGAGGTGCCGACGACGAGGCGCGTGAAGGGAATGATGGCGACGACCAGGATGATGAACGGCGTCGAGCGCGTGGCGTTGACGACGACGCCCAGGATGCGGTTGGCCATGGGCGAGGCGAACAGCTCGCCCTGCCGGCTGGTCGCCAGGAACACGCCGAGCGGCAGTCCGATCAGGGTGCCGAGCAGGCCGGCCAGGCCGACCATCCACAAGGTGTCGAGGGTCGACCAGGCAATCATCGTGAGGATTTCAGGCGACATAACCGAGACGCTCCACGGTGAGGTTCCGGGCACTCCGCTCCGGCGTCGCAAGCTCGCGGACGAGCCTGTCGAGGCGCTCCGCTGCGACGTCGAGCGAGACGACGAGGGTGCCGAAGGGCTGGCCGGCGATCGCTTCGATCTGGCCGAACAGGATGTTCACGTCGGTCTGCAGCTCACGGGCGATCTGCGAGACCACCGCCTGGCTGTCCTTGCCGGCGAACGAAAGCCTGAGCGCCGCCGATCGGCCCGCCGCCGGCTCGGTATGGAGGCGGGCGCGCAGCCAATCCGGCACCAGCCCGCCGGTGACGGTGCTGACGAAACGCCGGGTCACCTCGTGGCGAGGGGCGGCGAAGACATCGTAGGTCGAGCCTTCCTCGATGATGCGGCCCTGTTCGATGACGGCGACTCGGTCGGCCAGCGCCTTCACCACCGCCATCTCGTGCGTGATGAAGAGAATGGTGAGACCGAGCTCGGTGTTGATCTTCTTCAGGAGCTCGAGGATCTGCTCCGTCGTTTCCGGGTCGAGGGCCGACGTCGCCTCGTCCGACAGCAGCACCTTGGGACGTGTGGCGAGAGCGCGGGCGATACCGACCCGTTGCTTCTGTCCGCCGGACAGCTCGGCGGGGTAGCGGTCGCGCTTTTCTGCGAGGCCGACAAGGTCGAGCAGGGGTGTCACCGCCTTGTCGATCTGGCTCCCCGTGGCGCCGGCGATTTCGAGCGGCAGCGCGATATTGTCGAAGACAGTGCGCGACGACAGCAGGTTGAAATGCTGGAAGATCATGCCGATCGAGCGGCGGACCTGGCGCAGCGAACGCTCGTCGAGCGACGTAATCTCGGTGCCGTTCACGACGACGCGGCCCGCACTCGGCCGTTCGAGGCCATTGATCAGCCGGATCAGCGTCGACTTGCCGGCGCCGCTGCGGCCGATCACGCCGACGATGGCGCCCTCGCGGACGCTGAGATCGACGTC
>MKRV01000113.1 GCA_001897995.1 Alphaproteobacteria bacterium 65-37 | reverse complement strand
ATCGTGCCGATCGTATCGCCATGGTAGCTGTGCTGCAGGACGGCGATCCGGGAGCGCGGTCTCTCCTGGTTGTGAAAGAAGCCCAGCGCCATCTTCAAGGCCACCTCGACGGAGGTTGATCCGCTGTCGGAAAAGAAGACATAGGCGAGACCCGGCGGCGCCAACGCAATCAGCCCCTGAGCAAGAGCCTCGGCCGGTTCGTGGGTATATTCGGCGAAGATGATCTGGTCGAAACGGGTCGTCGCTTCTCGAATCGCATTCATGATGGCAGGGTGGCGATGCCGGTGAGTGATCACCCACCAGGAGGAAACCGCATCGAAGATCGAATGACCGCGCTCATCGACCAGATGGGCACCTTCCGTCCTGATGATCTTCTTCGGTGCAGGTTCGAGAAGATGCTGGTGGAACGGATGCCAGACCGGGGAGTTCGACCGGGCGCGTTTCATGAATCGCTCCCGACGAAGTCAGCGATGTTGAATTGGCTACGGAAGGATCGGTGCAGCGCCTCAGGTGTCAACGGATCGAGCCGGGGCAGCCGACCGAGGCGGCGAACCCGGCCCATCTCGGCGATGGTCCGCTCGGTATCGGGCTGTGGGTCGCCGATGAAAGCCATCCCCAGGACGGCGATCTCGCGGCTCCGCAGGGCCTCGAGCGACAGGAGGGCATGACTGATCGCGCCGAGAGTGGTCCGCGCACACAGGATCACCGGCAGTCGCCAGCGCGTGAAGAGATCGGCGAAGACATGTTGGCGGGTCAGTGGGACGAGGACGCCGCCGGCCCCCTCGATCACCAGGGGCGCGTTTGTTTGCGGCGGTTCGAGGGTTTCAGGCTGAATCATTACCCGGTCGATCTCCGCCGACAGATGCGGTGATGCCGGCGTCGCGAGACGCCAGGCTTCGGGAAAGATCCGTTGCGGCGGCAAGTTGCCCAACCGACTGACGGTCTCGCTGTCCGTCTCGCCGTCGAGACCGGACTGAACCGGCTTCCAATAGCCGGCGCCCAGGGCGCTGGCCAAGGCCGCCGAGAACACCGTCTTGCCAATGCCGGTATCCGTTCCCGTAACGACGAGACGAGACGTCATCCGCAAACCTCCGCTGCTGGTCCGTGCTGGCGGAGCGGACGCTAGAGGTGAGCGGTCTTTCGGGCATCTGGAATTGTCATAGATAATCTACCGCGAACGCGTGACGTCGGACTTCGATCATGGCCGAAGCGACGGTCGCAGCGTCCACTGTAGATCTGCTCCGTCAACCAAGCACGGAGCAGTCACATGATCGACCTTCATACGTTGAAAGACGGTCTCGTCGTCACCGCCTTCTGGGAAGCCAAGGACGGCGAGGCCGATGCCGTCGCTGCCATCGCCCGCGAATTCCTGCCGCAGGCGCAGAAGGAACCCGGTGTTCGGGCCTTTCAGATCCATCGGTCGCTCACCGAGCCCGCGAAGTTCTTTTTCTACGAAGTCTTCAAGGACGAGGCTGCGTTCGCCGATCACCAGCAGACCGAGCATTTCAAGGCGCTGATCCTCGGCCAAGCCATCCCCAAGCTCGCCAAGCGTGAGCGCACGCAGCACCGCTTCGTGTGAGCGCGACGTAGCGTCCGATATCCGCCAGATCCACCGGTCATCGCTTTCTATCTTTGCGTCGCAACGAAGGAGCAAAGCGATGACCGAACAGGATGTTCAAGAGTTCGTCACGAAGTTCGCCGCCGCGTGGGCTGCGCGCGACGGTGAGGCCTTCCTCAGGTTATGGCATCCGGACGGGATGCTGCACTCGCCGCTCTATGATCGGCCGGTGGCTGGCAAGGAATTCGGGCGGCTCACCGATTTCGTGAACGAGGTCGCGCCGGATCTCGTCTGGCAACTCCTCGACTGGACATGGCGCGGCGATGTGGTGGTCGTCGAATGGCAGACGACACGGCTTCGCGGGGGTGTGCGCCTGGACACTCGTGGTGTCGACAGGTTCCGGCTTTGCGACGGCCGGATCGTCGAGGAACGGGTCTATACCGATACCGCCCCGCTGCGCGCTGCTCAGCGAGGCGAAAGAGTCGAGCCGTTGGTGCGGCTTACGATCTGATGGCTACGCTGCGGCCTTCCAGGGCCCAACATCGAGCCAGGTGCTCTGGTAGGTCGCGCCTTCGCCCATGTCGGTGTAGCGGTCGGAGCAGAGCATGTTGATGGTGCCGGAGACCGCCTCGGATGTCGGCCGCTGGCCGGGGACCAGCAGCACGCCGGGCTGCACCTCGTCGGCGACCTTCAGCACCAGGCCGATCTCGCCGCGGTCGTTGAAGACACGCACCTGGTCGCCGTCCTTGAGGCCGCGCTTGGCGGCGTCCTCGGGATGCAGGATGCAGAAGGGCATGCCTTCGCGCTTGCGCAGGAAGCCCACGCCGGAGAAGGCCGTGTGGGCCTGGAAGTAACCGGGCGCCGTCAGCAGGCGCAGTGGCCACTTCTTGGCATCTTCCACCTCGATCGGATCGGGCTGCCAGTCGGGAACCGGCGAAAGGCCCTGCTTGGCGAGCTGCTCGGAATAGAATTCGAGCTTGCCCGAGGGCGTCTTGAAGGGCTGGCCCTGCCAGTCGTGGGCGATGTGAATGGGCTCACCGGCGAACAGCTTCTGCGGGTCGGCCTTGGCCGCCGGACCGGTCGCGCCCTTGAACAACTCCTCGGCCGCTTCGCGTGGGGAGAGGGTGAAGACCCTGTCCTTCACACCCATGCGTGCTGCCAGCGCCTGGGCGACATCGAAGTTCGAGCGTGCCTGGCCGGCGGGTTCCACCGCCTTCTGGCCCCATTGCATCCAATAGGCGCCGTAGGCGCGGTAGAGGTCGTCGGTCTCGAGATAGTTCGCCGCCGGCAGCACGATGTCGGCATAGCGCGCCGTATCGGTCATGAAGGGATCGTGCACGACCGTGAACAGATCCTCGCGACTCAACCCTTTCTGCACCTTGTGCACTTCCGGGCAAGTCACGGCGGGATTGTTGGCCGAGACATAGAGGGCGCGGATCGGCGGCTCCTTCATGTTGAGGAGCTCCTCGCCGAGACGCAGATGGTTCACCATGCGCGCTGTCGCGGGGCCTGAAGGCTTGCGCACCGCGGCATAGTTGAGATCGCACGAGGCCGCGGTCAGCAGCAACGCGCCGCCGCCCTTGACGGCATAGTGGCCGCTGACGCCGGGCAGCAGCACCACGGTGCGCAGGGCCTGGCCGCCGTTGGCAAGGCGGGTCATGCCTTCGCCCAGCCGGATCAGCGCGGCCTTGGCGTTGCCGTACATCGCCGCGAACGTCTCGATGTCGGCGACGGAGAGGCCGGTGATCTCGGCGGTGCGAGCCGGGGTAAACCTCGGCAGCACGTCGTGCTCGACCGTGTCGAAGCCCAGCGTGTGCTTGGCGATGTAGTCGCGATCGGCGAGGCCGTCACGTACCAGGATATGCATCACGCCCAGTGCCAGAGCCGCGTCGGTGCCGATGCGAATCGGCAGATAGAGATCGGCCGCCTTGGCGCTGCGGGTGCGGCGTGGATCGATCACCACGATCGGCATGCCGCGGCTCTTCTTCTGCGCCTCGGCCAGCGCCCAGAAATGGACATTGGTTGCGGCGAGGTCGGCACCCCAGGATACGACCAGGTCGGAATGCACGACCGATTCGGGATCGGCACCACCCACCGGGCCGACCGTCATCTCCCACGCCGTCTCGCAGCAGGTGTCGCAGACGGTACCGGCCTGCAGGCGCGAGGTGCCGAGTGCATGGAACAGGCCGCCGACCAGCCCGCGATTCATCAGGCCCTGATGGGCGGAGTAGGCGTAGCCCAGGATGGCCTCAGGGCCGCTCTCGGCGATGATCGCCTTCCAGCGGTCGGCGATCTCGTCCAACGCCTCGTCCCAGGTGATGGAGGCGTATTGGCCCGATCCTTTGGGGCCGGTCCGGCGCAGCGGGGTCGCGATGCGCTCCGGCGAGTTCACCAGATCGGCGTCGCGGTTGACCTTGCCGCAGGCGAAGCCGGCCGTATAGGGATGCTCAGGGTCGCCCTGGACGCGCACGACCTTACCGTTGTCGACATGTGCAATGAGAGAGCACATGTCGGGACAATCGTGCGCACAAACAACTCTTACGGACTTCACTGACGCCGCCTCCCGATAGGTATCGCGGCGTGAGTGTAACAGAGGCCCGGACGGAACCGGGACTTACTTCTTCTTGGCTGCGTCCGTAGCCGGGGCTGCTTCTGCCTTCGCACCGGTCGCCTTGATGCCGGCGCCGACGCCGCCCACCATGCCGAAGCGATCCTTGAAGCGCTGCACGCGACCGCCGCGGTCGATGCTCTGGCGCACACCCGTCCAGGCCGGATGGGTCTTGGGGTCGATGTCGAGGCGGAGGCTCGCGCCTTCCTTGCCCCAAGTCGAACGGGTCTCGAACGACGAGCCGTCGGTCATCACCACGGTGATCTTGTGATAGTCCGGGTGGATCTTCTCTTTCATGAACCTTCTCCAGCGTTCCGGGGCCGATTTCCGACCGGCCAACGCGATAGGGCCGGGGATATACAGCCCCCGGGACGCGGCCACAAGTCGGTTGTCCGGGCCCTCCCTGGCCTGTAGACCGGCCCCAACCATGTCCGATTCCGCCTTCGAAAGCCTCGCCGACAGCCTGCTCGCCACCCTCGAGGAGGCGCTGGGCGACCATATGGACGCCGAATTGCAGGGCGGCGTGCTGACCGTCGAGGGCGATGACGGGACCTGGATCGTGAATAAACATGCACCCACCCGGCAGGTCTGGCTGAGCTCGCCCCGCAGCGGGGCGCGGCACTATGCCTTCGAAGCGGCGGCCGGAAAGTGGCTCGATACCCGCGGCGGCGGGGACCTGCTGGAGATCCTGTCGGCCGAGTTCGGCACGCCGATCTCCTGGCAGGCGCCATGAAGCGGTTCGGCGGCCTGGCCATCCTGGGGCCCTACCTCAAGCCCTATCGCGGCCGGGTCCTGCTGGCCCTGCTGTCGCTCCTGGTGGCCGCCGGGACGGTCCTGGCCTTCGGCGCGTGCCTGCGCGCCCTGATCGACCGCGGCTTTGCCCAAGGGCGTCCGGACATCCTGAACTATGCGCTGGCCTCCCTGCTGGCCGTGGCGGTGGTGCTGGCGATCGCCTCGGGCGCGCGCTTCTACCTGGTCTCATGGCTGGGCGAGCGCGTGGTCGGCGACCTGCGGCGCGATCTCTTCGCCCATGTCGTGCGGCTGGGGCCCGCCTGGTTCGAGATCAAGCGGTCGGGCGACGTGATGAGCCGCATCTCCGCCGATGCGCAGCTCATCGAGCAGGTGATCGGCTCGTCGGCCTCGGTGGCGTTGCGTAACACGCTGATGTGCCTCGGCGGCATTGTCATGCTGGTGGTGACCAACCCCAAGCTCGCGGCCTGGACGCTTGCCGTGGTGCCGCTCACCGTCGTGCCGATCATCCTGTTCGGTCGCCAGGTACGGGCACTGTCGCGCGAGGCCCAGGCGCGCATGGGCGACATGGTCTCCGAAGGCGGGGAAACGCTGGACGGCGTGCGGACGGTACAGGCCTTCGCGCAGGAGGAGCGCGCCTCCCGCCGCTTCGGCGAGGCGACGGAGCGTGCCTTCCTGGCGGCATCGCGGCGCATCTCGCGGCGTGCGATCATGACCACCCTGGTCATCTTCATCGTCTTTGCTGCAGTGGGCTTCCTGCTGTGGATGGGCGGCCACGACGTGCTGACCGGTCGCATCACGGCGGGCGACCTTTCCGCCTTCGTCTTCTATGCCGTCCTGGTGGCGAGCTCCGGCGGCGCCATCAGCGAGACCATCGGCGATCTGCAGCGTGCCTCGGGCGCCGGCGAACGGCTGGCCGAACTGCGGGCCGAGCAGCCGACGATCGCCGAGCCGGCAACCCCCAAGCCGCTGCCGCAGCCGGTGAAGGGGGCCGTCGCTTTCGACGAGGTCTCGTTCCGTTACCCCACACGCCCGGATGCGCTGGCGCTCGATCGCTTCGACCTGAGTATCGCGCCGGGTGAGACGGTGGCGATCGTAGGCCCCTCGGGCGCCGGCAAGACGACCGTCTTCAACCTGTTGCTGCGCTTCTACGACCCCGAGCAGGGCGCCGTGCGGCTGGATGGCATCGATGTGCGCGATCTTGCTCTGCACGATCTGCGCCGGGCGCTGGCGATCGTGCCTCAGGAGCCGGTGCTGTTCACCAGCTCGGTCGCCGACAACATCCGCTACGGCCGGCCCGACGCCAGCGACGCCGAGGTGCGGGCAGCCGCCGAGGCGGCCTCGGCGCTCTCCTTCATCGACGCTTTGCCGCAGGGATTTGCCACCGATCTCGGCGCCCGCGGCCTGCGCCTTTCCGGCGGCCAGCGGCAGCGCATTGCCATCGCGCGGGCGCTGCTCTGCAATCCGGCGGTGCTGCTGCTCGACGAGGCAACGAGCGCCCTCGATGCCGAAAGCGAACTGGCGGTCCAGCAGGCGCTGGATCGTCTGATGCACCAGCGCACCACCTTGGTGATCGCCCATCGTCTGGCCACCGTGCAGAAGGCCGACCGCATCGTCGTGGTCGACCAGGGCCGCGTCGTCGACGTCGGCCGCCACGCCGACCTCGTGCGCCGCGACGGCCTCTACGCCCGTCTCGCCGAGTTGCAGTTCAATCTGTCGGCCGCCGCGAGTTGAAAACCTTCATCCTCCCCCGATGAGGGGGGAGGCGAAGGCTCTCGGCAGGGTTACGGTTCCAACAAGATCGCCCGGGCCTGTTCATAGGCGACTTCCGCCCGTGTCTTGAGTTCCGGCAGGGTGCAGCTGCCGATCGGGTGCTGGACCTTCACAAAGGGGTAGTCGGGCAGGCCGAGGACCCGGGCGATATTCTTCGCCGTCACTTCAAAAGGCGTGGTGCAGATCACCACGGCGCGCTTGCCGAGTTGTTCGAAGCTTATTCCGTCGTGCAGACTGCACGTTGAGCAGGAGCCTCAATCCCCGAGGCCGGTGACCAGGAAATCGACATCCTGCGCCAGCGCCACGATCGTATTCGAGGGTGCCGGTGCGCTGGCGTTCGACTTCGACTTCAGCAGGCGCACCGTGCAGCCGTGACGCTCGACGAAGAGCTGCGTCACTTCGTGCAGCATCTCCTCGGCATTGAGCTTGCCGTTTTCCAGGACGCCGATCCGCGCCCCGTCGAGGCTGGCCAGCGCCGGTGCCCGGAAGGCCTTGCGCTTGGGCGTTGTCGACATCGGTGAATAGAGCTGCATGAGCGTCTCCTTATGACTGGGGGGAAGGGGTGGGAGAAGGCGTGATAGCGGCGTGCTGCATCAGCGAGGAGCGGCCGCGACTCCAGGAGGGAATGAAGCAGGAATGGCCGCCGGCATCGCCGCCGCCCATGGTGATCAGGATGTCCGAGGGTCCGAGACCGCGATGGACGAAGCCCGCCTCGACCAGCCCATGCGCCTTGTCGTCGTGCTGGCGATCGTATTCGCGGTCGCGGAACTTGCCGACGCTCTTCATGCCTTCGACGGAACGCTTGGCCAGCGTGAACAGACAGTCCTGTGCCTGTTCGCGCGTCCAGCCGGCATCGGCCAGGATGCGCATGTGCTCGGGCGCCAGGATCACCACGCTCTGCCCCAAGGTGATGCAGCCGTAGTTGGCCATGGCGTCGGCGACCGAGCCCAGGATCTGCTCGGGCGTGTTGCCGCCGTGGTTTTCGACATTGCAGAAGCCGCCGCCGGCAAAGGCCGTGACGCTCGATGTGCCCTGGGGATAGCCCTGCGCTTCGCAGAGCAGCGGCCAGGGATTGCCGCGGCTGCGCTCGGCGATACAGAAGCTGTATTTGCCGGGATTGCCTTGCGTCGACTTGTCGGAAATGCCCGGCAGCATCTGGAAGACGTTGCGCAGGATCAGGCGCACGGCACGGCCGATGGCCGCGTTGGCGCGATTGCCCGGCCCGAACAGGTTGACATCGGCATTCATGCCGATCTCGTCGGTGATCGGGCCGCTGACGACGATCAACGGCGCCGAGCCGCCGGTGCTGGCGGTGGATCCGTGGAAGTTGAACTCCGGCCGGTTCATCGCCTCGTAGGCCGCCACCAGCACGGGAAAATGCGCAGGCAGGCACCCAGCCATGACGGCGTTGACAGCGGCGGCATGCAGCGACAGGTCGAGGCCGGTCGCAGGATGGTGGGCGATCACCGTTTCGGCCGGTCGGGCATCGGCCGCGAGCATGGCCTTCACGCGGCCGACCTCGGGCGGCACGACCGGCAGGCCGTCGGTCCAGCCTTGCTCGTAGCAGAAGTCGATCGCAGCCAGCACGTCGTCCGGCACGTCGTGGATGCGGGGGGCAACGGCCGCCATGCGTTGAGCTCCTCTATTCGATCTTGATATCGAGCTGCTTGATCAGATCCTGATACCGTCGGCTCTCGTCGGGCAGCATAGCGGCGAATTCGGCCGGTGTGTTGAAGACGACTTCGGAACCGTCGCTGCTGAGCGCTGTGCGGAATTCCTGATTTTCACTGGCCTTCTTCAGGGTGACGTAGAGCCGGTCGAGGATGGCGGACGGCGTGCCGGCGGGGGCTGCCAGCGCCAGCCACGAGTCCTGGACGAAGCCGTTGGGCAGGGCCTCGAGAAGAGTCGGCACGTCGGGCATCACGGTCGAGCGCTTGGCCGAGGTGACGGCGAGCGGGCGCAGCGAGCCCTGCTGCGCCAGCCGGACCACCGTCGGCATGGTGGGAAAGGCGACGTCGATCTGCTCGCCCAGCAGGCCGCGCACGATGTCGGGCGCGCCCTTGTAGGGGACATGGACGTAGTCGATGCCGGTGGCCAGCCGGAAGGCCTGTGCCGACAGGTTCGCCAGGCTGACGATGCCGCCTGAACCGTAGTTGAGCTTGCCGGGCTTCGCCTTGGCCAGGGCTATGAACTCTGCAACCGTCTTGGCCGGCGAGGAGGGTGGCACGACCATCAGCGAGGGCAGGCGGGTGATGACGGTGATGGGGGCGAAGTCTTTCAGCGAATAGCCGGGCTTGGCGTAGAGGTACGGGTTGATGACGTGATTGCCAGTCATCAGCAGCAAGGTGAAGCCGTCGGGCGTGGCGCGGGCAGCAACCTCGCCGCCGATATTGCCGCTGGCGCCGGGCTTGTTGTCGACGATGAACTGTTGCCCCAGGCCCGCGGTCAGCCGGTCGGCGACCTGGCGGGCTGCCACGTCCGGCGCGCTGCCGGCGATATAGGGCACGACGATCTTGACCGGCCGATCGGGATACGAGGACGAAGATTGTGCCTGGGCCGCCGCCGGACCGGCGCGTCCGGCGAGGCACAGGGCGAGGAGAGGGAGGAGGGCCAGCCAGCGCATCTATGCACTTCCTTCCTTTGTCGGGCTGATCAGCCGAGCTTCCGCAGCTCGCGCCGCAGGATCTTGCCTGTCGTGGTGAGCGGCAGCTCGGCCACGAACTCGACGGCGCGCGGGTACTCGTGCGCGGCGAGCCGGGTCTTCACGAAATTGGCGAGGTCCACCTTCAGCGCGTCGGTGGCGGCGATCTCAGGCCGGAGCTGCACGAAGGCTTTCACGATCTCGGTGCGGACTGCGTCAGGGATACCGACGACGCCGACCATGGCGACCGCCGGATGCTTCATCAGGCATTCCTCGATCTCACCCGGGCCGATGCGGTAACCGCCCGAGGTGATCACGTCGTCGTCGCGGCTCTTGAAGAAGACGTAGCCGTCCTGGTCGATGCGGCCGAGATCGCCGGTCAGCAGCCAGTCGCCAGCGAACTTGCGCGCCGTCGCCTCGGGATTGCGCCAGTATTCCAGCATGACGATAGGATCGTGCCGCCAGCCCGCGATCTGGCCTTCTTCGCCCGGCGGCAGAAGGCGGCCCTGGTCGTCGACGATCGCCACCTTGCGGCCGGGGCAGGCGCGGCCGCACGAGCCGGGCCGCACATCGAACCAGCCGGGCGAATTCAGCAGCATCATGTTCATCTCGGTCTGGCCGTAGCCTTCCGAGAGCGTAGCGCCGAAGGTCTCGCGTCCCCAGGCCAGCAACTCCTCGCCCATCGCCTCGCCGCCGGTCGAAACGGCGCGCAGATCGTAGCCCCAGCGCTCGCGCGGCTTGCGCACCTGGCGCATCATCTTGAGCGCCGTCGGCGGAATGAAGCTCACGCCGACGCGGTGCTTGGCCAGCATCGCAAAAGCACGCTCGGGATCGAACTTGGTGAAGCGGTGCGCCAGCATCGGCGTGCCGAAGTACCAGGCGGGGAATAGTGCGTCGTAAAGGCCGGCGATCCAGGCCCATTCGGCCGGCGTCCAGAAGACTTCGTTGCCGACCGGCCAGTGGCTCAGCCACTGCTGCACCGGCGGGATCGACCCCAGCAGCATGCGATGGGCGTGCAGAGCGCCTTTGGGCTGGCCGGTCGTGCCCGAGGTGTAGATCAGCAGCGCCGGATCCTCGGCCAGCGTGTCGACGGTCGTGAACTGATCGGAGGCGGCGGCCAGCAGCCGGTCCCAGTCGAGGAAGGCGCTGCCATGCGCGCCGGCGCCGATCACGATCACCGTCTTGAGGTGCGGCAGGCGATCGCGCACCGCGAGCAGCTTGGGCAACTGGCTCATGTCGGTGACGACGGCCGACGCCTCGGCGTTGGTCAGGCGATACTCGATCGCCTCCTCGCCGAACAGCGTGAACAGCGGCAGCACGATCGCCCCTAGGCGGTAGCCGGCGACATGGCAGATGGCGAGCTCCGCGCTCTGGCTCAGGAACACCGCCAGCCGATCGCCCTTGCCGAGACCCTGGGCCGTCAGAGCATTGGCCAGCCGCGAACTCGTCGCCACGATCTGGCCGAAGGTCCAGTTGCTCACCGAGCCGTCGGCCGCCTCGACGATCATCGCCAGCGTATCGGGCGCGTGGCGCTCGCAGACCGCGCGGCCGATGTTGAAACGTTCCGGCGTGGGCCAGCGGAACGTCCGCATGGCGTCGTCGTAGGAAAGACCGCGGGGAATCATGGGGCGAAGGATCTCCGTCAGCGATTTATGCGGCTTACGACCTTGCCCGCCAGAAGTTCCTGCGGGCTGGGTGTCCAGATTTCATCGGGCGGTGTATCGATCGCACGCGTGGCGAAGGCAGGGGTGACGCCGCTCGCAATTAGGAAACGCCGCATGTCGCGATTGCTTTCGTACATGTCATTGGCGCCGAGACCTGGGAAGCTGCCTTGATGGAAGCCAAGCCGGCCGGTCGAGGCGATCGACCGGTCATTGCCGCCCAGGAACGCGATGGTGCAGGCCGACGCGCAGGCCGTCTCGACATGGGTGGCAAGCTTGCGGTCGCGGATCAGGCGGTTGATCGCGAAGGCTGGGCCGATGCGTCCGCCGGGGCCGGCCAGGACGACGCGGCGGATGCCCGGATTGTCACCCAACGCCTGCCGCACCAGATCGGCGCTGCCGGTGCCGTAGGCGCCCTGGACATAGAGCGTCGTGCCGTCGTTGCCGACCGAGACGTCGAGCTCGCCCAATTCCTCGTCACCGCCATAGATCTCCCATAGTTCGGCGATCGAGGGCAGGGCGCGGTCGTAGAGCAGGCCGCCGATCGCGGCGACCGAGACGGCAGCCGCGGCAAGCGTGGCGAGCGCCGCGAGGCCGCGGCTCGAGCGGCGTGCGGCAGCCATGATCAGCAGGATCTGCCCCAGCGCGAAAAGCGTGCCCGCAACACAGAGGGCGGCCGGCACGACGACATGCAGCAGCGTCACTTCGCCCGGGCTGAAGATGGTGAGCGGAATGCTGCCGAAGCCGATCAGGAGGGCGATCGCCGCCCAGACGCCACGATAGTAGAGCGTCTGGTCGAGCGGCGCGCTGCCGTCACTGAACAGCGGTACGCCCACCGCCTCGAGATGATCGAGGCTACGCCTCCACCAGCCGAGCGAGATGGGCTTGATGTCGTTGCGGAAGCCCAGCAAGGCGGCGGCCTCGCTCGACAGCGCGCCCGGCCGCAGACCCAGGATGCGAAATTTCATCGACCGCGCCGTGCGTTCGGCGAAGCCGGCGAGCGCCTTGGCCTCGACGGCGGAGGACGCAACCAGCGCCTCGATCTCCAGGCGGTCGGCGGTGTGGCTGAGCCGCATGGCGGCCACCGGGCCGGCATCGCCGTCCACGACGAAGACCGCACGATCGCTCGATGCCACGGCCGGCCACAAGCCGGGGGCAAATTTCTCGACAATGCTGGCGTCGGAGGCTGCAGCACGCCGGACGCTCTGGACAGGAACTCGCTTGGCAGACACGTGGCCCGCATGCTGCGGCAGCTTGCGGGCCGCGTCCAGAGATCATGCTCCACCAGCGCACGCTCGGTACGCTGGCGAAGGAGGGCTACCAGCGGATCTTGAAGCCTGCCCGGAGCGCATGATTGTCGGTGCCGCCACCGATCTCGCCGTCATAGGCGACGAACAGGGAGCTGTGGTCGCCGAGGGCCGTCGCGGCGGAGAAGCCGACGACGGCACTGTCGCGCTGCGGCGTGGCACCGAAGACGGTGAACTGGCTCGTGGGGGCCGCTGCGAAGGCCGCCGTCATCGGCCGGGCGGTGTCGGCGAACTCGTGCATCCAGCCCAGGCGAAAGCCGAGGTCCAGCAAGGTGCCGCCGACCTCGAAGCCGCCGGCCAGGTCAACGCCGAAGGTCGTGCGGACAGACGTCGTGGTCTGTGCCGCGACGGCGAGATTGAACAGGCCGCCGCCATACTCGGTGAAGCCGGCCTGGTTGATCGAGCCGACTTGCAGGCGGGCGAACGGGCTGATCGAGCTGTTGGCGCCAATGCCGAGACCGAACTTGTAGCCGGTCTCGATCTGGCCGAGGAACTAGTTGGCCGAGGTATTGCCGTTGGCGAGGCCGGTCGGGCTGCCGGGCAGCGCGATCACCCGCTGCAGGCGGTTGCTGGCATTGGCGTAGCCCGCCAGGGCATCGGCATAGAAGCCCGGGCCGCTGCCGTTCTGCGTGAACGAGCCGTAGAGCGCGACACTGAAGGAGTCGGAATATCCATTGCCGGAGAAGCCGTTGACCCACTGGGTACCCGACGTGTAGCCGCCGGCGATGCCAACGAGGAAACGAGGATCGAAACGGTAATCGACACCAAAGGCGGTGCCGCCCATCGTGTAGGTGAAGCCCGAGGCATTGGCGTCGCCCAGCACGCTGCCGGTGCTGCCGATGCCGGCGACCCAGGCGCCAAAGCGGCTGGGCTGGGCGGTGTCGCAGGCAACATCGCAAGCCTCTGCGAGCGCAACCCGCTGTGGACCGCCGAGTCCGGCCCCGCGTTCGGTGGCCATCTGGCGTCCGACGGCATTCATGAAGAGCTGGCTGGCGCGGGTGTTGAGCGTGCCGAAGTCGGCATAGGGCTGGCCGCTCAGGGCCTGAAGGGTAGGGGCGCCTTGTGACGTCGGCAGGTTGGCCATCGTCGTGACGATGCCGCCGACGCTGCCAGAAGCGGCGATGGCATCGAGCGCGCTACCGACGGCCTGCTGGTTCTGCGTCTGGCCGGCCGAGGCGAAGGCGTTGGGCGCCAGGGCTAAGGTGACGTAGATGTTGTTGCGATCGAGCGATACACGAGGCGTCAGGAAGCCGACACCGCCCGCCACGTTGTCGAACGACACGGTGCCGCCGCCCTCGGTCGTGATGATCGTGTAGCTGGTGTTGGGCGTGTAGATGCCGGCGTCGGGCACGATGAGGAGTGTACCGGCGTTGATCATCACCTTGTGGCCGGCGCCGATCACGTTGATGCGGTCGCTGTCGCCCTGGGCATTGACCTCGACCTCGTAGGTCCCGCTGTTGAAGGTAAAGTTGCCGTTTACGGTGAGGTGACCGATCGAATTGCCCGGTTTGACCGTGCCGCCATGGTTGACGATGTCGCCGGTAACGTTGCCACTGCCGCTCAGTGTGCCGCCTTTGTTGACGGCGACATTGCTCGTCAAGTGACCGTTCACGGCAAGGCCGCCGGCATTGATCGTCGTGCCACCGCTTACGGTGCTGGTGCCGGTGAGGTTGAGGGTACCGGTTCCATTCTTGACGAGCGCGCCGGCGCCGGTCAGCTCGCCCGCGTAGGTGCCGTTGAACGCCTGCTCGAAGATGACGGTAGCAGTGTTTGAGATGTTACCCTGCAGGCTGTTGGAGGTTCCCTGCAGGACCCCGCCACTGACCAGGATGCCGGTGCCGAAGCTGTTGTTGCCGCTCAGGGTCAGCTTGCCGCTGCCGTCCTTGATCAACTCGCCGGTGCCCGTGATGTTGCCGGCGTAGGTCCCGTCGGCCGCCTGCTCGAAGACCACGATGGCGTTGTTGGCGATGTTGCCCACGAGGCTCGAGGTGTTGCCCTGCAGGATGCCCGACTTGACGGTGGTTCCGCCGGTATAAGCGTTCGCGCCGGTCAAGGTCGTGATCCCCGAGCCGTCCTTCACCAGGGACCAGCTTCCAGCATTGGCGTGGGTGCCGCCGGCGCCTGTCTGATCGACGATGGCGTCGCTGATCGTCTGCGTCTGGCCGGCACCGGGAGTGACCGTGATCGTGCCGTTGGCATTGAGGAAGATGCCCGATCCGGCGCCTGAACCGGGCTCGCCGTTGTTCGTGCCGCTACCGCCGCTGCCGCCACCGCCAGCGCCGCCCGCGACGGTGTTGCCGGAGAGGGTGAACGAACCGGCCATGACCAGAGTGCCGCCGCCCTGAACGAAGAGCGCACCGCCAAGTCCCGCTCCGCCGCCGCCACCGCCGCCGCTGTCGCCACCATGGCCGCCCAGGAAGCCGGCTTTTCCCTGGTAGATCTCGCTGCTGCCACCGCCGCCGCCGCCCAGGCCGCCGTCGCCCCCGGTAGTGCCGCCACCACCGCCGCCGCCGAAGCCACCGCTTCCACCATTGTTGAACGTGTGGCCGTTGCCGCCGCCGCCGGCTCCGCCTTGACCTCCCGTGAAGCTGCCGTTGGCGCCGTCGGCGCCGGCAGGAAGGTATCCGCCACCACCGCCGCCGGCTCCGAAGGAGCCGTTTGCGTTGCCGCCACTTCCGCCGCGCGCCGAGTTGTTCTGCAGCTTGACGTTGCTCACGGCCACATGAGCGTCGGCGCCGACGAAGAGCGCACCACCAAGTCCCGCGCCACCACCGCCACCGGGACCGGGTTCGCCGGCCTCCATGCTGGCTCCATCCCCACCCTTACCGCCCTGGGCGACGGCGTGAGTGATGTCGAGATCGTTGATCGCGACCGTACCGGACTGCACGAATAGGCCGCGATGCTGGTTGTTGCCGGAGAGGGTGAAGTTGCCGCCGTTGAAGGTCACGTTCTTGGTCACGGGCGGCAGGTTGCTGCTCAACGTGATGTTGGCGGTGAAGGTGATGGTGTCGCCGTTCGCGGCTCTGCCGATGGCGCTGCTGAGCTGGGCAGCGTTGGCGACATCGAAGTTGGCCGCGTTCGCCCGAAGCGGCACCGAGAGCACGCCGGCTGTCAGCAGCAGAGCGAGTGTCAGGCGCGAGGCCGGCGTCGAGAGACAAGTCTCCTTGAGCAGATCCGCCATTCCACGAACCTGCCTCGCTACCTGAACACCGCTGTACATTTACGCTTACCCTTAATCCTGAAAGTCGATTTCGCAGCTCCTTGATCACCACTTGATCTTGAAGCCGGCGCGCAAGGAGTGGTTGTCGGTACCGCCACCGATCTCTCCGTCGTAGGCGACGAAGAGGGAGGTTCGATCGCTGAGGGCGGCGCTGGCGGAGAAGCCGACAACGGCACTGTCGCGCTGCGGCGTGGCACCGAACACGGTGAACTGGCTAGCCGGTGCGGCCGCAAAGGCGGCGGTCATCGGCCGGGCCGTATCGGCAAACTCGTGCATCCAGCCCAGGCGCACGCCGAGATCGAGCGGCGTGCCGCCGACCATGAAGGTGCTGGCAAGATCGACGCCGATGGTGCTGCGCACCGAGGTCGTGGTCTGGCTGGCGACGGAGAGGTTGAACAGGCCGCCGCCATACTCGGTGAAGCCGGCCTGGTTGATCGAGCTGACCTGCAGGCGGGCGAACGGGCTGATCGAGGTGTTGGTGCCGAGCCCCAGGTCGAACTTGTAGCCGGCCTCGACCTGGCCGAGGAACTGGTTGGCCGATGTGTTGCCGTTGGCGAGGCCGGTGGGATTGCCGGGCAGCGAGATCACGCGCTGCATGCGGTTGCTGGCATTGGCGTATCCCACCAACGCATCGGCATAGAAGCCGGGCCCGCTGCCGTTCGGGGTGTACGAGCCGTAGAGCGCAACGGAGAGGGAGTCGGAATATCCGTTGCCGGAGAAGCCGTTGACCCACTGCGTGCCCGACGTGTAGCCGCCGGCGATACCGACCAGGAAGCGCGGGTCGGGGCGGTAATCGATGCCGAAGGCGGTGCCGCCCAGCGTGTAGGTGAAGCCCGAGGCATTGGCATCGCCCAGCACGCTGCCGGTGCTGCCGATGCCGGCGACCCAGGCGGAGAAGCGGCTCGGGGTCGAGGTATCGCAGGCGATGATGCAGGTTTCGGCGAGTGCAACCCGCTGCGAGCCGCCGAGGCCTGCGCCACGCTCCGTCGCCATCTGGCGTCCGACGGTATTCATGAAGAGCTGGGATGCGCGGGTGTTGAGCGTGCCGAAGTCGGCATAGGGCTGACCGCTCAAGGCCTGCAGGGCAGGGGCGCCGGCGCCACCGGGAAGGTTGGCCATGACGGTGACGATGCCATCGACGTTGCCGGAAGCGGCGGTGATATCGAGTGCGCGGCCGACGGCCTGCTGGTTCTGTGTCTGACCCGCTGAAGCAAAGGCATTCGAGGCCAGCGCCAGCGAGATGTAGACGTTGTTGGTGTCGTAGCTGAGAGTCGGGGTCAGGAAGGCGAGGTTGCTGGTGGTCCGGTCAAACGTGCCGACGACACCACCTGACGCCGAGATAAGCGTGTAGGTGCTGTTGGGCCTGTAGGTGCCGGCCAGCGCAAGCACTTCGATCGTGCCGCCCTGCAGGGTCGCCTTGTGGCCGGCGCCGACGACATTGATCTTGTCGTTCTGGCCATTGGAGTTGATCTCGAACTCCAGAATGCCGTGACGGACCGTGTAATTGCCGTTGATGGTGATGGTGCCGATCGAGTTGCCCGGCGCGATTTCACCGCCATTCTGCGTGATGTCGCCATTGATGTTGCCGGCGCCGCTCAGGATGCCGCCGTTCAGCGTCACGTTGCTGGTCAGATTGCCGTTCACGGCGAAGCCGCCGTCATTGATCGTCGTGCCGCCACCGATGGTGCTGGTGCCGGTGATCGTGACCTTGCCGGTGCCGTTCTTGGTCAACGTGCCGGTGCCGGTCATGTTGCCGGCATAGATGCCGGTGATCGACTGGTCGAAGATCACGGCGGCGTTGTTGACGATATTGCCCTGCAGGCTGTTGGTCGTGCCCTGCAAGGTGCCGGCATTGACGGTGGTGCCGCCGGTATAGTTGCTGGTGCCGGTCAGGATCAGGGTGCCGCCGCCATTCTTGACCACGCTGCCGTTGCCGGCGGTCGTGCCGACACCTGCGATGTTGCCGGCGAAGGTTCCGTCGCTGTGTTGATCGAAGACCAACGACTTGCTGAGAGGAGAAGAGTCGAAGGCGACGTTGCCGCGGATGGTGTTGGAGCTGCCCTGCAGGATGCCCTGGAAGACCTGCGTTGTGCCGGTATAGGTGTTGTTCCCGGTGAGGACGACGGTGCCGTCGCCAACCTTGAGGAGGCTGGTGCCACTCACAACGCCTTGCAAGGTGAGCTCCTTGCCGGCATCGACGAGGAGGACACCGCCGGCGCCGACGAGGTCTACGGCGCGCGATGTCGCGAAGGTATCGCTTGCACGCAGACTGCCGTTGTCCTGCAATGTGATCTGCGTGCCGGCGGCGCCCAGCTTGTCGTCGGACGAGACCCGCAACGTTCCGCGTTGGACGACGGTGCCGCCGCCATAGGTATTGGTGCCCGTGAGTTCGAGCTCGCCGTTGCCTGTCTTGATGAGCTGCCCGGGGCCGACGATGTTGCCGCTCCAGGTGATCGGGTGCTGACCGACGGAGATGCCGCCGTTGCCGGCCAGGGTAATGGTGCGATTGAACGACGTGCCCGCAGGAGTCGTGGTGGTTCCAATCGAACCGTTGTCCAGGGTGATCCCGGTGCCGGCCGCGCCCAGATTGGCGTCCAACGCAAAACTGACGATGCCTCCGCGGACCACCGTGCCACCGGAGTAGGTATTGTTGCCCGTCAGCAGGAGCTGGCCAGGACCAGATTTGACCAGCCGGCCGCCACCGTCGATCACACTGGATACGGTGAGTGAGTTATTCGTCGATTCGACGAAGAAGCCACCGTCGTTGACGAGCGTGACGGCTCGGTCGATGACCGTCGCCGGGCCGAAGCTTATCTCGCCTGAGCGGCCGATCGTGCCGTTGTTCAGTGTGATGTTGGCGCCCGGACCGCTCAGGCTGGTCGCAGAGGTGAGCAGCAGCGTGCCGCCGGTAATCGTCGTGGCGCCGCTGTAGGTGTTGTTGCCCGTGAGCTTCAGCGTGTTGTTGCCGGTCTTGGTCAGAGCACCTGTGCCCGACATGTTGCCGGCATAGGTTCCGTCAATTCGCTGGTCGAAGA
The DNA here is from genome assembly GCA_001897995.1 of Alphaproteobacteria bacterium 65-37. GTDB lineage: Bacteria > Pseudomonadota > Alphaproteobacteria > Reyranellales > Reyranellaceae > Reyranella. The sequence continues at coordinate 8,613 of MKRV01000113.1, read as the reverse complement.
CGATCGTGCCGCCGGTGCTGGCGATGTTGCCCAACAGGCTCCCGCTATGGCCCTGCAGGATGCCGGCCATGATCTTGATGCCGCCGGAATAGGCGTTATTGCCCGTCAGGATAGTCGTGCCGGCGCCTTGCTTGTCGAGGGTCCAGCTTCCGCCGCTGCCCGCGACACCTTTCTGGTCGGCAATCGTGTCCTGGATCGTTTGCGTCTCGCCGACGGACGGGGCGACTGTGAATTCGCCGCTGCCGTGGAGAAAGAGGCCGGAGCCAAGCCCCTGACCGGCGGCGGATGTCGTCGATCCGGCATTGCCGCCCTCGGCGGTATTACCCGAGATATTGAGCGAACCGTTGAAGTGCAGTTGGCCGCCGTCCTGGACGAAGATCGCGCCCCCGAGGCCCGCGCCGCCGCCGCCGCCCGCAAAGGGGTCACCGGCGGCATTGCCATTGCCGCCGCCGAAGCCGCCGGCGGCGCCTGCGGTGCCGCCGATCGTGCTGCCGCCACCACCGCCGCCACCGCCGCCAAAGCCGCCGGTGCCGGCCTGCTGACCGCCGCCGCCGCCGCCACCGCCGAATCCGCCGGGCTGCCCTTGCCCCGACGCCGTCGGAGATCCGTTGCCACCGCCCCCGGCGCCGCCGGCCCCGGCACCGCCGTTCGCATTGGCGCCATTGCCCGACGTGCCACCTCCACCACCGCCGCCGCCTGGAGCGTTGGAGTTGCGAGCACCGCCGTAGCCGCCGACCGCCGCGTTGCCGTTGAAGCTGACATTGGTCGCCGTTACGGCGCCGGTACTGGCAATGTAGAGGGCGCCGCCGAGCCCCGCGGCGCCACCGCCGCCGCCGCCGCCGCTGCCGGCGTTGCCGCCTCCGCCACCATGCACTCGGCCATTGGAGATCTTGAGGTCGACGATGTCGACGGTGCCGGACTGCACGTACAGAACGCGGCTAGTGTCGCCCCCGGACAGCGTGAAGTTGGCGCCGTTGATCTGGACGCTGCGCTGCAGGTTCGGCAGCGGGCTGGTCAGAGTGATGTTGGCGGTGAAGGTGATGGTGTCACCGTTCGCCGCGGTGCTGATCGCGTTCCTGAGCTGAGCGTCGGTGCCGACGTTGAAGTTGGCGGCGTGCGCTCGTGGTGACAGTGACGACACTCCGACTGCAATGAACAGGGCCAGCGCCGTTCGGGACACTGGTGTCGAGAGATACGTTCCCTGGAGCAGACTGTTGATCCGGCGAACCAGCGCCGGCGTGTGAGTTTGGCTTTTCATGTGAAACCGCCCTGGGCATCACTCCGTCGCACGAGCCATCCCCTCGACCCGGACGAAGTCTTGCCTGGCGATTTCTCTCTCAATGCATCGATTTCCAGAATCGCAATTAGAAGGAACACATTGGAATTCGACGTCTTTTCCAGGAAAATGGTAACTGGAAATGCAGTAACGCCCTGCCCCAAGCCCGGGGTGGCGGCGACGAGCTTGTGAGGATGCTGGGTGGCCCGCGATATCGACCGTAAATTGCGCCTGACGGCCGCCGTGCTGGGCATGGCCGCGCGCAAGGATCTTGCGGCTGCCTTTCGCCGCATCAACCCAAAAACGGCGTTCGACATCGGCCGCGCCGACAAGTGGTTGCAGGGCCGGGCGCAGCCGCGCGAGCATCAGGTCTACGAGGACTGGTCGAAAGTGCTGGGCCTGGACCGGCCTGGCCAATGGATCGCCGATTGCGACATAGAGGCGTTCATCGACGAGATCTCCGCGCACCATGGCCGCGATCGCGAGGAGTTGCAGCGCGCCCTCGAAACGTCTGGCGTCCGCAAGAACGGGCAGGGGCCGGCCCTTGGGCTGGCCGGCACGTTCGTCAGTTATTCCCATGCCTGGTCGCCGTATTTCCGGGGCCGGCTGATTCGCGGCGAGCTTTCGGTATTTGCCGCCTCGAGCCCCAGCCGATTGCCTGCGACCTACAGCGAGAACCTTCCAACCGGCCGTATGGAACTCGCCGGCACGATCGCCATCGGTAAGCGCGGCATGCATCTCGCCGTCGATGACGGGACGAGCGGCATGCCGACCATGAGCTTCTGCCTTTTCCCGGCCTCACCGCCGGTCAGCGTTCTGGCCGGGCTGATGATCGGCACGACCATCATCGGTCCCGACGCCCAACCCTCAGTGACACGGATCGTCATGGTGCGCGTACCGCCGTCGGCGGCGCCGCGGCTGCGTGCCGTCGACGCCTACCTGCCGGCGCAGGGCTCGGTTGCCGAGGATCTGGCGACGCTGGGCCTGCATGTCGATGATGCCACCGGCACCGACCGGGGGATCACCGATTTTCTGTCGGGCGGTGGCGGCGCTTTCGACCAGGTTGCGGTGCCAGCTTACCGCGCTCTGGCCGATCTGTTCGATCGGAGCTGGCTCGCCCGAACGCCCTGAAATTTCCCCAGGAAGCACTGAGCCGGTTGGAGGGGAGGGTACCGCTATCCCCCTGCCGCATGCAGAATGGTCGGGCCGGGAGGGAACGGGAAACAACCCATCCACATTGTCCGGCCAAACGACCTCTGTATGTTGGGCCTGCCATGAGGAGCGCTCGCTAGATGTCCCCCGACGACCATGCCTATCGCCCTGGTGCGCGGATCAAGGACGGCGACACCGGCATCACCACCGTGCCGTCGGTCTGCCCGCACGATTGCACCAGCACCTGCGCGCTCGAGGTCGAGCGTCTGAATGCCCGGCGGATCGGCCGCGTCCGCGGCTCGATGCGCAACGACTACACGGCCGGCGTCATCTGCGAGAAGGTCGCGCGCTACGCCGAGCGCATCCATCATCCCGACCGGCTGATGAAGCCGTTGAGACGGGTCGGCCCCAAGGGTTCCAAGCAGTTCGCCGAGATCTCCTGGGCCGATGCGCTCGACATCGTCGCCGAGCAGTTCATCGCCAAGGCGCGCCAGCATGGCAGCGAAACGATCTGGCCGTATTACTACGCCGGCACCATGGGTCTGGTGCAGCGCGACGGCATCAACCGCCTGCGCCACGCGATGAAGTATTCGCGCTGGTTCTCGACGATCTGCGTGACGCTCTCCGATACCGGCTGGATTGCCGGCGTCGGTGCCAAGCGCGGCGCCGACCTGCGTGAGATCGATGCGCATTCCGACCTGGTGGTGATCTGGGGGGGCAACCCCGTGAACACCCAGGTCAATGTCATGACCCACGCCATGAAGGCCAAGAAGCGTGGCGCCAAGCTGGTCGTGGTCGATCCCTACCGCACCGGCACGGCCGACCAGGCCGACCTCCATCTGGCGGTGCGTCCGGGCACCGATGGTGCGCTGGCGGTCGGCGTCATGCATGTCCTCTTCAAGGAGGGCTATGCCGACTGGGACTATCTCCGCCGCTACACCGACGCGCCGGAAGAACTAGCAGCCCATGTTGCGACCCGGACGCCGGAATGGGCTTCCGGGATCACCGGCCTCCCTGTCGAGGAAATCCTGCGTTTCGCGCGGCTCTTCGGGCAGAGCAAGGCCTCGTTCATCCGTTGCCATCATGGCTTCAGCCGCAGCCGCAACGGGGCGGCCAACATGCATGCCGTGACCTGCCTGCCGGCCGTCACCGGCGCCTGGCAGTACAAGGGCGGCGGGGCGCTCTACGGCCATACCGGCATGTACCCGATCAAGAAGACCCTGATCGAAGGCCTCGACATGGTCGATCCCTCGCTGCGCGATCTCGATCAGTCGCGCCTGGGGCCGATCCTGACCGGCGACCGCGAGGCCCTGAAGAACGGGCCGCCGGTGACCGGCTTGCTGATCCAGAACACCAATCCGGCGATGGTCTGTCCCGAGCTCGAGAAGGTGCATAAGGGTTTCGCACGCGAGGACCTGTTCACCTGCGTGCACGAGCAGTTCATGACCGAGACGGCGGCTTTCGCCGACATCGTGCTGCCGGCCACCATGTTCCTGGAACACGACGACTTCTATACGGCGAGCGGTCATACCTTCTTCCAGGTGACCAAGGCGGTGATCGAGCCGCCGGGCGAGTGTCGCGAAAACCACTATGTGATCTCGGAACTGGCCAAGCGTCTGGGCGCCAAGCATCGTGGCTTCGACATGACAGCCTGGGAGATCATTGACGAGAGCCTGCGGGACTCCGGCATGTGGGATGCCGAGACCAACTGGCAGAAAGGCGGCCAGGACTTCCATCTGGGCTTCGAGACCTCGCATTTTCTCGACGGCTTCGCCTGGCCCGACAAGAAGTTCCGCTTCAAGCCCGACTGGTCGGCCTACGGCCCACGCGGCAAGGATATGCCCGTGCTGCCCGACCATTTCGACGTCATCGACAATGCCACGGACGACAAGCCGTTCCGGCTGGTCGCTGCCCCCGCGCGCACCTTCTTGAACTCGACCTTCACCGAGACGCCCTCCTCGCAGAAGCGCGAGGTGCGGCCGACGGCGTTGATGAACCCCGAGGATTGCACGGCCATGGCCATCGCCGAGGGCGATCGCCTGGAGATCGGCAATGATCGCGGCAAGACGGTCGTCAACGCCAAGCCGCGCACCGGTCAGCAGCGCGGTGTGGTCGTGGTCGAAGGCATCTGGCCCAACCGCAATTTCGAGACCGGCATCGGCATCAATGCCCTGACTTCGGCCGATCCCGGCTGGCCCCATGGCGGCGCTGTGTTCCATGACACAGCGGTTTGGATTCGTAAGGCGTCATGAGTAGCGTACCCGACGAGAACACCTCCTTTCAGCCTGCGCCCAACCCCAGCATCGCAGAGGCGCAAGCCCCCCGCGCGGCCGGTCGCGGCCATGTCCTGGTCATCGGCAACGAGAAGGGCGGCTCAGGCAAGTCGACGACGGCCCTGCACATCGCCGTCGCGCTGATGACCGACGGCATTCGGGTGGCGACGCTCGATCTCGATGCGCGCCAGGGCACTCTGACGCGCTACCTCGAGAACCGTGCCGCCTATGCCAGGCGCAAGGGCATCGAGCTGCCCATGCCGCAGCACTGGGCGGTGCCAATTTCGACCCTGAACGACAGGAGCGCCGCCGAAGCCGACGAGCGGGCGCGCCTCGAAGCGGCCCTGGAGCCGGCGGTCGTCGGTTCGGACTTCGTGATCGTCGATACGCCGGGCAGTGACACGCATCTCAGCCGGCTTGCCCATACCTGGGCCGACAGCCTGCTGACGCCGCTGAACGACAGCTTCATCGATCTCGACCTGCTGGCCCGCGTCGACCCCGACACGCTCAAGATCGTGCGGCCGTCGATCTATGCCGAGCAGGTGTGGAAGCAGCGCCAGATCCGCGCCGTGCAGGGCGGCCGGCCGGTCGACTGGGTGGTGATGCGCAATCGTCTCTCGGCGCTGGCGGCGCGCAACAAGCGCGACATGAGCAAGGTGATCGACGCGCTCTCCAGACGCATCGGCTTCCGAGTCGCGGCGGGCCTCAGCGAGCGCGTGATCTACAAGGAGCTCTTCCTGAACGGCCTGACCCTGCTCGACCTGAAGCGCGGCGGTACCGGACCGTCCTTGACCTTGAGCCACGTCGCGGCCCGCCAGGAAGTGCGCGACCTGGTGGCAGCGCTCAATCTGCCGCTTGGGGTCGAGACGCCGCCGCCTGTCGAGGCTGAGGCCCAGCCTCATCAGCCCGAGCCAGAGTCTCTGCCAGAGGACGCGCCCGAGACAGAAACAGCCACAGAAGGCCCGCCACCTGGAGAATGAACAGCGCACCGAACGACCAGGTGTAGCCGTCGGGTGAGTAGCCGGCGGCGGTGCGCGGCCACTGGTCGACGATCTTCCCGATCGCCCATTGCAGGGCGAAGATCATGGTGAAGACCACGAGATTTGAGCTTGTGCTGACCCGCCCGGCGTAGTGCGCCGGAAATGAACGGGCGAGCAGCGGCATGTACTGGATGGGATAGGCGCCGAGGAAGCCGAACAGCAGCCAGGCGAGCACTGGCTCGAACGACGGCAGGAAGGCGAGCCAGGCGCAGACCAGGGCGAACAGCGCACTGACCAAGGTCGAGGAGGCGAAGTCGCTGATCCCGATCCGTCGGAAAGCACCGGTCAGCACGCCGCTCAGCGCAAAGCCCAGGGTCATGCTGGCGGTCGTATAGAGCTGGATGTCGGCACGCACCTCCTTGTCGGCGAAGCCGCCGACGTCGCGCAGCCAGGGGCCGATCCACAGGGTGATGCTGGCGATGAACGCGACCTGCTGGAAAGTAAGCAATGGCTGGATGCGCCAGAAGAAGCCGTCGGTCAGCACGATGCCGGTGATTCGGAACTGTTCGCGCAAGGTGCCCTGTGCCGCCGGCGTGCCGCGCTCGGGGACCACGGTGAACAGGATCGCCGCGACGACCAGGCAGAAGCCGGCCAGCCAGAAGAACAGGCCCTGCCAGCTCAGCACCGAGAGCGACCATTGTACGGGCAAGGTCGCCGCCATCGAGCCCAGTCCACCCGCCATCATGTGGAAGCCGGTGATCAGCCCCCAGCGCTCGGGCGGATACCAGAGGGTGATCGCCTTGATGGCGGCCATCAGTCCGCCCGCGAAGCCCAGCCCGATCAGCACGCGCGCCACCACCAGCTCGCCCAGCGAGAAGGCGAAGCCGAACAACGCCGAACCCAGCGCCGCCATGGCCAGCAGTGCGGTCTGCACCTTGCGTGGCCCGTAGCGGTCGAGCATCACGCCCAGGACCGGCTGGCAGCCCGCGAAGAACAGGAAGAAGGCCGAGGTGAGGAGGCCGAGATCCGCCGCAGTGATGCCGATGTCCCGCTCGAGATACGGGAAGATCACCGCATTCACGCCGCGGAAAATGTAGGAGAGGAAGTAGGCGAGCGCGAAGGGCAGGAAGACGCGCAGCAGCAGCGTGGCGAAGGTAGGGGCGTTTCCAGTCATGCTTCGTGTTGGCGCAACGGCGCCCCGGCACCATATTGAAGGCCGCAGGATGGGTCAAAGGAGAGGCGGAGGACGTGACAGGCGATCGCAAGCTCCCGTCAGCCGGAAGCGCAAGCGAAGTCGATGCTTTCGTGCGCGAGGTCGGCCGGCTGCCGGCCGGCAGCAAGCCGGGCGGACGCGGCCGGCTGCTGTTCGCCATGGATGCCACGGCCAGCCGCGAGCCGACCTGGGATCATGCCTGCGCGTTGCAGGGCGAGATGTTCGTTGCCGCCGATACGCTGGGCGGGCTCGATGTGCGGCTCGCCTTCTATCGCGGCTTCGAGGAATTCAAGGTGAGCAAGTGGACCTCCGAGGGACGTGAGCTGGCGCGTCTCATGAGCGCCGTGCGCTGCCTTGCCGGCCGTACCCAGATCGCCCGCCTGCTGCGCTATGCCGGCGAGCAGCGGCGCGAGAGCCGGCTCGACGCCGTGGTGTTCGTGGGAGACTGCTGCGAGGAGGATGTCGACGCCGTGGGCCACGAAGCCGGCCAATTGGGCCTGCTCGGACTGCCCGTGTTCGTGTTCCATGAGGGCAACGACCGTACGGCGTCGCGGCTCTTCCCTCAGATCGCCAAGCTGACCCGCGGTGCTTACTGCAAGTTCGACCGCTCGAGTCCCGATCAGCTGAAACGTCTGCTGGGCGCCGTTGCGGCCTATGCGGCGGGCGGCCGCTCGGCCCTGTTGAAGTACGGCCAGGACAAGGGCGGTGCGGCGGCGCTGCTCACCAATCAGATGAAGTAGCCGGCCTCGCAGGGAGACGGACGGCGAGACGATCGACGCGGCACGCTCAGGCGCCCATTAATCGCGACGTCCAGTTGCCGGGCAATACGGAGCCCAGCCAGACGGCAGCCTTGGTGCCGACGGGGAAGGCGATACGGCCGCGATTGGCCGCAAGACCACGGCGGATGATCGAGGAGGCGCGCGCCGAGCTCATGAGGAAGGGCATGGGGAACGGCGCGCCGGCCGTCATGCGGCTGACGACGAAGCCCGGGCAGATGACGGTGACGCCGATGCCGCGCTTCTTCAGGACATAGCGCAGGCTTTCGCCCCACACGCGCACCGCGGCCTTGCTGGCATTGTAGGAGGCCGAGTAGGGAAGGCCGATGAAGCCGGCCAGCGAAGAGACCATGGCGATCTGCCCGCGGCCGCGGGCGATCATGCGGTCGAGCAGCGGCTCCACCGTGTTCATCACGCCATAGACGTTGACGTCGAAGGTGCGGCGGATGACGGCAAAATCGTCGATCGAGGAGTTGTCCTTGTCGACCGAGATGCCGGCGTTGGCCAGCACCAGGTCGACCGGATGCGCATCGTCGAACGCCTGGAGCCAGGCGGCAAAGCGCTCGCGTTCGGTGACGTCGATCGTCTCGGCGACGACCGTGGCGCCCTTGGCCCGGCAGGCGGCCGCCACCTCCGCGAGGCGCTGGGCGTCGCGGCCGGTGAGCGCCAGTGCCGCGCCCGGAACGGCATAATCCAGCGCCAGCGCCTCGCCGATGCCGCTCGATGCACCGGTGATGACGATGCTCGTGAAGCTCTTCATGCGGAAAAGGCTCCGGTCACTGTTTGCGTTGCAGGCCCCAGCCGTCGGCCATGTCGCGCGCCATGCGGGCCGCCATGATGCGGTAGCCGCGGCTCTCGCCGCCCGGCAACTGAACGGCATGAATGGTGTCGGCGTAGATCGTTTCCTTCTCGTTGGCGTAGATGTCGAGCAGGCTGCGCACGG
>MKRV01000112.1 GCA_001897995.1 Alphaproteobacteria bacterium 65-37 | reverse complement strand
GTCAGGAAGCGAGGGCGCCATCCCGGGCGATGACGCGCCCTGCCTTTACCACCAGCTTGCGCCGCGGGCGAGTGGCCACGGCTTCGGCCAGGGTCGCCGCCTCGACGGCGACGAAGTCGGCCGGGCCGCCGGCCCGGAGGCCGTAATCGGCGAGACCCAGCACACGCGCGGCCGCCGCCGTCACCATCTCGAAGGCCAACGCCAGTTCGGCGTCGTGCCGGAAGTTGGCGCGATAGGCGATCATCATGGCGCGATCCAGCATGTCGCCGTTGCCGAAGGGCGACCAGGCATCGCGGATATTGTCGGAGCCGCCGAACACCTCGACGCCGTGTTCCTTCAGGAGCTTGAGCGGCGGGATGGTGGCGCCGCCTGGCCCGTGGCTCATGATGGCGATGCCGGCGCGGGCGAGAAGGTCGGCGGTGCGCGCCGCGGTGTCGGTCGGGACGGAACCCAGCGCGAAGGCATGGCTGATCGCCACTTTGCCCTGCAGGCCGGCCGCTTCGGTGCGCTCGGCGATCGCCCGCATCTCGGCGATGCCGCCGTCGCCGCCGTCATGCAGATGGATGTCGACGCCGACGCCGTGCTTGCCGGCAACGCCGAAGATCGCGTCGAGATGGCCGTCCTGGTCGCCGTCGATGCCGACGGGATCGAGCCCGCCCACCAGGTCGGCGCCCTCGGCGATCGCCGCGTCGAGCAGTTCGGCGGTGCCCGGCGAGCGGCGCACGCCGCTTTGCGGGAAGGCCACGATCTCGATCGTGACCAGGTCGCGGAAGCGCTCGCGCACCTTCAGGATCTCGTGGAGATTGCGCAGCCCGAGCTGGTTGTCGATGTCGACATGGGTGCGCATGTGCAGGGTGCCGCTCGCCATCACCTGGCGCACCAGATTGGCGCCGGTTTCGGCTTCGGGCAGGGAGCGCGCCGCGCGGACCTTGCGTTCGGCCTCGATGCGGTCGGCCACCTGGTTGCCCGCGGCCTGGTTCGGCACCCAGGGCAGGCCGAGCAGGGTCTTGTCGAGATGAATATGTCCGTCGACCAGCGGCGGCAGGACGAAAGCACCGCCGAGGTCGACCGTATCCTTGCCGGTCGGCGGGGCCGAGATCGGGAGGAGGGCGGCGATCCGCCCTCCCTCGACCTCGATGTGATGCTGGCTGCCGTCGGGCAGCCGCGCGTTGGCGTAGCGCACGGCCATCACGCTTGCCTTGGCACGTTACTTCGCGGCGACGTCGCCCGCTTCCTTGCGGGTCTGGTTGACGGCGGCGCGGGCGGCCTGGGCCATCAGGCCGCTGTCGTTGGCGATGGTGACGAGGCGGAAGCCCTTGCCGATCATCTTGGCGGCGTAGGAGGCCGTGCCGTTGTGCAGGCCGGCAAACAGGCCGCGCTTCTTGGTGGCCGCCAGCAGCTTGTCGTAGATCGAGAGGATCTGCGGCTCCTCGCGGTCGAGCATGGGCTTGAGGCCCAGCGACAGGCCGAGATCGGAGGGGCCGACATAGATGCCGCTGATGCCCGGCACGTCGAGGATGGCGTCGATATTGTCGATCGCCTCCTGCGTCTCGATCATCGGGATGACCAGCACTTCGTCATTGGCGATCGCCTGGTAGGGCGTGGCCTCGCCGTAGGCGCCGGCGCGGATCGGGCCGTTGGAGCGCTTGCCCTTGGGCGGGTAGAGGCAATAGGAGACCAGCGCCTTGGCCTCGGTGACGTTGTTCACCATCGGGCAGATCACGCCCCAGGCGCCGCCGTCCAGCACCTTGCCGACGATGCCGGGCTCGTTCCACGGCACGCGCACCAGCGGCGTGATCGGATGCTTGTCCATCGCCTGGAAGCAGCGGACCATCGAATGGTAATCCTGCACGCCGTGCTGCATGTCGACCGTGACGCTGTCCCAGCCGCATTGCGCCATGGTCTCCGCCGAGAAGCCGTCGGGGATGGCCAGCCAGCCATTGACGCACGCTTTGCCCGCCTGCAGCCGCTTCTTCAGCATATTCGTCGACATCAGTCCGTTTCCTTCCCTCGGGGGTGGTTGAAGACGGACGGATCATAGGCCGGCCGGCAAATGGAGCGGGAATTTATTGTGCCGCCGGTCACTGTATCGCTGGGCGGCTTAGCGTTTTGCTGGGACCGCGGCACTCACTGGCGCTTACTTTGGGCGAACCAACAACGACCTCACCCTGAGGAGCCGCGCTAGCGCGGCGTCTCGAAGGGTGGGAACGAGCACCACGCCTGAGGCCGACCCTTCGAGATGCGGCCTGCGGCCGCTCCTCAGGGTGAGGCCTTCGAGTAGAGTCGCGCTCTCCCGGAAATACTTGCCGTCACCCCTTCACGGCGCCGGCCGACAGGCCTTCGACGATGTACTTCTGCAGCAGCGCCACCAGGATCACCGTCGGTGCCAGCGCCAGCAGGCAGATCGCCATCATCAGGTTGAAGAAGACATGGACGTCGCCGACCAGGCTGGCGATCACCACGGGCAGGGTCATCACGTCCGGCCGGGCGTTCAGGATCAGCGGGATCAGCAGTTCGTGCCAGGAGATGATGAACATGATCACGCCGCAGGCCGCCAGCGCCGGGGTCGCCAGCGGCAGCACGACATGCACGAAGGCGCTGAAGCGGGAGCAGCCGTCGATGCGTGCCGCCTCCTCCAGCTCGGCGGGAATGGTATCGAAGTAGGGCGCCAGGATCAGGATCGCATAGGGCAGCAGGAAGGCGGTTTCGGCGATGATGACGCCGCTCAGCGAATTGAGCTGGCCGATCGAGCGCATCACCACATAGAGCGGGATCATCAGGACGATCACCGGCACGAAGCGGGCGACGATGTTGGCCTGCAGCAGGAAGAGCGTCCAACGGAAGCGCTGCCGGGCGATGGTGTAGGCCGACAGCGAGCCGAACAGCAGGGTCAGGATCGTCACCGACCCGGCCACGATCGTGGAATTGAGGAAGGCCGTGTAGAAATTCTTGATGTTGTCGGGCAGATACGTGACCTGCTCGAAGATCCGGCCCTTCTGTTCGCCTTTGGTCAGGATGACGGTGAAATTGTCGAGCGTGAATTCGAGCGGCAGCAGGCGGCGCGTGTCGGCCTGCAGCGCCTTCTCCGACTGGATGCTGCCGATCAGCACCGCCACCAGGGGCAGCAGGATGAAGGCGATCACCGTCAGGTTGGCGATGTGGAGGATGAGCTTGGTGGTGCGCGATGTCGCAAACATCAGAGCGTCACCCGACGATAGACCAGCCGCATATAGACGAGGGCCACGATGCCGATCATCAGGGTCAGGATGAAGGCGGAGGCCGAGCCCATGCCGAAATTGTTCGGCGGCGAGAAAGTGATCTTGTAGCTGTACCAGGCAGCGACCCAGGTGGCGTCGCCCGGCCCGCCCTGGGTGATGGCCAGGATCTCCTCGAACACGGCGAAGGCGAACGCGGTGCGCAGCACCAGGATGATGGCGATGATCGGCCGCAGCAACGGCAGGGTGATGTGCCAGAAGCGGTGCCAGGCGCGCGCGCCGTCGACGGCGGCCGCCTCGTAGAGGTCGCGTGGAATGCCCTGCAGCGCGGCATGCACCAGGATGATGGCGAAGGGCAGGGTGCGCCAGATATAGGGCACGGTGACGGCATAGAGCGCCGTATCGGGATTGCCCGCCCAGTTGATCGGCTCGTCGATCAGGCCAAGGGTGAACAGGATGCGGTTCAGAAAGCCGAACTGGAAACTGTAGAGGAACGACCAGATCAGGCCGTTGGCGATCGGCGGGATGGCATAGGGCAGCAGGATCAGGAATCGCGTGATGCGCGACGTCCACACGCCCGCCTGGTTGAGCAGCAGGGCGATCAACACGGCCAGCACCACCTCGCTGCCCACGGTGATGACGGTGAAGATCGAGGTGTTCTTGATGGCGACCCAGAACAGCGGGTCTTCCAGGACGCGGCCGTAATTCGTCCAGCCGTTGAAGGCGAAGACACCGCGCCGCAACTGCGCCAGGCCAACCTGATGGACCGACAGGTAGGCGGCGTAGATCACCGGATAGGCCAGCACCAGGCCGAGAAAGATCAGGGTCGGCACGTTCATGAAGAACGCGAAGGCGCCGGCCGACATCTCGCGCTGCCGCCACGGCCGACGGGCCGGCCGCGCAAGGGCAAGTCCTGGTGCCTGAGTGGTCAGGGGATCAGACCTTGCGCTTGGCGTCGGCGATGCCCTTGATCAGGTTGTCGCAACACTGATCGGCGGTGATCTGCCCGGTGAGGCATTTCTGGACCTCGATGTTGAGCTGGTCGGTCCAGGGGAAGTGCCAGGGCTGATAGACCGACGAGCAGACCTCGCCGATATAGGCCGCCTGGTCCCAGATCTTGAGGATGGCCGGTACGTCGCCCCACGGCGCCCAGCCTTGCTTCACCGCATCGCTCTGCATCACCGAGGTGAAGCCCGAGCCCAGCATCGCGTCCTTGGCGAGGCCGATCGCCTGGGTGTAGGTGCCGTCCTTGGTGCGGCCGCCGAGATACTGCAGCAGCTTCCAGCCCCATTCCTTGTCGCGATTGGCGGTCGTCAGGAAGTAGACGTGCGTGACGCCGATGGTCTTGCCGTCGCCCGGCGAGCCCATGACCTTGACCTTGCCGGCGATCGGCGACTGGGCCGGATCGTTGGCGACGTTCAGCCCGTAATGATGGTTGGGGCCGCGATAGAGATTCTTGCCCGCGCCGAAAGCCTTGGCCGAGGTGGTGAACTGGACCTTGAGCGACTCCGGATCCGAGATATCGAGGCCCTTCTCGAAAGTGTTGGCCCACCATTTCAGGGTCTCGCGGGCGACCGAGCCAGCGCCCAGCATGTGGTTGCCCTGCTTGTCGAAGAAGGTGCCGCCGCGGTTCCAGGTCATCTGGTACCAGGTGCCGGGCAGCTGCTCGAGGCCGACGCCGGCGACCCACAGGACCGGATAGCGCGACACGCCGTCCTTCTTGGCCTTCACGCAATGCTCGATGAATTCGTCGTAGCTGGCGAAGGGCTTGTCGATCTTCAGCTTCTCCAGCATGTCGGCGTAGTAGTTCCACACCCAGACGGCCGAGAAGTAGGGCAGCCCCAAGGTCTTGCCCTGGATGGTCGCCACTTGCTTGGTGAAGGGCGTGAAGTCCTTGATGTACTCGGCGGCGCCCGGCAGGTCGTCGATCGGTTCGACCAGGCCCTGGTTCACGAAGTTGGGGAACGAGAAGGGCGAGGACTGCGAGACGTCGATCTTCTCGCCGGCGGCGAACATGGTCGTGAGCTTGGTCGGATGGTCGTTGAACGAGGAGATCGTCGAATCGACCTTGACGCCCCAATCGGCCTCGAATTGCTTGGCGATGCGCGTGTAGATGTCGCCGTAGGTCCAGACCACGAAGTTGAGGCGGTCGACCTTGCTGCGTGGGGGCTGGCTCCAGGGACCGCTCGGCTGGCCGAAGGCGAGGTCGGAACGGCCGAGCAGGCCGAGGCCTGCGGTGGCGGCGAGAACGCGGCGGCGACTCAACTCCCACTTACCGATGACATCGTCACGCATGCGATGGCTCCACGGATCAGGTTGGCGAAAGCCTATCACCGCCTCGCCGCACGACATAGGTGCAACCGAGCAAAAACTGCGCCACGGTGAGCGGGACGAAGTGAACGAGACGAGGGAGAAGAGAGAACCGATGCAGCTCTTGTCGTTGCGGACCGATCGGCTCGCGGTCGATCTGGCGCCCGAAGCCGGTGGTGCCATCGCCCGCTTCGCCGTGCTGGGGGAGGGCGGCGCGGCAGGCGACGTGCTGCGTCCGGCATCGCCGGAGGCGCTGGCGTCGGGCACCGGCAAGGACGCGGCCTGCTATCCGCTCGTGCCGTTTTCCAATCGCATCGCGAACGGTCGTCTCGCGTTTGACGGTGAAGAGATCAACCTCGCGCCCAACTGGCCCGGCATTCGCCATCCCATCCACGGCGACGGCTGGTCGCGGGCCTGGACCGTCGCACGCCACAATGCGCGCTCGGCCGAGCTCGTCTACCAGTACGATGGGAAATCAGGTGAGAGCCAGTCGGATGGAAGAGGGACAGGCTGGCCGTTCCGCTACCGCGCCACCCAGCTTTTTACGCTCGACGAGGCCGGTCTCACGGTGCGCCTGTCGCTGGACAATCTCGAGGATCGCCCTGTGCCGGCGGGGCTTGGCCTGCATCCTTTCTTTCGGCGCGATCCCGACAGCGAGCTCGCCTGCAACCTTGGGGGCGTGTGGCGAACCGACTCCGAAGTGCTGCCGCTCGAGCACATGCCGTTGCCGTCGGTCTGGGACTTCTCTGCATCGCGGCCGGTCGACGGGCTGAACCTCGATCACTGTTTCGACGGTTGGGACGGCCGCGCCGTCATCACCTGGCCGCGTCGGGGATTGCGGCTGGACCTCTCCGCGACACAAGCGTTCCGGCATCTGGTGATCTATGTTCCGGCCCGTGTCCCGATTGGCCAGCCGTTCTTCTGTGTCGAGCCGGTGAGCCACGCCAACGGCGCCGTCGGGACGACCCGGCTGGCCGCCGGGGCGACACTCACGGGCGAGATCGCCTTCCGTCTGTCGTTCTTATGAGGAATCCGATGCCACCTTTCGCCATCTATCCCAGCCTCGCCGGCCGGTCCGTGTTCGTCTCGGGTGGCGGCTCGGGGATCGGCGCCTCGATCGTCGAGCATTTCGCCGAGCAGGGCGCCAAGGTGGGCTTCGTCGACATCGACGTGCCGGCCTCGCGGGCGCTGGTCGACAAGCTCAAGGCAGCGGGCCATCCCGCGCCGCTCTTCGCCAAATGCGACATACGCGATCTGGCGGCCTATCAAGCGACGATCGCCCAGATGGCGGGCAAACTCGGCGACTTCACGGTGCTGGTGAACAACGCCGCGCGCGACGACCGGCACACGATCGACCAGGTGACACCGGAATTCTGGGATGAGCGCATCGCCGTCAACCTGCGCCATCAATACTTCGCCATCCAGTCGGTGGTGCCCGGCATGAAGAAGGCGGGCGGCGGCTCGATCGTCAACTTCAGCTCCGTCAGCTATCACGCCATGACGCCCCGGCTCTCGGTCTACCAGTCGGCCAAGGCGGCGGTGATCGGCATGACACGCGGCCTGGCGCGCGACCTCGGGCCCGACCGGATCCGCCTCAATTCACTGACGCCGGGCTGGATCATGACTCAGCGCCAGATCGACCTGTGGCTGACGCCGGAAGCCGAGGCCGGCCTGATGACGGCGCAGTGCCTGAAGGAAAAGGTCTATCCGCCCGACATTGCCCGCATGGTTCTGTGGCTGGCGGCCGACGACAGCCGGCTGGTGACGGCGCAGAACTTCGTGGTCGACGGGGGGCGCATGTGAGCGTGGAGATCGCCTCGCTTCCAATGCAGTTCTTCCGTGGCTGGATGCGGATCATCCGCCACCTGCTGCCGCCCACGCTCTACTTCTTCGTCGCCTTCAACCTGATCGTGCTCACCACCGACCTGCTGGTGCACGACTATTGGTTCAAGCTGTCGAACTTCCTGCTGGCCAGCACGACGGCCCTGGTCGTGGGCAAGGTAGTGCTGGTTGTCGACAAGGTGCGCCTGATCGACAAGTTCCGCGGCGCGCCGCTCATCCAGCCGATCCTCTACAAGACGGTCTTCTATTCGCTGGTCGTGCTGGTGGTGCGCTTTCTCGAGAAGCTGGTGCACTTTGCCATGGACACTGGCGGATTCGGTGCAGCCTTCCAGGCTGAGATCGCGGCATTCACCTGGCACCGTTTCGTGGCGGTCCATGTCTGGATCCTCATCTGCTTCCTGGTCTATGTGACGGCGACCGAGCTCAATGCTCTGGTGGGCGACGGCCGGCTCGCCCGCCTGTTCTTCCACCACAGGTCCTCGGAGTATCGCCTGACCCGACGCCAGCATATCCGTGCCCTCACCGAGATCAGCCGCCTGGCCGAGAACACGCCGCGCGAGGCGCTGCTCGATCCAACGACGCCGCAGGGTAGCCGGCTGGTGGCGCTGATCGACAGCCTGCGCAAGCGGCAGCAGCCAGCCTGACGCTCGCGCGGGAGGATTGGGCGTGGCGTTCGACACGGGCTGGCGCACGATTGCCTGGACGATCCTGGGCATCGGCGGGTTGATCGTGGCCGGCGGGCTCCTCCTGGCACTGGGTAATCTCCGCCACGTCCTCTACGGCGACCGCGCCGACGGCGTGGTGGTCGACATCGTGCGCGAGGGCAGCATGTACGCGCCCGTGGTGCGCTTCCGCCTGCCCAATGGCGAGCTGCAGGAGGTGACCGATCTTGGCAGCGGCGCGCCCGACTTCTCGCGCGGCGATCTCGTCGGCGTGCTCTACATGCCCGAGGATCCGCGGGACGTCCGGCTCGACACGTTCGAGCGGCTCTGGCTGGTGCCGATCATCACCCTGGGCTTCGGTGGTTTCTGGCTGATGTTCGGAGTCGTTGCCTGGGCATTGTCGCGCAACGGCGATATCGCGCTGCTGGGCGAACGCGCCTTCACTGTGATCGGCGCGGCGGCGCTGCTGATCGGCATCTTCGCGCTGTGGAGTGCCACCGACCTCTACGCCGCCGGAGCCCGCGCCGAAGGCCGGGTGGTTGAGATCCGCGAGAGCCGCAGCATCGTCACGGAAGAGGTGACCACGCCGGCCGGCCGCGAGGTGCGGCGTGACGTCGAGCGGACGTCGTATGCGCCGGTGGTGCGCTTCACCACCCAGGAGGGCCGCGAGATCGAGTTCCACGGCCGCGGCGGCAGCGGCACCGACTTCGCCGAAGGCGACACGGTCACGGTCGTCTACGACCGCGACAATCCCAGCCGGGCACGCATTGTGTCGTTCATCGATTTCTGGCTGCCGGCCGTGGTGGCCTTCGCGGTCGCCGTTCTGTTCGGTGGGGCGGCGTCGCTGTCCCGGCGAATGCGTCGCCGCGCCTCATAACTCCTCCCCCGCGCGATGCGCGGGGGAGGAGACAGAGGTGTGCCCCTCAAGGAATTTCGTAGACCGTCACTTCGGCGGCGACGCCGCGGAGCGCCTGGCTCTGCATGGCGGGCTTCTGGCCGTGGCGCTCGAGCAGTTCGGCGCTGCGCTCGTTCTCTATTACCGACGCGGTCGCCAGGATCGAGCGCGACAGGGCGAGGCCTTGAACGCGCGAGGCGATGTTCACGGTCTGCCCGAAATAGTCCTGCCGCTCGTTCAGGCTGACCGCCAGGCAGGGCCCTTCGTGGATGCCGATCTTGAGCGACAGGTCCTCGCGGCCGCGCGTATCGTTCAGGGCCTGCATGGCCTGGCGCATGCGCAGCGCCGCGGCAAGGGCCCGATCAGGTGTCGCAAAGGTCGCCATGACCGCATCGCCGATCGTCTTGACCACGGCGCCGCCTTCCAGCGCCACGATCTCGTGCAGTGCCTGGAAGTGCTCGCGCACTAGGTCGAAGGCGACGAGATCGCCCACCCGTTCGTAGAGCTCGGTCGAGCCCTTGAGGTCGGTGAACAGGAAGGTGAGGCTGGTGATCTTCAGCCGCTGGTCGATGGCCAGCGTGTCGGTGCGGTAGATGTCGCGGAAGGTCTGGTTGGAGAGCAGGTGCTTGGCGGTGAGGAAGCGCTTTCGCCGCCCCAGCAGCTCGTGGAGCTTGTCGCCGGCGATCCAGATGCCGGGCAGGGCGCGCCGCGCCGTCCGGTTCTCGAGCTGAAGCCTGAGCGGCCCCGGCCTCATCTCCATCGTTCCGGTGGGGGCGTGGAGATTGTTGAACACCAGCGACAGGTTCTGACGTTCGCGGGTCGGCTCGCCCTTGACGTCGATGAAGCGGGCGGCATGCGTCACCGGCTCGAAGACGATGACGAACTCGGATGGCAGCTGCAGAGACAGGATGGCCTTGTCGCCGGGCGGCAGCTCCACGGCGTCGACCGTCACCTCGTCGATCAGGTCGTCGAAATTCTCCGTCGGCAGGTCGATCCCCGACCCCCAGAAAATCTGTCTGAGGTAGTCCCACATCGGCAGGCTGTCGGGGTCATGGGCGGCGATGCGGCGGATCCGCGGGCTCACCGTGAAGGTCACTTCGACCATCTCGTCGAGCGTTGCCTCGTAGCCTGCAGCGCACAGCGCGCAGACATACTCTTCGGCGCGGACGCTTTTCAGCGAGGCATTGCTGTCGAGAACGCCGCCACATCCCGGGCAGAGCACGTTCCACGACATGTCGAACAGGCCGATCCGCGAGGCATGCAAAAAAGCCGAGATCGTCTCGTCTTCGCCGACATTGTTGCGCCGGGCGAAGTCGAACACGTTGACGCGGCAGAGCTCCCGGTCGGGGGCCGTGGCGACCAGCCGCTCCAGGGCGGCGACGGTGTCGGCGTCTGCCGACTGCCGCAGGACTGCGAACAGGGCTTGACCTTCACTCATGGCACGACCCTACATCCGGTTCAGGCCCTGAGTCCTTGCTGGGCGGGCGGTCTCGCGAAAGTGATCGGTCCCCTGGAGCCACTCGCCTGGCTTCACAGGGGCAGAAATGCAGCCGTCCTCAGGGGATCTCGTAAACCGCGACTTCCGACGCGATGCCGCGCAGGGCTTGGCTCTGCACCGCCGTTTTCTGGCCATTGCGTTCGAGCAGCTCGGCGCTGCGCGCGTTCTCTATGACCGGCGCCGTCGCCAGGATCGAGCGCGTCTGGGCGAGACCCTGGACGCGCGAGGCGATGTTCACGGTCTGCCCGAAATAATCCTGCCGCTCGTTGAGGTTGACTGCCAGGCAGGGCCCTTCGTGGATGCCGATTTTGAGCAGCAGGTCCTCGCTGGTGCGGGTTTCGTTCAGCCGCCGCATGGCTTCGCGCATGCGCAGGGCGGCAGAGAGTGCATGGTCGGGCGTCAGGAAGGTCGCCATCACCGCGTCGCCGATGGTCTTCACGACAGCACCGCCTTCGGCCGCGACGATCTCGTTCAAGGTCCGGAAATGCTCACGCACCAGGTCGAAGGCGACCAGGTCGCCGACCCTTTCGTAGAGCTCGGTCGAGCCCTTGAGGTCGGTGAACAGGAAGGTGAGGCTGGTGATCTTCAGCCGCTGGTCGACCTCGATCGTGTCGGTGCGGTAGATGTCGCGGAAGGTCTGGTTGGACAGCAGCCGCTTGGCCGTGAGGAATGGCCGCCGCCGGCTGGTCAGGGCATCGAACTCCTCGCTGCCCTGCCAGATCGTCGGCAGGATGCGCAGGTCGGCGCGGTTCTCCAGCGACAGCCGCACCGGGCCCGGCCGCAGCTCCAGCTTGTCGGACGTGCCGCGCGTGTTGGTGTAGACCAGGGTCACGTTCTGCCGGTCGCGTGTCGGCTCGCCCTTCACGTCGATGTAGTGCGCGGTATGGGTGACCGGTTCGAGCAGGATGACGAAACCTTCCGGCAACTGCAGCGACAGCAGGGCCTTGTCGCCGGCCGGCAGCTCGACGGCGTCGAGCGTGAGGTTCTGCAAGATGGCGTCGAGATCGTCCTGCGGCAGGTCGATGCCGGTGCTCCAGAAGATCTGACGGTGATACTCCCAGATCGGCAGCTCATCGGGCTTGTGCGCCGCGATCCGGCGCACGCGCGGGCTCACCGTGAAGCTCACCTCGACCATGTTGTCGAGGGTCGCCTCGTTGTGAAGATTGCAGAAGGCGCAGTAATAGTCGTCGGATCGGACGGTCTTCAGCGAGGTATTGGCGTCCAGCACACCGCTGCAGCTCGGGCACACCACGTTCCACGACATGTCGAACAGGCCGACCTGAGCGGCATGCAGGAACATCGCAATCACGCGCTCCTCGTCGAGGCTCTCGCGTCGGGCGAAGTCGAGCACGTTGATGCGGCTGAGCAGCCGGTCGGGAGCTTCTTGAACCAGCCGCCCCAGCGCCGCCACACAGGCCGCATCGGCCGACTTCTGCAGGACGGCGATCAAGGCTTGCGCTTCGCTCATGGCGGCGACGGTACGCCCGAAACCAAGACAAAGATATGGCAGCTGGGCTGGCCCACTGGACCGCGGGCCTCCAGGCCAGCACTCGTGAGCGGACCTGGAAGTCCGCGGTCCGATGAGGGCTAAATCCCCGTTCGCCCGATCCAGCCGGCGAGCAGTGCGCTGAGCTCGTGCGGCTTCTCGAGCGGCGCCATGTGGCCGCACTCCTCGATGATGGCGAAGCTGGCATGGGGCAGGTGCTGCGCCATGCGTTCGGTCTCTGTGAAGCTGCGCAGGCGGTCTTGCCGGCAGGCCACCACCAGCGAGGGGCAGGTGATCCTCTCGAGGTCGGCATAGCCGTCGCGGCGGACGAGGGCGGCCTGCCGCTTGCGCACCTCCGGGCCCAGCCGCCGCTGCATGCCGCGCAGCCGGGCAAGCAGGACAGGATCGGTTTCGCGGTCGGGATGCAGGGCCATGGCCGTGGTGACCTGGCCCGCCGTGGGAGGCGGCCGGTCGCCGGGCCGATAGCCGGCCTGACGGCGGGCGCGTTCTTCGTCGGAATAACCGCGGGCGGAGGAGCCGACGAAAGCGACCCCGGTGACGCGCTCGGGTGCCGTCAACGCCAGCACGCGCGCCACGAAGCCGCCCATCGAGAAGCCCACCAGCACGAAACGTTCGGGCGCCTCGGCCAGGACACGCGCCGCCATGCCGTCGAGCGTGGAGTCCTGATAGACGTTGCCGAAGTGCAGGGAGCCCAGGCCTTCGAGATCGGGGACCATGTCGGTCCAGAGATCCTGATCGCACATGAAGCCGGGAAGAAAGACGAGGGAACGCAAGACCAGCTCTCAGTCGGAAATGATGGTGGTCGCGATCTTCGCCCAATCGGCGATCAGGCCGAAGCGCTTCCTGCTGCTTTACTCTTCCCGCTGTTCCCGGCGTTTCACGGTGCGGTGTTCGACGGCACGAACAGCGCGCCTGCCCAGGCCGCGATCACCATCAGAACGAGGCCGGGCACGACGCAGAGCGCGAAGCGGGCGCCGCCGGCACTGAAGGCGAAGACCATCTTGGTCAGCGTGTTGGTCGTGAAGGCCGCCAGGATGGGAATGACCGTCGCCGCGGGCTGCAACCGTCCGTCGCTCACCAGGGCGGCGACCGAGATGGCGGCGGAATGAGTGTCGGCGAAACCCGCCGCGCCGGCGGCGAGAATGACCCCGGCCTCGCCGAACCAGTCCTGAAGCGCAGCCGCGAGGACGAGCACGGCGGCCAGGATGGCCGCAAAGGTGAGGGCCGTCCTGAGGCTGAAGGCGCTGCCCGGCGCCTCGTCGGGTGCCGCCTTCTGCTTCATCGTCCAGAGCATGAAGGCGCCGCCATAGAGAACGGCGACACCGCTCGAGAGGATCAGCGGCACGAGGTAGGCCCGAAAGGTCGCCATGTTGGTCGCGGCGAGCAGGATGGCGAGCTGGGCCACCGTCGCGACCGAGGAGAGCACGGCGCCTGCGGCTGCCGACGCGGCGAGCTCGGGCTCCTTGGCGGCGCGCGCGCCCATGGCGCCGATCGTGGCACTGCTCGAGATGAAGCCCGAGGCGAGTCCTGCCAGGGGAAGGCCGAACCGCGAGCCCACGATTCGGACGGCGACATAGCCCAGGGCGCCGACCGCCATCACCAGGATGACGACGATCCAGATGGTGCGCAGGTTCAGCGCGCCATAGGGGCCGATCGGGTGGTCGGGCAGCATCGGCAGCACGACCAGCGTGGCCGCGGCGAAGACCAGCAGATCGCGGATCTCAGTGTCGGTCAGTACCGAGCGCACGAAGCGATGCAGGGCCGTGCGCGCGTTGAGCAGAGCGGCGACGACCACGCCGAGGCCGGCCGCGAAGGCTGGCTCGCGGATCGCCAGGCCGCCCAGCAGCGCCGTCACGACCAGCGCGATCTCGGTGGTGAGGCCAGGGTCCGTTTCGCGCGTATGCCAGTAGGAAAGGCCGGCGAAGGCCGCCACACCCAGCACCACCGCCGTCAGCAGCAGCTCCTGCCCAACGGCCATGCCGGCGGCACCCGCCAGCGACGCCAGAGTGAAGGTCCTGAGGCCGGCGGCGGCACGCGCCGGGCCTTCGCCTTTCTTGCGCTCGCGGTCGATGCCGATCAGCAGGCCGACGCCCAACGCCACCAGAAAGCCGAGAACGAGAGGATCGAGCGGCAGCATGCGCTTACTCCTACGCTATCGCTGTCGATTACGCAGCGCCTGCGCGACGGCCTTGGCGAACGCCGTCATTGCCGGCGTGTCGGCGCGCGAGCGGCGCTTGACGATGGAGAAGGGCGCCGACGCCTCGCCGAGCTTGACCGGCAGGATGCGGATCGCGGCCTGCTGCGCGAAATGCCGGCCGACCTCGCGCGGCACCATCATCAGGCACTCCGAGGTCAGCAGGATCGTGATGCAGGAATAGAACGACGCCGACTGGTAGATCGGCTGCGGCGGCGTCAGCCCCTGGCGCTGGAAGGCCTCGACGAAGAAGTCGCTGAGGGCGGTGTTGGAGGGGGCCCGCACCCAGTCGGCCGCACCGAGTTCGGTCCAGGCGATCTTGCGCCGCGCCGCCAGGGGATGATGGGCGCCGCCGATGATGCAGAACGATTCGGTGAACAGGTAGCGCGGCTCGAGGTCGGGATTGTCGGCAAACTCGGGCAGCATGCGCCCGACCACGAGGTCGAGCGAGCCCTCGGCAAGGGCGCTCAGCAGTTCGGACGCGGCGCCCTCGTGGAACTCGACGCGCAGGGCCGGCCCGGTACGGCGCAGCAGCGCCAGCGCCCGCGGGACGATCTCGAGCATGAGCAGCGGCAGGGCGCCGACCCGCAGCAGGGCGCGGCCGTCGCCGTCCGCGGCGAACTCTTCCTGCACGCGGCGCAGGTCGGCCAGCATCAGGCGGGCCTGGCGGATCGCATAGGCGCCCTTGTCGGTCGGCACGAGGCCGCGGCGCGAGCGCTCGAACAGCTGGCCGCCCAGCACCCGCTCGACCTCCTGCAGCATCACCGAGAGGGCGGGCTGCGAGGTGTTCATGCGCCGTGCCGCCTGGTGCAGCGAGCCGGTGTCGCCGAGCGTGGCCACCAGCGTCAGGGCGCGCAGCCGCAAATGGTCCATATGATAAGCCTCCGATATCACGTGCTCGGTTAACACTATTACAGGCTTATCACGCCGTCCCGTAGCGTCGACGTTGGCGAAACCGGAGCGTGGAGCGTATGGCATCACAGAGCCTGTCCAACCTGCGTGTCATCGACCTGTCCCATGTCATCGCGGGGCCGGCGGCGTCGATGTATCTCGCGGCCCTCGGCGCCGACGTGCTCAAGGTCGAGAATCCGCGCGCACCCGACGTCATGCGCTTCGTCGATGCCGGCGACGGCGAGATGTCGACCACCTTCGCCACGCTCAACGCCGGCAAGCGGTCGCTGGCCATCGATCTCAAGAATCCCCGCCTGCGCGACCTGCTGCTCGAGCTGCTGCGCGACGCCGACGTGTTCATCGAGAACTTTCGGCCGGGGACGGCCGAGCGGCTGGGCCTCGGCTACGAGGCCGTGCGGGCGGTCAATCCGCGCATCGTCTACCTGTCGATCTCGGGCTACGGCCAGAGCGGCCCATGGAGCGGCTTCGGCGCCTACGACCAGGTCGTCCAGGCCCTCACGGGCATGATGATGGTCAACGGCGAGGAGAACGGCCCGCCGACCAAGGTCGGCTTCCCCGTGATCGACATCGCCACCGGCATGTTGGGCGCCCTGTCTGTGTTGGCGGCGTTGCACCGGCGTGCCACCAGCAACATCGGCAGCCATGTCGACGCTTCGCTGGCCCAGTCGGCGCTGCAGCTCATGCGTCCGCTGGTGACGCGTGTCCTCGCCACCGAGCAGGAAGGGGCGCGGCCGGGAAATCGTGGCTTCAGCGGTTCGCCGGGGGCGGCGACCTTCCGCTGCGCCGACGGCTGGCTCGCCGTCGCGGCCAATACGATGGGCCAGTTCCGCACGCTCTGCGGCACGCTCGGCCTCGACGGCGTGGCCGACGATCCGCGGCTGGTGACGCAGATCGGCCGTGGTGGTGCAACCAACGTCGTCGCCGCCGACCGCGTGGAACTTGGCCGCCGGCTCGACGAAGCTTTCGCTTGCCATGATGCCGCGAGCCTCGAAGGCCAGCTCAACGAGGCCGGCGTGCCGGCGGCACGCGTGCGCCGCCTGGGCGAGTTTCTGAGCGAGGCGCGGGCCGGCCGGCACGTCGAGTTGCCGCTCGGATCCGGTCAGTTGGGGCCTGGCATGATGGGACTGGGCACGACCGATGATCCGGTATCGCCGCCGCCGGCGCTCGGTGCCGACACGGGCGAGATCCTGAGACGTGCCGGTCTCAGCGCTGCAGAGATCGCGGTCCTGGCGCGCGAGGGCTCGATCCTGCTGACCGATTCGGTTTGAAACCAAGGACAAGGACTGGCAACGACCAGCCTGGGGAGGAAAGCATGTTGAGGAAGCGAAACCTGTTGGCCGCTGTCGCGGCGTTGGCGCTCGGCGCGGTGCCGGGCCTGGCAATGGCACAGCAGCCGATCAATACCAATGTCGCCGTCTATACCGGTGCCCTGGTGACCGTGCCCACTTACGTTGCCAAGGATCTCGGCATCTATGCCAAGCACGGGCTGAATGTCAGCCTGATCGACTTCCGCGCCGCCCCCGATGCGACGGCCGCCCTGTTCAGCGGCGCCGTCGATCTCATGAGCAACAGCCCCGGCAACATGATGCTGGTGAACAGCCGCGGCCGCGACCTGGTGGCGATCGTCGACAACTATCCCGCACCCGTGTGGAGCGTCGTCGTCGGCAAGGATGTCGCGATGCCGAACAAGGCGGCCGGCTATCCGGCGCTGATCCGCGATCTCAAGGGCAAGAAGATCGGTGTGCCCGCGATCGGCTCCGACGGCCACAATTTCGCGCGCCGCTTCTTCCGCGATGCCGGGATGAATCCCGAGACCGATGCCACCTTCCTGGCGGTCGGGCTCGGTCCCGATGCGGTCGCGGCCTTCAAGGTCGGCCAGCTCGATGCCGTGATGGCGATCGAACCGGTGCAGACCGCGCTCGAGACGCTGGGCGGCAAGGTTCTGCTCGACCTTCAGGCCGACAAGACGATCCCGGAATTCGCCTCCTGGACGTCGAGCGTCTATCACTCGACCAAGTCGCATGCCGACAAGAACGCCGAGATGATGCGGCGCTTCCAGGCGGCGCAGGAGGAGGCGATCGCCTTCGTGCGCGATCCCGCCAATGCCGAGAAGGCCGCCGCCGTCTGGTCGAAATACAACAAGGCGCTGACGCAAGAGCAGATGAAGGGCGTGCTGCTGCGGCTCGGCAAGGCGTTCGATACCAAATTCAACTGCAAGGGCACCGAGAATGTCGGCAAGTTCCAGGTCGACAACGGCCTGATCAAACCCGACCAGGTCCAGACCTGCGAGCAGCTCGCCTGGTCGGGTGCCAAGAAGTATCTGCCGTAAGCTGAGCCGCAAGCCCGCATGCAAAGCAAAAGGAGAGTGGTTCGATGACCTACGGCGCCATGAAGTTCGGCATCTTCCTCGGGCCCTTCCATCGCCTGGGCGAGAACCCCACGCTCGCGTTGGAACGCGACATGGAGTTGATCGAGTGGCTCGACCGGCTGGGCTATGACGAAGTGTGGATCGGCGAGCACCATTCCGCCGGCTGGGAACTGGTGTCCTCGCCGGAACTGATGATTGCCGCCGCGGCCGCGCGCACCCGGCGCATCATGCTGGGCTCGGGCGTGACCAGCCTGCCCTATCACAACCCGCTGATGGTCGCGAACCGCTTCGTGCAGCTCGATCACATGACGCGCGGCCGCGCCATGCTGGGCTGCGGACCGGGCGCGCTCACCTCCGATGCCTACATGCTGAACATTCCGCCGGCCCTGCAGCGCAAACGCATGGAGGAGGCGCTCGACGTCATCATGCGCCTGCTGGCCGACAAGGAGCCGGTGACGGCCAAGACCGACTGGTTCGAGCTCAAGGAAGCGCGGCTGCATCTTCGGCCCTATACGCGCCCGCATTTCCCGATCGTGGTCGCCAGCACCATCACGCCCTTCGGCATGATGGCGGCGGGCAAGCACGGGCTCGGCGTGCTGTCGATCGGCGCCGGCCTGCCGGGCGGACCGGAGGCGCTGGCCAAGCAGTGGCAAATTGCCGAAGACACCGCGGCCGAGCACGGCAAGAGCATGAGCCGCGGCAAGTGGCGGATCGTGGTCAATGTCCATGTCGCCGAGGATGACGAGCTGGCGCTGGCCCAGGTCCGCCGCGGCGAACGCGCCGAGACGGTCGACTATTTCGACCGCACCTTGGGGCGGCCGGCTGGACGCTCCGACGATCCGCTGCGCGACGGCGTCAAGATGGGCACCACCCTTGTCGGATCGCCCGAGCTGGTGACCCGCGGCCTCCAGCGGCTCTACGAGCTGAGCGGCGGCGGTTTCGGCGGCGTGCTGTTCCGGGCGCATGAATGGGCCAACCGCGAGGACACGATGAAGAGCTACGAGCTGTTCGCGCGCTATGTCATGCCCGAGTTCCAGGACTCGCTGACCTCGCTGCGCGCTTCCAACGAATGGGCGCGCGACAATCGCAAGACCATCTTTGCGCCCAGTGTCGACGCCGTGAAGCGGGCCTTCACCGATGTCGGCCGCGACGCGCCTTCCGACCTCGCCGATCGTGCGCTGGGCGGCCGGGACGTTCGATCCTAGACCGATGGATGCTGTCGTTCCGCCCTCGGCCGCGATGACGTCCAGGCTCGATCTCGCCATTCGCGTCGAGGGCGTGTCGCACGCCTTTCCCAGCGCAGACGGCAAGCCGGTCCTGGCGCTCGACGACGTGTCGTTCGATGTACCCAAGGGACAGTTCCTGGCGCTGGTCGGCGCCAGCGGCTGCGGCAAGACCACGATCCTCAACATGGCGGCGGGGCTGATCCAGCCGGTGGCCGGGACGGTGACGGTCGATGGCGAGCGCATCACCCGGCCATCGCGCCGAACCGGCTACATGTTCGCCCGTGACGGGCTGCTGCCCTGGCGCTCGGCCCGCGACAATATCGAGGTCGGGCTGGAGCTGCGGGGCGTGCCGCGGCAGGAGCGTGAGCGTCACGGCACGCGCCTGCTCGACATGATCGGGCTCTCGGGCTTCGCGCGCGCCTATCCCTGGCAGCTTTCGCAGGGCATGCGCCAGCGGGTGGCGATCGCCCGCACGCTCGCCATCGATCCCGACACCCTGCTGATGGACGAGCCGTTCGCCGCGCTCGACGCGCAGACCAAGCTGATGCTGCAGGCCGAGTTCCTGCGTCTGTGGGAACGCGATCGCAAGACCGTGCTCTTCGTCACCCACGATCTCGCCGAAGCCGTCGCGCTGTCGGACCGCGTCATCGTGCTGACCCGCCGGCCAGGCCGCATCCAGGCCGATATCGCGATCGACCTGCCGCGCCCTCGCGATCCCGAGCGCATCCGCTTCGACCAGCGCTACCTGCGGCTGAGCGAGCAGGTCTGGCAGGCGCTGAAGGCGGGGGAGGCCGCGCCATGACGTTTCATTCCGAAGCGCTCCGGTCCGATCCCGAGCGCGCCGCGCGCGTGCTCGCCATCCTGCAGCGGAGCGAGGTCGAACGTATTGCGCGCCGCCGCCGCCGCACGACGGCGGTGTGGCTGGTGCGGGCCCTCGTCCTGACATTGTTTCTCGGCTCCTGGCAGTGGGCGGTGAGCGCCGGCCTGATCGATCCGTTCTTCTTCTCCCAGCCCAGTGCCATCTGGAGCTTCCTGGTCGAAGAGATCCGCGACGGCGGCATCTGGCCCCATGTCGTGGTGACCTTGCGCGAGACCTTGGTGGGGTTCGCCCTCGGGGCCGCGGCAGGTGTGGCTGCCGGCATCGTGCGCATGCAGTTCCCCTTCGTCGCCGGCGTCAGCGATCCGTTCCTCACCATCCTGAACGTGCTGCCGCGCGTGGCGCTGGCGCCGATGTTCATCATCTGGTTCGGCGTCGGCGAGGGCTCGAAGGTGGCGCTGGCCGTCAGCCTCGTCTTCTTCATCATGATGCTGAACACCGAGGCCGGCATCCGGTCGCTCGACCGCGAGCTGATCCTCACCATGCGGGCGCTGGGCGCCACCGACCGGCAGCTCTTCTGGAAGGTCATGCTGCCGGGGGCCGTGCCCGCGATCTTCGGCGGCATGCGGCTGGGCGTCGTCTATGCGCTGCTGGCGGTGGTGGTGGGCGAGATGATCTCGGCCCGCATGGGGCTTGGCCAGCGCATCGCCTTCTATGCCGCGAGCTTCCGTGCCGAAGGCGTGCTGGGCACCATCCTGGTGCTGGCGATGATCGGACTGGCCTTGAATTTCGTCGTCGCGCAGGCCGAAAGCCGACTGCTGCGCTGGAAAGGCGACATGAAATGAGGCTTGCGGGCAAGGTCGCCTTGATCAGTGGTGCGGCGAGTGGCATGGGCACTGCGCAGTGCCGGTTGTTCGCTCGCGAGGGCGCCGCCGTGATGCTCGCCGATGTTCTCATCGACCAGGGACAAGCGCTTGCAGCAGAGATTGGCCAAGCGGATCAGCGAGCGGCATTCGTTCCACTCGACGTCACGGATGATTTCGCCTGGGCGCGGGCGGTGGCCGAGACCGAGCGGACGTTTGGCGGTTTCGACATCCTGGTGAACAATGCCGGCATCAGCACGTCTGGTGCCGATAGCCCCATGACCGAAGTCGAGTGGGACCGATTGATGGCGGTCAATGCGAAGGGCACCTTCCTTGGTCTGCGCCACGCTCTGCCTGTAATGGAGCGGGCAGGCCATGGCGCGATTGTTAATATTGGGTCGATCGCGGCCTTCAAGGGCCAGGCCGGCCTCCACCCGGGGTACGGCGCCTCCAAGGCGGCCATCGTCGGGTTGACGAGGTCGGCGGCGCTGCGCTCCGCGCGATCGGGTGTAAGGGTCAATGCCGTCCATCCGGGATTCATGCCGCCGATGCGGACGGCGCGTTCGGTCGACCCGCGCTGGCGGGCCGAAATGGTTGGTCGCGTACCGGTCGGCCGTGAGGGGCGTGTCGAGGAGGTTGCGGCCGCCGTGCTCTTTCTCGCTTCCGACGACGCGTCATACATCACCGGAATCGACCTCGCCGTCGACGGCGGCTTGCTGGCGACCTGAGAGGCAATAATGGCGCGTTTGGCGGGCAAGGTCGCGATCGTGACGGGTGGTGGATCCGGGATCGGGGCCGCAACGGTCCGGCGCTTTCGGGCTGAGGGTGCTCATGTGATCGTGGCCGACCTCGACGCTCCTCGCGCCGAACAGGTCGCCGCCGAAGCCGGATCGCCGGCCATTGCCCATGCGCTGGATGTTCGCGATGAGGCAGCCTGGGCGACTTTGATCGCGGTCGCGGAGCGGCAATTTCACTCGCTGCATATTCTGGTCAATTGCGCGGGGATCGTCGGGCCAATGACGGGACAGACGCCACTGGAATTGTCACTCGACGATTTTCGTCTCATCGCGGCGGTCGATTGCGAGAGTGTTTTCCTCGGCTGCAAGACCGCAATTCCCTTGATCGCCCGATCGGGCGGAGGCGCCATCGTCAACATTTCTTCGATAGCGGCACTTCGACCGACACCAAGCCTCGTCGGTTATGGCGCAGCCAAGGCCTCGGTTCGCCAGATCACCAAATCGATTGCGCTCTATTGTGCGCAGAACAACCTGGGCATTCGATGCAATTCGCTCCATCCGGGAATTGTGCGCACGCCAATGTTCGAGTCGGCGTTCACAGCCGAAGAACGCGCGCGTCGTATATCTGGGGTGCCGCTCGGACGTCTGGGGGAGCCCGAGGAGATTGCCGACGCAGCGCTATTCCTCAGTTCGGATGAGGCGCGATACATCACCGGCGCCAAGCTCGTCGTCGATGGCGGGATCGTCATGGCCTAGATGTCCAGGTCCGCCCTTGGTTGGCCGAGATCGAGGGTGAATCGTTTCAGCCCGTTCATCCGGATACTGGGGATGTACGCGTAGGGACAGAGCCGCCGTAGCGGCCAGCCCTCCGCCTTGACGTGCCCGGAAGCCGTCGCGCACCATCGCGCGCAGGAGGCTGCCGCCATGACGACGCATCGCCTTGAGGCCTCGCCGCTCTGGCCGGCGCGGCTCGACCATATCCGCTACGATTCGCCCGACGCGGCACGGCTCGCCGACTTCTACGGCCGGACCATGGGCATGGCGGTGAGCACGCTGGGTCCCGCCGAGTTCCTGCTGGAGGCGCCATCGCGCACGATCGTGGTCGGCCAGGCGGGCGCCGCGGCGCATCCCTACAGCGCCTTTGCACTTGCCGACGGCAGACAGCTCGAAACCTATCGGGCTTTCCTGAAAGAGCGCGGCGTGACCCTGCTGCCATCACCGACGCCGCTGTTCGGCAGCGACGCCTTCGCCGTGCGCGATCCCGACGATCGGCTGGCGGTGTTCGGGACGCGCACACGGCCTGCCGCGGCAGCGGCGACACCCGGCAATGTGGCGGGCGACCTGCCCGGCATGCTGCAGCATGTCGTCGTGGCCTCGTCGCGCTTTGCCGCGATGCTCGCCTTCTACACCGACACCTTGGGCTTCATGCTGTCGGACACCGTGCACAAGGACAGTGGGCCGGAGGCCGGCCAGGTCAATGTCTGCTTCCTGCGCTCCGACGAGATGCATCATTCCTTCGCGGTCTTCCAGGCGCCGCAGTCGCGCGCCGATCATCATGCCTACGAGACGACCGGCTGGAACGACCTCAAGCTCTGGGCCGATCACTTCGGCACCCTGGAGATCCCGATCTGGTGGGGGCCGGGCCGGCATGGCGCGGGCAACAATCTCTTTTTCATGATCAAGGATCCCGACGGCAACAACATCGAGATCTCGGCCGAGCTAGAGACTATGGCGAAGGGCCAGCCCGGCAAGAAGTGGATGGGTGCCCGCCGTGCCACCAACCTCTGGGGCGAACCCTGGATCAGGGATACCGCGGCAGCTTCGTCCTGATCGCCTGACATTCGCTGGCAACACACCCAGCCTTCCTGTTTCGCCCTGCGTGCGTCTGTTTCGCTCTACCTGAGATCGAGGGCTGCCGCGTCTTGGCCGCGCGGCGAGGCCAAGGCTAGCTTTCGGCGCCTGGGCGAGAGACGGCCGACTTGGGCCACCAGTTCTGGAGAGCAGCGGATGAACCTGGATTTTTCCGAAGAACAGAAGGCCCTGAAGGATCAGGTCCGGCGCTTTCTCGACGCGCGCTGTCCACCGTCGGCCGTGCGCACGATCCTGGAAGGCGCAGAACCGTTCGACCGCGCGCTCTATGCGGGGCTCGCCGAACTCGGCGTGCTGGGGGCCGCCATTCCCGAGGAGTATGGCGGCGTCGGTCTCTCCCATCTCGAGCTCTGCGTGCTGGCCGAGGAGCTGGGCCGCGCGCTCGCACCCGTACCGGCTGCCTCTTCGCTCTATCTCGCCGCCGAGTTCCTGCTGCAGGCGGGCTCGGAGGCGCAGAAGAAGGCCTGGCTGCCGCGACTGGCGAACGGCAAGGCCGTCGGCACCTTCGCTTTCGTCGAGGGGCAGGGCCGCATGACGCCGGACAAGATCCAGGCCGTGGTGGCCAACGGGCGTCTCAGCGGCGTGAAGTCGCCGGTGGCCGACGGTGATGCGGCCGACATGGCGATCGTGGCGGCGCGCTCCGGCAATGCTAACGGGAGCGGCCGCGGCGAGCAGGCGATCTCGCTGTTCATCGTCGACCTGGCCGGCCCTGGCGTCGTCCGCGAAACCTTGAAGTCGATCGATCCGACCCGCAGCCAGACGAAGATCACCTTCGACAATGCGCCGGTCGAACCGCTCGGCAATGAAGGCGACGGCTGGCACGTCACGACGCAGGTGATGGACCGGGCCGCCATCCTGATGGCCTTCGAGCAGCTCGGCGGCGCCGACCGCGCCCTCGAAATGGCGCGCGACTATGCGCTCGAGCGCATGGCCTTCGGCCGTCCCATCGGGTCGTTCCAGGCGATCAAGCACATGCTGGCCGACATGTACGTCTCGGCCACCCTGGCCCGGTCGAACTGCTACTACGCCGCCTGGGCGCTGGCCTCGGGCGCCGTGGAGCTTCCTGTCGCCGCGGCAACGGCCCGCGTCTCGGCGACCACGGCGTTCCAGCACTGCGCCAAGAACAACATCCAGGTGCAT
>MKRV01000111.1 GCA_001897995.1 Alphaproteobacteria bacterium 65-37 | reverse complement strand
GGCGTCGCCGAAGCCGATGCGGCGGCCG
Source organism: Alphaproteobacteria bacterium 65-37 (assembly GCA_001897995.1). Classification (GTDB taxonomy): domain Bacteria; phylum Pseudomonadota; class Alphaproteobacteria; order Reyranellales; family Reyranellaceae; genus Reyranella. The sequence continues at coordinate 21,041 of MKRV01000111.1, read as the reverse complement.
CTGACCGGGGCGGCGTCGCGATAGTCGAGGCCGACGGCGACCCGCAGGCTGTCGCCGCGCGGGCTGATGCCGTTGGCCGGGTCGAACCCCACCCATTGCAGGCCCGGCACCCAGGCCTCGGCCCAGGAATGGCTGGTGCGGCCGACATGCAGCTTGGGATCGTCATTGCGCAGGTAGCCGCTGACATAGCGCGCCGGCACGCCCAGCCGGCGGCAGCAGGCGATGAAGACGTGCGTGGCGTCCTGGGCGACGCCGGCGCCCCGCGCCAGCGCTTCGGCGGCGGTCGTTTCCACCGTCGAGCTGCCGGTCTTGTAGGTGAGGCGCTCGGAAATCCGCGCCATCAGCTCGTGCAGCACCGCCACGCGCTGGGCGGGATCGGCGGCGCGCTCGGCCAGGCCCTGGGTCAGCGGGTCGAAGCTCGCATCGTGGTGGGCCAGGCCGGCATTGCGCAGCCAGAACGGCGCCGGCAGGGTCGGCGTCTCGGCGTAGCGCAGCCACTGGTCGGCGCCGCCATATTCGTAGAGGCCCTGCACCACGATCTCGACCGCCTCGTGCTTGTGGGCGACGGAAAAGGTCGTGACCTGGTTGCCGTGGCCGTCGACCCACTCCGAGCGCTTGCCGGGACCGTCGATGCGCCACGAGACGATGCGCTGCCCGGTCGCAGGCTTCGGCGTCAGACGCACGTCGTGGATGGAATGGCCGGAAGCCTGGTCGAACTCGAAGCGCGTGGCGTGATGGATGGCAAAGCGCATGGTCCGTCCTCAATCCAGCAGGAACTGCCGGCCGATCTCGTCGCTCAAGGTGCCGATGTCGGACCGGAGCGTGCCCAGGAACTTCGCCAGGCCGATATCGAACACCTGGTCGATGCGCACGTAGCGCAGCCGCGCATGCAGCTCGCCGGCCAGCCGGTCGGCCTCGCCGCGCGTGCCATAGGTCTCGGCCAGCTCGCGCATGTTGAGGTCGACCATCCATAGGCAGTGATGCACCGAGCGCGGCACGTCGCGGCGCAGCATCATCAGCTCGGCCACCTTCATCGGATGCAGCGAGCTGCGGTAGATGCGGCGATAGGTACGGACCGCGCCGACGCAGGCCAGCAGCTCCGACCAGGCGAAGTAGTCGAGCCCCTCGGCATTGGGATCGCCGTCGGGCCGCAACAGGTGGAACTTCACGTCGAGGATGCGGCCGGTATTGTCGGCGCGCTCGAGGAAGGCGCCGAGCTGCAGGAAGTTGTTGGCCTCGTCGCGCAGCAAGGTCACTTGCGCGGCGCCGAAGATCATGACCGCCTGCTTCTTCACCGATTCGATCAAGGCGCCGCGGTCGAGGGTCTTGCGGTTGCCGCGCAGGCGGCCGCTCAGCTCCAGCCACAGGCCGTTCAGGCTCTCCCAGACATCGACCGTGATGTTGTTGCGCTCCTCGCGGGCATTGCGCCGCGCCGCGCCGATCGAGTTCACGATCGAAGAGGGGTTGTTCTCGTCGAGCACGAGGAAGTCGATCAGGCTGGCCAGCCGGCCGCTCTGGCGCTGGCTCTGGCGGAACTCGTCCTCCATGCCGAAGATCGCCGCGACGCCGGCGGCCTCCTCGCCGCGCGACTGCAGGGCGGCGCGCTGGGTCGCCTCGATCAGGCGCGCCGTCGACTTGGCACGCTGCAGGTAGCGGCCCATCCAGTATAGGTTCTTGGCGGTGCTGCTCAGCATGGCGTCACTCGTCGCCGCTCTGGCTGGCCGTCTGGCTGCCGGCACTGGGGGCATCGGGCGCCAGCACCCAGGTGTCCTTGGTGCCGCCGCCCTGGCTCGAATTGACCACCAGCGAGCCCTCCTTCAGCGCGACCCGCGTCAGGCCGCCCGGCACGATGGTGATCTTGCGGCCCGACAGGACGAAGGGCCGGAGATCGACATGCCGCGGCGCCACGCCCTGGCTCACGAAAGTCGGGCAGGTCGACAGCGCAAGGGTCGGCTGGGCGATGTAGTTGTCGGGGCGCGCCTTGAGCAGGCCGGAGAATTCCTCGATCTCGGCTTTGCTCGAGGTCGGACCGACCAGCATGCCCTTGCCGCCGGAGCCGTGGACCTCCTTCACGACCAGCTCGGACAGGTGCTCCAGCACATACTTGTAGTCGTCGGAGCGATCGCAGCACCAGGTCGGCACGTTCTGCAGGATCGGCTCCTCGCCGAGATAGAAGCGCACCATCTCGGGGACATAGGTATAGGTCGACTTGTCGTCGGCCACGCCGTTGCCCAGCGCGTTCACGATGTTGACGCGACCGGCGCGCAGTGCCCCCAGCAGGCCGGCCACGCCGAGATAGGAGTCGGGCCGCATGGCCAGCGGATCGAGGAAGGCGTCGTCGACGCGGCGGTAGATGACGTCGACCCGCTGCGGGCCGCGCGGCGTGCGCATGTAGACGCGGCCTTCGTCGACGAACAGGTCCGAGCCCTTGACCAGCTCGATGCCCATTTCGTCGGCGAGGTAGGCGTGCTCGAAGTAGGCGCTGTTGTAGTGGCCGGGGGTGAGCAGCACGACATTGGGCTCGGCGTCGTCGCTGTAGGAGACCGAGCGCAAGGTCGCCAGAAGCTCGTCGGTGTAGTTGGCGACCGGCAGCACGCGCATCGCGGCGAACAACTCGGGGGCCAGCCGCATCATCACCTCGCGGTTCTCCAGCACGTAGGAGACGCCCGACGGCGTGCGCACATTGTCTTCCAGGACATAGAAGTCCTTCTCGCCGACGCGCACCAGGTCGATGCCGGCGATATGGGCATGAACGCCGCCCGGCAGGTCGAGGCCCTGCGCCATGGCGACGAACTCGGCATTCATCAGCACCTGCTCTTCGGGAATGATCCCGGCGCGGCAGATCTCGCGCTTGCCATAGGCGTCGGCCAGGAAGGCGTTCAGCGTGCGCACGCGCTGTACGAGGCCTTTCTGCAGATAGTCCCATTCGTCCCAGGCGATGACCCGCGGGATGATGTCGAACGGGATGGTGGTCTCGTGGCCGTCGGTGGCGCCGTAGGCGCCGAAGGTGATGCCGTGTCGTCGGTAGAACTGGTCGACCTCGTGGCGGGTCGCGGCCACGTGTTCCGGCGATGTGCTGGCGAGCCAGTCGGCGACGCCGCGATAGGGCAGGCGGACCGACCCGTCCATGCCCGAGTTCATTTCGTCAAATGCCTTTGCGGCCATCCGGCATTTCACCCCCTGTTGAATCACAGTACAAGCAATCGACGGGCCAACAAAGTGGCCCGTCGGTGCGGATAAGAGCGAGTGCAAATACGAGGTCGGAGCGGGAGGGTCGCGTGAAGCAGGTTCTGATCGATCGCTATGGAACGCCCTGGGACGTCGCGCGGTGCGCCGACGTCCCCGACGTTGGCGCACCGGCGGCCGACGAGGTCGTCTTCGAGGTGCTGGCCTTTCCGATCAATCCTGCCGACATGTGGTTCTGCCGCGGCAGCTACCGGCTGAAGCCACCGCTGCCGGCGACGCCGGGCGCCGAATGCGTCGGCCGCGTGACCGCGGTGGGCGCGGCGGTGACGCATGTGAAAAAAGGCGACCTGGTCATCAACCTGCAGCGCGAGAACTGGGCAGAGAAGCGCCGCGTGAAGGGCGACGACGCCATTCCTCTACCGGCCGGCATCGATCTGCGTCAGGCCGCCATGGTACGCATCAACCCGCCGACGGCGCTGCTGATGCTGCAGGACTTCGTCGATCTCAAACCCGGCGACTGGGTGATTCAGAATGTCGCCAACTCCGCCGTCGGTCGTCTGCTGATCGTGCTCGCCAAACAGCGCGGCCTGCGCACAGTCAACGTCGTGCGCCGGCCCGAGCTCGGCGACGAGCTGAAAGGCCTGGGCGCCGATCTCGTGCTGACCGACGGCAGTGACCTCGCCCAGCGCGTTGCCAAGGCGACGAGTGAGGCTCCGATCCGGCTGGGCGTCGAGGCGGTCGGCGGTTCGGCGACGGAGCGGATCGTCGAATGCGTGGCGACCGAAGGAACCGTCGTGCATTACGGGTCGATGAGCGGCGAGGATCCGGCGGTCGGGCGCAGCCATTTCATCTATCGCGGCGTCAAGCTCACCGGCTTCATGCTGGGGCGCGGGCTCGCCAAGCGCAGCCCCGAGAAGATCCGCGAGATCTACGCCGATCTCGGCCGCCAGGTCCTCGCCGGCACGCTGAACGCGCCGGTGGACACGGTCTATCCGATCGAGAAAATCAAGGAAGCGCTGGCGCACGCCGACAGGGGCGGACGCAACGGCAAGATCCTGGTTGCGCCCAACGGTCCTGTCTGAAGAGCGGGTGCGATCTCTTTTCGAGGGAGTGAACAGATGAGTTCGGAAGTCGTAGCGATCGAGAAGGTGCTGCAGGTCTATTTCGACGGCCTCTACGAAGGCGACACCAAGAAGCTGGGCGAGGCCTTCCATCCGTCGGCGCATCTCTACAGCGCGGATGCCGGCGGCAAGGCCGCCGACCTGCCGCGCGCCGACTGGTTCAAGGCGGTGGAAAGCCGTCCGTCGGGCAAGGCGAAGGGCAGCGCGCGGGCCGACCGCATCGTATCGATCGATTTCGCCGGCCCGGCGACGGCCTTCGCCAAGGTCGAGTGCCAGCTGCCGCCGCGCTATTTCACCGACTACCTGACCTTGCTGAAGGTCGACGGCCGCTGGCAGGTCATCTCCAAGTCCTTCCACGCCGTGACGAAGGAAGGCTGAGAAAGAATTCCACCCCCGCGCGGGCTCCGCGCGGGGGAGGTGTCGGCGTAATCGCCGACGGAGGGGGCGTTTTAACGCGAAGAAAGATCATGACCCCCTTCGCCCCGTAAGACGGGGCACTTCCCCCGCGAAGACGCGGGGGCAGACGAGAAAGCAAAGAAAAAGCCTCCCTCGCGTGAGCGGGGGAGGCTTTGTCGTGTCTGGCGGGAGGCGCCTCAGCTCTTGGCGTCGGCCGCGACCTGGACCTTGATCATCTTGTCCTTCGGGTCGGCGACGGCGCCCGATCCCGGGGCGCCCTTCTTGATCTTGTCGACGAATTCCATGCCGGAGGTCACGCGGCCCCAGACCGTGTACTGGCCGTCGAGGAAGTTCGAATCCTTGAAGACGATGAAGAACTGGCTGCGGGCGCTGTTCGGGTCGTTGGTGCGCGCCATCGAGACGGTGCCGCGGGTATGCGGCTCCTTGTTGAACTCGGCCTTGAGCGTCTCGCCCATGCCGCCGGTGCCGGTCCCCGTCGGGTCGCCGGTCTGCGCCATGAAGCCGTCGATCACGCGATGGAAGACGACGCCGTCGTACTTGCCTTCGCGGGCCAGCTTCTTGATCTGCGCGACATGCTTGGGGGCGAGGTCGGGGCGCATCTCGATCACGACGCGGCCGTCCTTCAGGTCGATATAGAGGGTGTTTTCCTTGTCCATGGCGGAGGCGGCTCCTGCAAGCATGAGAATGACGGCAAGAACGGGCGTCAGGAGGGAAAGACGCATGACGTGTTCCTTCGGCGAAGCCACGGTCAGCCGTGGCCGGCGGACCTTAAAGGCCGAGGGTCGAAAGACAAGCGGCAACTTCGGGGCGTGCGTGGGGTGGCGCCACTCTCCTGGCCTTCATATTCCTCTCCCCCGGCTTCGGGGGAGAGGCTAGGTGAGGGGGCCGGTGGCGCTCGCACGCGCGTGTGATCTGGGTGGTCGTCGTTTCCCCCTCACCCAACCTCTCCCCCGAAGCGGGGGAGAGGAGAGTGAGACGACGCCACACATCGGGCCGCACCACAGGGTTTCGCCATTGTACCGACCACCCGGCCTTTGCCGGGGCCGTGCAGTTGCGGAGGCGTGCCAAAGGGCCGAAAACATCCTCAGACAACAGCAACTGCGACTGGCCGCCACATACCGGCCAGGGTCGAAAACCCGTTACGACCCACGGCTATATCTGGTACTAACCCGTTTGAAATGCGGGGAATTTTGCGGGTCGGAAATCCCGCGAGGATCTACGCCGCGAGGGGACGGATGCATGGTCGGTAAGCGCGTATTGGGCATTCTGGGCATTTTGTCGGCGATCGCCACGTTCGGCATCGCGGGCGTCGCCCAGGCGCAAAAAGTCATCGGCGTGCCGCACGACTGGCAGCTGAATTTCCCGCCGCCCTTCACGCCGGTGATGGAGCGGGTCGAGTCGCTGCACGACATCCTGCTGGTGATCATCACCCTGATCTCGGTCTTCGTCCTGTTTCTGCTGCTCTACGCGATGTGGCGCTTCCACGCCTCGCGTAACCCGGTGGCGACCAACGTCACCCATCACACCGGCCTCGAGATCGCCTGGACGATCATCCCGATCCTGATCCTGGTGGTGATCGCCGTGCCGTCGTTCCGCCTGCTCTACTACAGCGACAAGGCGATCGATGCGGCCATGACGATCAAGGTCACCGGCCATCAGTGGTACTGGTCCTACGACTATCCCGACCAGGGCAACTTCAAGGTCGAGAGCCGCATTCTGCCCGAGGCCGACCGCGCCAAGCAGAAGCCGCAGGTGCCGCGCCTGCTCGCCGTCGACGAGGAAATGGTGATCCCCGCCAACACCGTCGTCCGCATCGTCGGCACCGCCGAAGGCGCCAGCATGCACGGCTGGACCGTACCCGGCTTCGGTATCAAGAAGACCGTGATTCCCGGCCGCCTCAACGAGGGCTGGATCAGCGTCAAGGAAGAGGGCCTCTATTTCGGCCAGTGCTCGCAGATCTGCGGCATGAACCATTCCTTCATGCCGATCGCCATCAAGGTCGTTTCCAAGCCTGAATTCGACAAGTGGGTCGAGGAGAAGAAGAAGGCCGCTGGGTTGCTGCCCGAGACCAACTTCGCTTCCGTAACCGCTCCCGCCACCCGCTAAGCGCTTCGCCGCAGGAGAGTACAAATGGCCACCGCGCACGGCGCCGCCCACGACCACAGCCACCACGACGACCACCACACGCCGACCGGCATCAAGCGGTGGCTGTACAGCACCAACCACAAGGACATCGGCACGATGTACCTTGTGTTCTCGATCTGCGCTGCCCTGATCGGCGCCGGTTTCTCGGTGATCATGCGCCTCGAGCTGATGCAGCCCGGCGTGCAGTACTTCAACGTCGACGGCACGCCTGACGGTCACCTCTGGAACACCTTCGTGACGGCCCACGGCCTGATCATGGTGTTCTTCGTGGTCATGCCGGGCCTGATCGGCGGCTTCGGCAACTGGTTCGTGCCGCTGATGATCGGAGCGCCCGACATGGCGTTCCCGCGCATGAACAACATCAGCTTCTGGCTGCTGCCGCCGGCCTTCATCCTGCTGCTGATGTCGGCCCTGATCGGTGGCGGTGTCGGCACCGGCTGGACGATCTACCCGCCGCTGACGATCAGTCAGGGCGCGGGCATGGATCTCGCGATCTTCTCGCTGCATATCGCGGGCGCCTCGTCGATCCTGGGTGCGATCAACTTCATCACCACCATCCTGAACATGCGGGCGCCGGGCATGACCCTGCACCGCATGCCGCTGTTCGCCTGGTCGATCCTGGTGACGGCCTTCCTGCTGCTGCTGGCCCTGCCGGTCCTGGCCGGCGCCATCACCATGCTGCTGACCGACCGCAACTTCGGCACCTCGTTCTTCAAGCCCGAGGGTGGCGGCGATCCGACCCTGTTCCTGCACCTCTTCTGGTTCTTCGGCCATCCCGAGGTGTACATCATGATCCTGCCGGCCTTCGGCATCGTCAGCCACATCATCTCGACCTTCGCCAAGAAGCCGATCTTCGGCTACCTCGGCATGGCCTACGCGATGGTGGCGATCGGCGTCGTCGGCTTCGTCGTCTGGGCGCACCACATGTACACGGTGGGCATGGACGTCGACACGCGCGCCTACTTCGTGGCCGCCACGATGGTGATCGCGGTGCCGACCGGCGTGAAGATCTTCTCGTGGATTGCCACGATGTGGGGCGGCTCGATCCGCCTCGAGGTCCCGATGCTGTGGGCGATCGGCTTCATCTTCCTGTTCACCGTCGGCGGCGTCACCGGCGTCGTGCTGGCCAACGCCGGCGTCGACTACTCGCTGCACAACACCTACTACGTGATCGCGCACTTCCACTACGTGCTGTCGCTCGGTGCGGTGTTCGGCATGTTCGCCGGCTTCTACTACTGGCTCGGCAAGATGTCGGGCCGGCAGTATCCGGAATGGGCGGCCCAGATTCACTTCTGGACGACCTTCATCGGCGTCAACCTGACGTTCTTCCCGATGCACTTCTCGGGCCTGGCCGGCATGCCGCGCCACTACGTCGACTATCCGGATGCGATGTCGCACTGGAACTACATCTCGTCGATCGGTGCGTTCATCTCCTTCGGCTCGACCATCTTCTGGCTGATCTTCGTGGTCTTCGGCACGCTGCTGGCGGGCCGCAAGGTCGGCGCCAACTACTGGGGCGAGGGCGCCAATACCCTGGAGTGGACCGTGGCGTCGCCGCCGCCGTTCCACACCTTCGAGGAGCTGCCGCACATCTCCCCGACGGCTCACCACTGATCCGCAGGAGCGGAGGCGCCCCCCCGACCAGGGTGGCGCCTTCGCCCTGAAGGGCCACGAGCACAAAGACCATGAGCAACACGGCAAACGGCATCCTGACGATCCCGGACGAAGCGGCACCGGTGGCGCGCGTGCGCGACTACCTCGACCTGCTGAAGCCGCGGGTGATGTCGCTGGTCGTGTTCACCGGCTGGATCGGCGTCATGATCGCGCCGGGCCACATCCATCCCTTCACCGCGGCACTGGCGGTGCTGGCGATCGCCCTGGGCTCCGGGGCGGCCGGCGCCATCAACATGTGGTACGAGCGCGACCTCGATGCCGTGATGGAGCGGACGCGCAAGCGCCCGCTGCCGAGCGGCCGCGTCGCGCCGGACGATGCACTGGGGTTGGGCGTCCTGCTCTCGATCTTCTCCGTCGCCCTGATGGCGGTGGCGACCAACTTCACCGCCGCGGCGCTGCTCGCGGCCGCCATCCTGTTCTATGTCTTCGTCTACACGATCTGGCTGAAGCGCCGCACGCCGCAGAACATCGTGATCGGCGGCGCCGCCGGCGCCTTCCCGCCGATGATCGGCTGGGCTGCGGTGACCGGCGACGTGTCGGCCGTGGGCATTGCGCTCTTCCTGCTGGTCTTTCTGTGGACGCCGCCGCATTTCTGGGCGCTCGCGCTCTATCGCTGCGATGACTATCGCCGCGCTGGCGTGCCGATGCTGCCGGTCGTTGCCGGCCCGCGCGAGACCAAGCGCCAGATGCTGGCCTACACCGTGCTCCTGGTGCCGGTGGCGCTGGCGCCGACCCTGCTGGGATCGGTGGGCTGGCTCTACGGCTCGGTGGCGCTGGCGATGAGTCTGGCCTTCCTCGGCCATGCGCTCGCCGTCTGGCGAACGGCCGACGACGAGACTGCGCACGGCGCGGCGCGGCGCATGTTCCGCTTCTCGCTGCTCTATCTTGCGGCCCTGTTCGCGGCCCTGCCAGTCGACCTGGTCGTGCACCGGTTCCTGGTCGGATGAGCGTGATGGCCGACGACCGCCGCCCTGGCGACACCGACATGCACCGCCGCAAGCGCGGCAAGAACCTGTTCGTCGCGGGTTTCCTGCTGCTGCTCGCCGCGGCCTTCTTTGCACTCACGATCGTCCGCATGGGAGGGCAGGGATGAGCGAGAAGGTTCCCCTCACGCCAGCGCAGAAGAACGCGCGCGTCGCCCGGCGCCTCTTCCTGCTGACCGGCGGCATGGTCGGCGCCGCTTTCGCCGCCGCGCCGCTCTACGACATGTTCTGCCGCACGACCGGCTTCGGTGGCACGCCGCTGGTCGCGCAGGCCGGCGACCGGCCGATCCTCGACCGTACGGTCAAGGTGCGCTTCGACTCCAACGTCGATTCGGCGCTGCCCTGGCGCTTCGAGCCGCTGCAGCGCGAAGTCACGGTGCAGCTCGGTGAGGAGCGCCTGGTCCATTACCGCGTGACCAACGTCTCGCAGCGGCCGCTGGTCGGCACCTCGACCTACAACGTCACGCCCGAGAGTTCCGGGCCGTGGTTCAACAAGCTCCAATGCTTCTGCTTCACCGAGCAGTTGCTTCTGCCCGGGCAGTCGGTCGACATGCCCGTGGTATTCTTCGTCGATCCGGAGATGGATAAGGATCGGCGTTACGACAACATCCGTACCGTCACGCTTTCTTACACTTTCTTCGAGGCGAAGACGGAACGGGCGAAGACCTTGCTCGGCAGCGTGCCTGCTGCCGAAACCGGAAAGGGTGGATGAATATGGCCGACGGCGCTCCCAAGCATCCCTATCACCTGGTCGATCCCAGCCCGTGGCCGGCGCTGGGCTCGCTCGGCGCGCTGATCCTGGCGCTGGGCGCGGGTGTGGGCATGCATCCCGACCTGTTCGGTCCGGGCGTGCAGAAGATCGTCGCGTCGGTGCAGTGGTGGGTCATCGCCCCCGGCCTGCTGCTGATCTTCGCCGTCATGTACTGGTGGTGGAGCGACGTCGTCGTCGAGTCGCGCAAGTACCACACCGCTGTCGTGCAGCTCGGCCTGCGCTACGGCATGATCCTGTTCATCGCCTCGGAAGTGCTGTTCTTCGCGGCGTTCTTCTGGGCCTTCTTCGACGCTTCGCTCTTCCCGGGCGAGCTCAAGCAGCCGATTCGCACCGAGGTGACCGGCGGCGTCTGGCCGCCCAAGGGCATCAGCATCATCGCGCCGTTCGACCTGCCGCTGATGAACACGCTGATCCTGCTGCTCTCGGGCACGACCGTGACCTGGGCGCATCACGCGATCATCGAGGGCAACCAGCGCGACGCCGTGCGTGGCCTGCTGCTCACGGTGGTCCTGGGCGCCTGCTTCACCGGCATCCAGGCCTACGAGTACTTGAACGCGCCCTTCAGCTTCCGTGAGAACATCTATACGTCGACCTTCTTCATGGCGACGGGCTTCCACGGCTTCCACGTGCTGGTCGGCACGACCTTCCTGCTGGTCTGCCTGTTCCGCGCCATGAAGGGCCAGTTCAAGCCCAAGCAGCATTTCGGCTTCGAAGCCGCCGCCTGGTACTGGCACTTCGTCGACGTGGTGTGGCTGTTCCTCTTCTTCTGCATCTACTGGTGGGGTGCGGGCAAGGCGCCGATCGCCCTGCACTGAGTCGAAAAATCCGACTAACTTGGAACCGCCGGGCGCTCCCCGGCGGTTCGCCTTTGGGAGACCCCATTGTCCGACCCCCCGTCCGAGCCCTCGTCCGATTGGCCGCGCCAATCGCCCCTCGACGTAGCGCTCCGCGGGCGCTGCCCGCGCTGCGGCCGTGGCAAGCTTTTCCGCGGGCTTCTGGGCGTGGTCGATCGCTGCCCGACCTGCGACCTCGACCTGCGCGGCCACGATGCCGGCGACGGGCCGGCGGTGCTGGTGATCCTGGGACTGGGCGCCATCATCATGATCGGGGTTTTCTGGGTGGAGTTCCGCTTCGAGCCGCCCTGGTGGCTGCACGTCCTGATCTGGGGACCGCTCACCTTTGTGCTCGCGACCTGGATGCTGCGCTTCCTGAAGGCGCTGCTGGTCGCCCAGCAGTACATCCATCGATCGACTGCGCTCGACGAATAGAGGAGACATCATGATCAGGCTGCGGCCCGCTTTGTGGCCCACGCTCGTCTCGCTGCCGATCCTGGTTCTGTCGCTGGGGCTCGGCATCTGGCAGATGGAGCGCCGCGAATGGAAGAGGGACATCCTCGATCGCATCGCCGCCAACCAGGCGGCGGCGCCGATCAGCCTCGACGAGCTGCTGCGCGGCGATCCGCTGCGGCACGAATACGGCAAGGTCAAGCTCGGCGGCACCTTCCTCTTCGACAAGGAATTCTTCCTCGCCGCGCGCAGCCTCAAGAACAAGGTCGGCCATCAGGTCGTCGTGCCGCTCAAGACCGACGATGGCCGGGTCGTGCTGTTCGATCGCGGCTGGATTCCCCAGGAGCGCAAGGATCCTGCCCGCCGTGCCGAAGGCCAGCCTGCCGGCCAGGTCGAGCTGATCGGCATCGTGCGCCGCAATCAGGAGCGGCGGCAGTTCGCGCCGGAGAACGTGCCCGACAAGAACGTCTGGTTCCATGTCGACGTGCCCCTGATGCGCAAGATGGCCGGCGCCGCGCCCGATCTGAAGCTCGACACGTTCTTCCTGGATGCCGACGCCGCGCCCAATCCCGGCGGCCTGCCGATCGGCGGCCAGACGCGCTTCGACATCCCCAACGACCATCTGCAGTACGCCATCACCTGGTTCCTGATCGCGCTCGCCATGGCGGGCGTCTATCTCGCCTATCATTGGGAAGCCGGCCGGCTCGAGATCAACGGCCGCAAGAAGACGAGCAAGTGAAGGGGGGCACATGATCGCCAACGATCCGTATGCCGAGCTTGAGCGCCGCTTCGCGCGGCTGAGCGCCGTCAGCCGCGCCTCGGCGATCCTGAACTGGGACCGTTCGACCATGATGCCCGACGGCGCCAGTGACGATCGCGCCGATCAGCTCGCCACCTTGGGCGTGATCGCCCACGAGATCATCGCGGCCCCCGACATGCCCGAGCTGCTGTCGCGCGCGGAGGAGGGCGGGGCCTCGCTCGATCCCTGGCGGCAGGCGAACCTGCGCGAGATGCGCCGCGCCTGGGTGCATGAAAGCGCGCTCCCGGCCGACCTGGTCGAGGCGCGTACGCGGGCCTGCAGCGCCTGCGAGCTCGCCTGGCGGTCGGCCAAGAAGAACGCCGACTTCAAGTCGCTGCTGCCGACGCTCACGGAGGTGCTGACCCTGATGCGCCGTGTCGGCGAGGCCAAGGCCGCCGCACTCGGCACCTCGCTCTACGATGCGCTGCTCGACGAGTTCGAGCCCGGTGGCCGGGCGGCGCGCATCGATGCGCTGTTCGCCGAGCTGCGCGCTTTCCTGCCCGACCTGCTGGGCCGCGTGCTGGAGCACCAGAAGCGGCTGCCGCCGATCCTGCCGCTCGAGGGGCCGTTCCCGGTCGAGGCGCAGCGCAAGCTCGGCGAGGAGCTGATCCGCCGGATCGGCTTCGACTTCCATCACGGCCGGCTCGACGTCTCGGCGCACCCCTTCACCGGCGGCACCGCCGACGATGTGCGCATCACCACGCGCTACGACGAGCAGGATTTCGCCCGCGCGCTCATGGGCGTGCTGCACGAGACCGGTCACGGTCTCTACGAGGCCGGTCTGCCGCGCGACTGGCGGCGCCAGCCGGTCGGCAATGCGCGGGGCATGACCCTGCACGAAAGCCAGTCGCTCCTGATGGAGATGCAGGCCTGCCGCAGCGGCGCCTTCGTCGCCTTCGCCGCGCCGCGCATGCGGGCGGCCTTCGGCAAGGACGTCGACAAGGATGGCCCGGCCTGGAGCGTCGAGAACATCCATCGCCTCTACACGCGCGTGGCGCCGGGCTTCATCCGCGTCGATGCCGACGAAGTCACCTACCCCCTGCACATCATGCTGCGCTATCGGCTGGAGCGGGCAATGCTGGCCGGCGACCTGCCGCTCGCCGACCTGCCCGGCGCGTGGAACGAGGGCATGCGCGACCTGTTGGGAATCGTGCCGGCCGACGATTCGCTGGGCTGCCTGCAGGACATCCATTGGCCGGACGGCGGTTGGGGTTATTTCCCGACCTATACCTTGGGCGCGCTGGCGGCGGCGCAGCTCTTCGCTGCCGCCCGCCGCGCCGAGCCGGGCCTGCTGGAGGCCATCGGAAAGGGCGATTTTTCACCGCTTCTGGGCTGGCTTCGTGCCAATGTGCACGGCAAGGGCTCGATCGCCACGACCGACGAGATCCTGACCGCGGCCACCGGAGCGCCCCTGGGCAGCGCGGCCTTCAAGGCGCATCTGGAAAGCCGCTACCTGTCGGCGTAAGAGGGACCCATGCTCGATCTCCGCCCCAACTGCGAGTGCTGCGACAAGGACCTGCCCAACGGTGCGTCCGACGCGCTGATCTGCACCTTCGAGTGCACCTTCTGTGCGGACTGCGCGCGAACTCGGCTGGGCGGCCACTGCCCGAATTGTGGCGGCGATCTGGTCAAGCGTCCGACGCGGCCCGAGCGCGCCTTGCAGAAGTTTCCCGCCTCCACCAAACGCGTCCGCAAGGATCACGAGGCCTGTCGCCAGGTTGCCTGACAATTCAGGCCGCCTGACGCTTCAGGTCGCCTGACTCCTCAGGTCATCTGACGGCGCGATATCGGAGTTTTCGTTGCGTTACATCAGCACTCGCCACGGCTCGCAGGGCAACCCCCAGCCGCTTGGCTTCGAAGACATCATGCTTGCGGGTCTTGCCCGCGACGGCGGCCTCTACCTGCCGTCGGAATGGCCGCAGTTCAGCAAGGCCGAGATCGCAGGTCTCAAGGGACTGGGCTACACCGAGCTCGCCTTTCGCGTCATGCGGCCCTTCGTGGGCGAGGCGTTCGACGAGGCGACCTTCCGCCGCCTGATCGGCGAGGCCTATGCCTCGTTCGAGACGCCTGAGGTGGCGCCGCTGAAGCCGCTTGGAGATAGCGGTCTTCACCTGCTCGAGCTGTTCCACGGTCCGACGCTCGCCTTCAAGGACGTGGCGCTGCAGCTGCTCGGTCGCATGCTCGACCACACGCTGACGGTGCGCGGCCAGCACGCCACCATCGTCGGCGCGACGTCGGGCGACACCGGCTCGGCGGCGATCGAGGCGGTGCGCGATCGCAAGACCATCGACATCTTCATGCTGTTCCCCAAGGGGCGCGTGAGCGAGGTGCAGCGCCGGCAGATGACGACCGTGCTGGCACCCAACGTGCACAATATCGCGGTGCAGGGCACGTTCGACGACTGCCAGGACCTCGCCAAGGCCTGCTTCAACGACCTCGCCTTCCGCGATCGCCATGCCCTGACCGCGGTGAACTCGATCAACTTCGCGCGCGTCATGGCGCAGATCGTCTACTACTTCTGGGCCGCCCTGAAGCTCGGCGCGCCGGAGCGCCCGGTCGCCTTCACGGTGCCGAGCGGCAACTTCGGCAACGTCTATGCGGGCTACGCCGCCCGGCAGATGGGCCTGCCGATCTCGCATTTCGTGGTCGGCGCCAACAGCAACGACATCCTGGCGCGCTTCTTCGAAAGCGGCACCATGACGACCTCGGAGGTCGTGCCGACCTTCAGCCCCAGCATGGACATCCAGATCTCGAGCAACTTCGAGCGTCTGCTGTTCGACCTCTACGACCGCAACGGCGCCACGCTCGCCGATGCGATGACGACGTTCCGCAGCACCGGCACCCTGAAGGTCGGCGCCAATGCGCTGGCGGGCGTGCGTCAGCTCTTCGATGCCGGCCGTCTCGACGATGCCGGCACGCTCGCCGCCATCGCCGATTGCCGTCGCCGTTTCGGCGAGACGATCGACCCCCACACAGCGGTCGGCTACGCCGTGGCGCAGCAGCACCGCCGCGACGCCTCGATCCCGATGGTGGTGCTGGCGACGGCGCATCCCGCCAAGTTCCCCGACGCCGTCGAGAAGGCGACCGGCGAACGGCCGGCTCTGCCGGCCCGGCTGGGCGATCTGCTGGACCGGGCGGAGCGGGTCGACGGGCTGAGGAACGACGTCGAGGCGCTTAAGGCCATGATCGACGAACGCCGTGCTGCCGCGACGGCACCGGCACGCACCAAGGTACGGACATGAGCAACGTCAAGGTCACGACGCTGGGCAACGGGCTGCGGGTCGCCGTCGACGAGATGCCCGAGGTCGAATCGGCGACGCTCGGCATCTGGGTCGCCTGCGGCACGCGGCACGAGACCGCCGAGTTGAACGGCATGGCCCACATGCTGGAGCACATGGCCTTCAAGGGCACGCGGACCCGCTCGGCCCGCGCCATCGCCGAGGAGATCGAGAATGTCGGCGGCAGCCTCAACGCCTATACCGGCCGCGAGATCACCGCCTACCACGCCTCGGTGCTCAAGGAGGATGTCGGGCTCGGTGTCGAGATGATCGCCGATATCCTGCGCAACTCGGTGTTCGATCCCGACGAGCTGCAGCGCGAGCGCGGCGTGATCCTGCAGGAAATCGGCCAGGCGCTCGACACACCCGACGACATCATCTTCGACCAGTTCCAGGAGACGGCCCTGCCAGGCCAGCCGCTCGGCCGCCCGGTGCTGGGCACCGCCGCGACGGTCGAGTCGATCGGCCGCGATGATCTCTTCGCCTATCTGGCGCGCCACTACACCGCCTCGAACATGGTCCTGTCGGCGGCGGGACGGGTCGAGCACGACCGCATCGTCGACCTGGCAGAGAAGCATTTCGGCTCGGTGCCGCGCACGCCGGCCAATGCCGATACTCCCGTGCCGCTGGCCTATGTCGGCGGCGACGGCCGCGAGGCGCGGGTGCTGGAGCAGGCGCATCTGGTGCTCGGCTGCCAGGGTATCGGCTACCGCGACCCCGATTATTTCGCGCTGGCCGTCTACTCGACCTTGTTCGGCGGCGGCATGTCCTCGCGGCTGTTCCAGCGCATCCGCGAGGATCGCGGCCTGGTCTACGGCATCCATTGCTTCAACACCGCCTATGCCGACGGCGGCCTGTTCGGCATCTATGCCGGCACCGGCGAGGACGATCTCGCCGAGCTGGTCCCGGCGGTCTGCGAGGAGTTCGTGAGCGTGGCCGACACGCTGAACGAGGCCGAGCTGGTGCGCGCCCGCAACCAGATCAAGGCCGGCACCCTGATGGCGCTCGAATCGAGCGGCGCGCGCTGCGAGCAGGCGGCCCGCCACCTCATCGTGCACGGCCGGCCGATCCCCTATGCCGAGGTGGTGGCCCGCATCGAAGCCGTCGACCAGGACGCCGTGCGCCGCGTCGCCCGCCGGCTGCTGCAGGGCAAGCTCACCCTGGCGGCACTGGGCCCGATCGACGGCCTCGAATCCCTGGACAAGATCGCCGCCCGCCTGGCGGCGTAAAGACCCCCTCCCCATTTGACAGCGCTCTCTCTCATTCTCCTCTCCCACTTCGAGGGAGAGGATCGATGAGCGCTGTGTCCACTCCCCAGGAGATGCCGGGTGTCACACCTGGTGATCGCAGCCGTGACCTCCCCTATGGTTGCCGGCAGGGAAAGACCAATGAACGAAAATAGGGGCGAGGATGGCGCGATCGGTCAAATCGGCGCGGCGAGCGTTGGAGGTGCTCGATCTCTTCGAGAAATTGCGTCGGCCGGCGGCGATAGGCGAGATCGCTGCCATGCTCGGCTATCCGCAATCGAGCACGTCGTTCCTGCTGAACGATCTGAGGCGCACCGGCTACCTCAACTATGATCTGGAAACACGGTGCTTTGCGCCGACCATTCGCGTGGCGCTTCTCGGCAGCTGGATCCATGCCGGGGCCTGCGGCCGTGACGAAATATCCGAGCTGTTGACCGGCGTGCGCGATCTCGCGCGTATGACGACGTTGCTTGCGACGCAGAACGGCCTCGACTTGCAGTACGTGCACGTCATCGAAACGCGCCAAACGCCCAAGCTTGCGCTTCGACCGGGAACATTGCGGCCGCTTTGTCGAGGGGCGGGCGGTCTTGCGTTGCTGGCCGAGCGCAGCGATGCCGACATCGGCCGCCTGGTACGTTCGATCAATGCCGACACCGCTGGAACGCACGAGGATCTGCGACGTGTGCTGCGCTATGTCGATCGAACGCGCCGTGATGGCTATGCCTGGATAGTCGGTGGGGTATTCCCCAATATCGGCTCGGTCGCGGTGCGGCTTCCCTTCAACGACATCCTCGACAAGCCGCTCGGGCTGATGGTCGCGGGGCCAGCCTGGCGCATCCGCACCGAACACCGCGCGCTCGGCACCATGCTGCGCGCCGAGTTGGCGCGATTTACCGGAAGGCTTGCGGTAGGCACCGATCGACCTTCTTGAAGCGTCGCCGGTTGGCGCACTTCCGGTTTCGGCGACGCCGATACGACTTGCGGATCCGCCGTGTCGGCCGCCCCGCGTATTGCATACGCAATATTGTCCGGTTGCACCCCCGTGGGCGCGCCAGGCCAAGCGGCCGATGGTATTCGACATGTGTCGGTCGGGAAGAACACGGCCGTGGTGTCGAGGGAGAAACGGATCATGGGCGCAATTGCCTACGAATACCCCGAAGATGTGCGAGCAATGCGCGACGGCATCGAGCGCTTCTTGCGAGCGGAGGTGATTCCGCGACACGAGCGGCATCAGGACCTGCTCGACGACGATCGCAAGCTCTATGCCGACGACGGTCGCTTCAGCCCTGCGGTGCTTGCGGTGATCCGCGAGATTCGCATGGCATCCGCCGCTGCGGGCTACTACGCGATGTGCGCGCCGTCGGAAATCGGTGGCCAGGGCATGGGGCATGTTGCCTGGTTCGGCGTGTGGGAGAAGATCTTCCACCTTTGCGGCTACAAACACTGGCTGGGCCACTATGCGGTGAGCCATTGGGCGATGGGCCCCAGCCCCGTGCTGGAGAAGATGACGGAAGAAGCCAAACGGCTGATCTTGCCGGATATGATGGCGGGCAGGACGAGCATGTGCTTCGGCCTCTCGGAGCCTGGCGCCGGATCGGATGCGGCACGCATCAAGACCCGAGCCACGGCCGACGGCAAGGGCTGGCGCCTCAGCGGCAACAAGATCTGGACGACCAACAGCCCGCATGCGGAGTTCTGCATCGTCTTCGCGGTCACCGACGCGGAGCGCGCATCGCAACGCAAGGGCGGCATCAGCGCCTTCCTGGTCCCGACCGACGCGCCGGGATTCAAGATCGAGCGGATCATCAAGATGTGGGGCAGCCCCGGCGGGGACGAGGCGCTGCTGCACTTCGACGAGGTTCGCATCGAGCCCTATCAACTCGTCGGTGAACTGCATCGTGGCTTTGCCACAGCGATGCTCGGGGTGAATCTCGGGCGTATCTACAATTCGGCGCGGGCCGTCGGTGTGTCGCGCTGGGCGCTGGAGATGGGCTTCGACTACAGCAAGGTGCGGCACGCCTTCGACCGTCCGATCGCGGATTATCAGGGGGTGACCTTCCCGCTCGCCGAGGCGGCCATGCAGATCCATGCCGCTCACCTGATGAGCCTCAATGTTTCGCAACTCCTCGACCGTGGGCTTGCGGCGCGCAAGGAGCTGTCGATGACCAAGGCCTTTGCCGTCCAGGCGGGCGCCCGCGCCCTCGACGCCGTGATGCAGGTGCATGGCGCCATGGGCATGACCAACGAGCTGAACCTCACCGAAGCCTACGTCTCCATGCGCAAGGTCAATATCGCCGACGGTTCCAATGAGATCCTGCGGCGGGCCATTGCCCAGGCGATGCTTGCCGGCGATGTGGACCTTTGATTGGCGGCGTTGACGGTGCCCGGGAGGAGGAAGCAGCATGCTGTCGCGACGACATTTGACAAGACTGGCGCCAATGGCGGCCTTGGCTTCGGCCGGTGCGAACGCGCAGGAGCAATGGCCGACGAAGCTGGTGCGCGTGCTGGTCGGATCGGCGGCGGGCAGCAGCGTCGATACGCCGGTGCGCGCGGTCTGCGCGCGTCTTAGTGACCGCTTTGGCGTACCTTTCGTGGTCGACAACAAGGTGGGCGCCGCCGGGACCATCGCCGCCATGGAGGCGGTGCGTGCTCCTGCGGATGGCTACACCTTGCTGATCGGCACGAATGGCGAGCTGGTGAATGGCTATTTTCTGTGGCGCAACTCCGGCCGCACATTCCCCTATGACCCCGTCAAGGACTTCAAGCCGGTTGCCCTCGTCCAGCGCGGCGCGGGCCTGCTGGTGGTACGACCAGGCCTGGGGGTTCGCACCCTTGCCGAACTGATCACCAAGGCCAAAGCGGAACCCGGCAAACTCACCATAGGGGCCGGCGGCGTCGGTTCGACGGTGCATTTGGTGGCCGAGCTGTTCAATCGCGAAGCCAACATCGAGACGCTGATCGTCCAGTTCCGCGGCAGCCCGGCGACCTTGATGGCACTGCGCTCCGGCGAGATCGACATGATGTTCGCCACCCCGTTCGAAATCGCCGATTTCGTCCAGCGCAAGGAGGCGGTGGCCCTGGCGGTCAGCCACAATGCGCGCATCTCCATGTTTCCCGAAGTGCCGACGTTTGCCGAACTCGGTCTGCCGAACGTGATCAACCTGCCGTTTGTCAGCTTCTGCGTGCGCAGCGGCACGCCGGACCATGTCGTGCGACTTCTCAACAAGGCGGTGATCGAGGAGATCGCCGGCGGTCCCGGCAAGCCCCCGTTGCTCTTGCCGGGCCGTGAAGCACCAGCCTTGTCACCGGAGGAACTTGGCGCCTTCATCTCGGACGAGCGCCGGCGTTGGGGCAATATCATCACGCAAGCGGGCATCCAGACGTAGGAAGGCGCCGGCTGACATCCCGGCCGACATCATTGGGAGATGGAAGATGCAGCCTTTGACAGGCATGCGTGTCCTCGAATTCTCGCTCAACATTGCCGGTCCCCAGGCGGGGCAGATCCTGGCCATGCTGGGCGCCGAGGTCGTCAAAGTCGAAAGGCCGCAGGGAGGCGACGATTGCCGTGCTTGGGGGCCACCCTTCGCACGCGGCTCCAGCATGATGTTCAACACCATGAACCGCGGCAAGAAGAGCATTCGCCTCGACTTGAAGGATGCCGAAGCGGTCGCATGGCTGAAGAGCCAGATCGGGCAATACGATGTGCTGATCGAAAACATGAGGCCGGGTGCCATGGAGGCCATCGGACTCGGCGCCGCCGCGATACGCTCGGCCCATCCGCGGCTTGTCTATTGCTCCCTGTCGGCTTTTGGCGCACGCGGTCCGCTGCGGAGCAAGCCGGGCTACGAGGAGGTGGTGCAGGCCTTCTCGGGTTTGTTCAGTGTAAACGGCGACGAAAGCGCTCCGCCCGCGCGTGTCGGCACGTCGATCCTCGATCTCGGCACCGGCGTCTGGGGGGCGCTTGGTTGCCTGGCCGGCTTGATGGAGCGGAGCCGCACCGGCGAGGGCTGCCTCGTGGAAGGGTCTCTGCTGGAGACTGCGCTGGGCTGGCTGACGGTTCCGATTGCGACCTTCGCGGCGTCGGGTGAACTGCCGCGCCGCTCGCGGTCCGGCAGCGCGAAAGTCGTGGTCTA
>MKRV01000110.1 GCA_001897995.1 Alphaproteobacteria bacterium 65-37 | reverse complement strand
CCCCATCCTCCGGGCACCCCGTCCTGTGGCTTTGTTCGGATAGCTCTGCGTTCATCGTCGGCTGAGCGTAGGTGATCGACGGTCGCGAGACCGTCCACGACCCCAATCGTTTGACCTTGGAGGGACAGGCATGAGCACGTTCACGGTAAACGGCAAGCCCCACAAGTTCGACGGCGATCCCGAAACGCCGCTGCTGTGGTATCTGCGCGACGTCGCGGCGCTCACCGGCACGAAGTTCGGGTGCGGCCAGGCGCTCTGCGGCGCCTGCACCATTCATGTCGACGGCGCGGCGCTGCGCTCCTGCCAGACGCGCGTCGGCGATGTCGAAGGCGCGGCGATCGTCACCATCGAAGGCCTGTCACCTGACGGCAATCACCCCGTCCAGGTCGCCTGGCGCGAGCTCAATGTCGCCCAGTGCGGCTACTGCCAGACCGGCCAGATCATGCAGGCCGCCGCACTCCTGAAGGACACGCCGAAGCCCACCGACGCCGACATCGACGGCGCCATGAGCGGCAACATCTGCCGGTGCGGGGCCTATCCCCGCATCCGCGCCGCCATCAAGCGTGCTGCCGGGAGGGCCTGACCATGCCTGACACCATCCTCGCGACCCCCGCGCCGTCCGCCTCGCGCACGCGCGTCGTCAACCTCGGCCGCCGTGCCCTCCTGCTGGGGTTGGCCGCCGGCAGCTTCGTGGTGGCCACGCGGCTCTCCTCGCCGGCCTTCGCTCAAGGCAAGAAGTACGGCGGCGACGCCATGCCGGGCGGGCTCAAGGACGATCCGCGTGTCTTCCTGTCGATCGCCGACGACGGCACGGTCACGCTCCTCTGCCAGCGGGCGGAGATGGGGCAGGGCATCCGGACCGGTTGGGCGGCGGTGGTCGCCGACGAGCTCGAGGCCGATATCGGCCGCCTGCAGGTTCGCCAGGCGCCGGGCAACGAGGCACTCTACGGCAACCAGAACACCGACGGGTCGCGCAGCATGCGCCACCATTTCGACCCGCTGCGCCGCATCGCGGCCGCCACGCGCCTGATGCTGGAACAGGAAGCCGCGTCGCGCTGGAACGTGCCGGTCACCGAGGTGAAGGCCGCCAACCACGAGGTGGTTCATGCCGCGTCCGGGCGACGTCTCGGCTTCGGCGCCTTGGCGGCCGGGGCCGCCAAGCGTCCCGTGCCGTCGCCGCAGGCTCTGGTCTTCAAGGCGCCCGATCAGTACCGCTATATCGGCCGTGACGTCGCGCTGGTCGACAATCTCGACATCACGACAGGGCGGGCGAGCTACGGCATCGATGCCCGGCCCGAGGGCCTGGCCTTTGCCGTCGTCGCGCGGCCGCCGGTCATGGGCGGCAAGGTGAAATCCTTCGATGCGGCAGAGACCATGAAGGTGCCGGGCGTCCTCAAGGTCGTCGCGATCGAGGCGCCGTCGATGCCCACGGAGTTCCAGCCGCTGGGCGGCATTGCCGTCGTCGCGGAGAACACCTTTGCCGCGATCAAGGGCCGGTTGCGCCTCTCCATTCAATGGGACGACGGGCCCAATGCCACCTACGACTCGGTGGCCTATCGCAAGACCCTCGAGGAGGCAGCGGCCAAGCCCGGCCTCGTGGTGCGCAACGACGGCAATGTCGACGAGGCATTGAAGGCCGCGGCGAACCGTTTCGAGGCCACCTATTATGTTCCCCACCTGGCGCAGGCGCCGATGGAGCCGCCGACAGCGACGGTGCGGGTGGCGGCGGACAAGATCGAGGTCTGGACCAGCGTGCAGGCGCCGGAAGCCGCCCGCACCAACCTCTCCAAGCACTTCAGCCTGCCGGTCGACAAGATCACCGTGCATGCGCTGCTGCTGGGCGGCGGCTTTGGCCGGAAATCGAAACCCGACTTCGTCATGGAAGCGGCCATCCTGTCGCGCGCCATGGACGGGCGGCCGGTGAAGGTCACCTTCACGCGCGAGGACGACCTGCAGCACAGCTTCTTCCACACCGTCTCGGTCGAGCGGATCGAGGCCGGCGTGGACGGCGCGGGCAAGGCGACGGCGTGGCTGCATCGCACGGTGGCGCCGACGATCCTGTCGATCTTCGCGCCCGATCCGGGCCATGAGGCGCCTTTCGAGCTCGCGATGGGCGCCGTCGACAATCCCTTCGCGATTCCCAACTTCCGCGTCGAGAATCCGGAGGCCAAGGCCCATACCCGCATCGGCTGGTTCCGGTCGGTGTCCAACATCCCGCATGGGTTCGCGATCCAGAGCTTCGTGTCGGAGATGGCGGCGGCCCTGAAGCGAGATCCCAAGGACTATCTGCTCGAGCTGATCGGCCCGGCCCGGCAGATCGACGCCAGCGCGATGTCCGACAAGTGGCTGTACGGCGAGGATCCCCAGCGCTACCCGTTCGACACCGGCCGCCTGCGGGCCGTCGTCGAGAGGGCGGCGAAGGAAGCGGGCTGGGGTCGCACCCTGCCGCAGGGCCGGGGCCTCGGTATCGCCGCCCATCGCAGCTTCGTGAGCTACACCGCCGTGGTCGTCGAGGCCGTCGTCGGGGCGCGCGGCGAGCTCACCATCCCGCGGGTCGATATCGCCTTCGACTGCGGCGCGGTGGTCAGTCCCGACCGGGTGCGCGCCCAGCTCGAGGGCGCGGTCGTCCAGGGCATCAGCCTGGCGACGGTGAGCGAGATCAGCTTCCGCAACGGCCGTCCCGAGCAGACCAACTTCGACGGCTATGAGCTCACGCGGATCGACGCCGCGCCGGCCGAGATCCGCACCCATCTGGTCAACACCGGGGGATTCGACCGGCCGATGGGAGGCGTCGGCGAGCCCGGCGTGCCGCCGGTCGCACCGGCGCTCGCCAACGCCATCTTTGCCGCCTGCGGCAAGCGCATCCGCAGCCTGCCGATCCGCAACCAGCTGGTGCCGCGCAATCTGTGAGGCTGTCTCGAACGGTTCCTCGAGCATCGCGCCTTCGACCGGACTGGATCGAAGGCACGATGCCGCAGGCGGCGGGTTAATTCGACGGAGTCGCGCGATGATCGCTTCTTCGGTTGGAGCAGCAGGCAGGAACGACCCATCGGATGTGCGCGTTGTTCAATGCGCTTTGAACATCCGGCGCCTGCAACTGGGTCAGCCCCTGATCGTCGTGGATGGATTGGTCGGGCCGCAGACGATCGGTGCCATCCGCGATTATCAGGTCCACAACAAGTTGCCGATCGACGGCAGGGTCGATCCTGGCGGACCGACAATTGCGTCCTTGCGCGCCTCGATAAAGGACGAAGCGCTGATCTTCGGCGCGAGCGTGGCCAAGCTGCTCTTCATCCGGGAGCAGTTGACCCGCCTACCGATGCAGCCGGGAACGAGGATGAGCTTCTTCGCTCAGACCTTCCACAATCAGTTGGGAGCCCTGGAACCCTTCCGCGATCTTTCCCGGGGGTTCGATCCGACGCCGCCGGTGGCCATGGGGATCAGGGGCGGCCCGATCGTGTTCGGTTTTACCGGCGTGGACGACGCGGCGGCCGCCACACTGCTGTTCGCGCTTTTCGTGGCGGCCATGATCATCATCATGATCAACAGCCCGGCCTTTCGCAAAGCAGTCGAGGTTCGCGCGAAGGAACTCGACCGGATTGTCCAGCAGCTCGGGGTCAGCTTGAACGTCAAGTTCGAGGAGGCCATCGCCATCATCGTCAGCGTCGCCGACGAGACGATCGACGCCGCCAACAAGTGCCGTCAATCACCGACCTTCAATGCGTCGCCGGAGTGCGCCGAAGCGCTCAAGCAGTTCAGGTTCATCGTCGATCGCATCAGAAACCAGTTGCGCGACAGCACATTCAAGCTGCTGCTCGCCCTTTTCAAGAAGGGTAGCCAGAGCGGCGCCTTCGACGTCCGGGAGATTCGCCGGCAGATCGAGGTCGCCCTCAATCGCATGCGGCAGAACGCCGTGGATCTGCAGGTCGAGCTGCAGAACATGCGAGACAAATGCAATTGCCCGGAGGTCTGAGCGCACGTCTGCTTTGGGCAACGTGATTGTTCCGTCCTCGCTGCGGCGATCGGCAACGATCTCGAAGGCACTCTCTTTCAAGAACCACATTCGCGAGCCGGACCGCGAGAAAAAATGCCGCCGGCTTTGGGCCGGCGGCAGTCAGGGCTGAAGCGCCCAAGAGGAAACGCAAACAAAGGAGGATGCGTCGGCCCACTTAATCGCCACGGCATCCGATTTCCATCCTCTTCTGCCGGAGTCCGGCCAACCGGCGATACTCATCACACTCGTGATCGTCTGCCCGCTGCGAAAGCAGGCAGCCTCTGCGCGAGGATCGTCCGCTCAGCGCATCACGTTCGTGATGCTTGCCGACGTATGACGCAGCGATGTTGAAACAACTGCGCCTCTTCGATCACGGTAGCGCGTGCGGCGCTTCGAGCGGCGCGACATTGCTGTCGAGAGGTCGAGGACGGGCGAATGAGTGCAGGCAATCGCACCCTGGAACAGATCATCGGCGAACTCGAGTTCGATCCGCAGATGCTGAAGCAGAAGTACGAGAGGGAGCGCGACAAGCGCCTGGTCGGTGAAGGTCAGGGACAATACGCCCCGGCGACCGACGGCAAGTTCGCGCAGTTCGGACGAGATCCCT
This sequence comes from Alphaproteobacteria bacterium 65-37, assembly GCA_001897995.1. Classification (GTDB taxonomy): domain Bacteria; phylum Pseudomonadota; class Alphaproteobacteria; order Reyranellales; family Reyranellaceae; genus Reyranella. Next base: position 15,274 of record MKRV01000110.1, on the reverse strand, counting down.
GGACGCGATCCGATTTCAACCGGGCGCCAATGATGGGCCATACGGAGGTCATCATTGCCGGAGGAGGATTCGGCGGCTTGCTGATGGGCGCGCGCCTGCATGAGATGGGCGTCGCCGATATTCGCGTCATCGACGAAGCCGGCGATTTCGGCGGAACGTGGTACTGGAACCGTTACCCCGGCGCGATGTGCGATATCGAGGCGCATATCTACATGCCGCTGCTCGAGGAGACGGGCCATGCCCCCAGACATCGTTACGCCTACTGGGATGAAATGCTCGAGCTCAGCCAGAAGATCGGGCGTCTCCATGGTCTCTACGACAAGGCGTGCTTCCAGACCGTCATAACGGCAACGCGGTGGCTGGAGGAGGAACGGCGCTGGTTGGTCGAGACCGATCGCGGCGACCGCCTGACGGCGACGTACCTGGTGCTTGCCTGCGGTCGCCAAAGCCTCCCGAAGCTGCCCGCCATCGCCGGCATCGACAAGTTCGAGGGGCATGCGTTTCACTCGAGTCGCTGGGACTACGAATACACCGGCGGCCAGGGCGACGGCAAACTCACGAAGCTGAAGGACAAGCGTGTTGCGATCATTGGTACGGGTGCCACGGCCATCCAGATCGTGCCCGAGGTGGCAAAGTGGGCAAAGCAGCTCGACGTTTTCCAGCGGACGCCCTCGCATGTCGGTATCCGTGGCCAGCGGCCAACGGCGCCCGACTATGCCGATATGTCGAAGCCGGGATGGCAGAAAGAGCGACGCGAGAACTTCCAGCGCTTGATCTCGGCCCTGCCACAAGAGGTCGATCTGGTCGCGGATGGGTGGACCGACTCCCTGAAGCGCCTGAGGCCGGCCTATACCGCCAACGAGCTCGGCGACCTGCTCGGCCGGCCGGCGACCAGCGAAGAGCGGGACCTTGTGGCGGAGATTTCCGACTACCGGGTCATGAACAGCCTTCGTTCGAGAATCGCGGAAATCGTGAAGGATGCGGCAACGGCCGAAAGCCTCAAGCCGTGGTACAGGTGGCGCTGCAAGCGCCCGTGCTTCCATGACGACTATTTGGCGGCGTTCAATTCTCCCAATGTCCGTCTGGTCGACACGCAAGGCCGTGGCGTCGAGGCATTCTCCAGCCACGGAATTGTCGTCGATGAGGTCGAGTATCCGATCGATTGCGTGATTTTCGCGACCGGCTTCGAGGCTGGCATTTCCTATGTGCGGTTGACTGGTTTCGATGTCGTGGGCAGGGGCGGCGGGACATTGAGCGAGCACTGGTCCAATGGGGTGCGCTCGCTGCACGGACTGATGACCGATGGGTTTCCCAATCTGTTCATGATCGGAGGCAACCAGCACAGTGTGGCGGCCGTAAATGCCGTTCATCTGCTCGACGAACAGGCCTCCCATGTCGCCCATATCGTTGGGCAGGTGCGGCAGCGAAACGGGACTCTTGTGGAACCGACCGCCGGGTCGGTCGATGCCTATACCGATCTGATCCGGAACGCACCGACCAATGGCGTGCTCATGAGGTTCTTCGCGGCCTGCACACCTGGCTATTACAACGGTGAGGGAAAGGCCGCGAGCGCGGCAGATCTCTTTGCCGGCAATCGCTACGGCGACGGACCAATGGCGTTCTACGAGATGCTGGCGCGTTGGCGGCAGGCGCAGTCGCTCGACGGGTTGAGCATCGGCTGAGGTCGATCTCGCGGGCGTGCGCCGGCGCTCATCACACTCGTGATGAATATGAACCCCAACGCAGCCGTTCTTGCGTCACACGTCGTCGCGTGAGCAACGTCGGGCATGGAGAGGAATATGCTCAGAAGAAGCTTGATAGCCGGGGCATCCGCCGGCGCGATGAGCACCATTGCCCTGTCGGCACAGGCGTCCCCGCAGTTCCCCAGTCGCCCGATCCGGGCAGTCGTTCCCTTTGCCCCAGGGGGCAATGCGGATACCTTGGCCCGCATCATCGCGGACCGACTTTCTCCGCGGCTCGGTCAGCCAATCGTGGTCGACAACAAGACCGGCGCTGCCAGCATGATCGGAGCTGCCTATGTCGCGAAGTCGGAAAAGGATGGATACACCCTGTTCTTCGGGGTGAGCGCCATCTTTCTGACGGTTCAATTGATCAAGAATCCGCCGCTTCGCATGTCGGAGCTCATGCCGGTAACGCGAATTCACGACGTCGGCGTGGCGATGGGCATTCCAAAGGACCTCGGCGTCGACGATCTGGCCGGCTATCTGAAGCTGACCAAGGAACAACCCGGAAAGCACTCCTACGGCAGCTACGGTGTCGGAACCGGAGCGCATGTCATCGCCGAAATCATGAAGAAGCGTTCGGGTGCCGTGATCACGCACGTGCCCTACCGCGGAGAGGCGCCGGCCGTCCAGGATCTGCTCGCCGGCAACGTGACGAGCGCGTTCGGCTCGGTGGGGTCCCTTGCGCAGTTTCCGGACAAGATCAGGATCGTGGCGGTGCTGACGCCAAAGCGCCTGCGACAGTTTCCGGACATTCCGACGTTCGCAGAGGCCGGTTTCGACATGGGTCCGATCACGGGCTGGGCCGGCGTCTTCGTGGCCACGGGAACACCAGCGCCAATCGTGGAGAAGCTCGCCGCCAACATCAATGCAGTGTGCGCCATGCCCGACGTTCAGGCCCGAATACTCGAGATGGGGTATCAGCCTGTGGAGCCGCAGAAGGATCTGTCCAATCTCATTGCCGAGCAGGAACGCGCCTGGAAAGCCGCAGCAGAAGAAGCGGATGTGACCATCGACTGAAGGCGGTCGCCTACAGACGGAATGCCGATGGTGGGTGTCGGCGATGTCTTCTCGGCGAGCACGGACAAATCAAATGAGGGCGAGGCTGGGATCGGTTTCGGCGCGGAAAGCTTTGTTTGCTGTGGAGACGCCTCTTGAGATTTCATTGGTTGACGTGGTTTGTCGCAGTTCTGCTCGTTTCCGCCGCGAACACGGCATATTGCCAGGACTATCCGTCGCGGCCGATCCGCGTTGTCGTTCCGTTCGGACCGGGAACCGGCACGGACGTCGTCGCTCGCGCGATAGGTGCGGAAGTCGGCCATCGCACAGGGCAGCCCGTCATCATCGACAACCGGCCTGGCGCTGAAGGTCAGATCGGCGCCCAGGCGGCTGCCACGGCGGCACCCGACGGTTATACCCTCTTCATCACGACCCAGACGACGCAGGCGATGAACGCCCATATCTACAGGTCGCTCGCCTACGACCCGGTGCGAAGCTTTGCGCCGGTGACGGGGCTGACCCGGGGCCCCCAGATCGTCATGGTCCGCAAGAGCCTGCCTGTTCAGTCGATCGCCGACCTGGTCGCGCTGGCAAAGGCGAAGCCCGGCAGCTTGACGTTCGGCAGTGGGAACGGATCCAGCCGGGGAGGGGCAGAGCTTTTCAGGATGATGGCGAAGATCGATCTTGTGAGTGTTCCGTACAAGTCCCAGACGCAAGTCGTGTCCGACTTGCTGGGCGACACGATCGATCTGACGTTCTCCGACTTCTCTGCCGGGCTCGCCGCGGTCCGCGACGGGCGGGCACGAGGGCTCGCGGTGACCAGCCGCGAACGCATTCCCGGTCTCGAGGCGTATCCTGCCGTCGCGGAAACCATACCGGGATATGAGATGTGGGCATGGTCGGCCTGCTACGTGCCCGCCGGCACACCCCACGCCGTTGTGCTCAAGCTGAACGCGCTCATCCGAGATGCGTTGGAAAGCGAGTCGGTGAAGCGCACGTTCGCGACGACGGCCGCCAGTACATTCCCGGGGACACCGGAAGAGCTGGCGTCGTTTCAGGCGGCCGAGACCGAGCGATGGGGAAAAATCATCGAGTTTGCCGGCATGAAAGAGCCTTAGTCGGCCCTGGGCAGGGGGCCGCACGCTCACGAGAGGCCTTCGAGGACGGTCCGATGCTTTCGGAAGGACAGGGGGCTTTGACGATCGCCGGTGGAGCGCCTACCTTTCAGGTGTCTCCGATGGGGATGGAGTCCCCCGACAACCGCCGCAAGGCTGATGACTCCTACCGAACGCTATGCCGCGGTAGGAGGACACATGACCCAAGTATGGGCACAAACGGCGATGTGGCTGGGCTTGGCGCTCGTTGCCACCCTGATTTCCATCTGGCTCAGGATCGCCACCGCACTTTCCGAGATCGTGGTCGGCACCATCGCCCAGCTGGTGATCGGCGTTGCCGCTGGGGCTGCTTTGCTTGCCGTCGACGATTCGGCCATCAAGTTCCTGTCGGGTGCCGGCGCCATCGTGCTCACCTTCCTGGCCGGCGCTGAACTCGACCCGACCGTGTTCCGGCGCAAGTGGCAGGAAGCGAGTGCAGTTGGATTGGCAGGCTTCGCCTTTCCCTTCCTGGGGTGCGCGGCCGCCGCTCACTGGCTGCTGGGCTGGGGCAGCCAGCAAAGCTGGCTCGCCGGCGTCGCCATGTCGACCACGTCCGTCGCCGTGGTCTATGCGGTCATGCTCGAGTTCGGCCTGAACCGCACCGATTACGGCAAGACACTGCTTGCCGCCTGTTTCATCAACGATCTCGTGACCGTGCTCGCGCTGGGATTCATCTTCGCGCCCTTCACCGAGCGCACGGCGATCTTCGCAGGCGGCGCCGTAGCGGTGTTCGCGGTGCTGCCCTGGCTTACGCCACGCTTCTTCCGCCTCTACGGCAACAGGCCTTCTGAACTCGAGGCCAAGTTCCTGCTGCTCTGCCTGTTCGGCCTGGGCGCGCTTGCGGCCTGGGCCGACAGCGAGGCCGTGCTGCCCGCCTACATCGTCGGCATGGTGCTGGCCGGCACGGTGGGCAAGGACCACGTGCTGGTGCGCCGTTTGCGCACGCTCACCTTCGGCTTCCTGACGCCGTTCTACTTCATTCGCGCCGGCTCGTTCGTCTCGGTGCCCGCTTTGCTGGCAGCGCCGGCCGCGTTCGCCGTCATGCTGGGCGCCAAGATGCTGACCAAGTTCCTCGGCGTCTATCCGGTGACGATCGCCCACCGCTCGCCCCGGCGCGAGGCCGCCTACACCACGCTGCTGATGTCGACCAGCCTGACCTTTGGCACGATCTCGTCCCTGTTCGGCCTGTCGCACGGCATCATCGACCAGGGCCAGTATTCCATTCTGGTGGCGGCGGTGATCGGCAGTGCCGTCGTGCCGACCCTGATCGCCAACGCCTTCTACCTGCCGCATCACCTTCTTCCGGAGACCGCCGAAGGCGAGGTCGAGCCCGAACCGGTGGCGGTGCGATCGCCGCCCCGAAGGCACGGCTAGCGACCGGGAGGCTTCACATGCAGTTTTCCGATTGGGCGTTGGGCGGCGCCGCTGTGAGCCTGGGGGCGGCAGCGGGTACGCCGATGCGCTTCTTCATATCGGGCGCCGTGGCGCGGCGCTTCGGCGAGACCATCCCTTGGGGAACCTTGGTGGTAAATGCGAGCGGCTGCCTGATCATGGGCGCCGCGGCGGCGTTTGCCCGGGCCTACGGCCTTTCTGCGGACTCCGAACTCTGGCTGCTGGTGGCGACGGGATTCCTCGGCAGTTACACGACGGTCTCGTCATTCGCATTGCAGACGCGCGCGCTGCTCCGCGAAGGCGAACGGGTCGATGCGGTCAGATACGTGCTCCTGTCCCTGGTCCTTTGTCTCGCGGCTGCCGCCGGCGGTTTTGCCTTGCTCTCTGCGGTGTTGGCGGCGGTGCAGCGATGAACGACAGCGAGGCCTCATCCGCGACGAGGTCGCGGCATCACCGCTGGTCGCCCCTCGCAGCGACTGTTGGCCTGTATGGGGCCGTCATGGCGGGAGGGATTTTCGGAAGCCTGTTGCGCTGGCTGGTCGCGCTCGCCATTCCGATCGTGGAGGGCGGCTTGCCTTGGGCAACCTTGCTGATCAACGTGTCGGGATGCCTGTTCATAGGCTTCTATGCGGCGTTGACAGGGCCCGACGGCCGTCTGTTCGTTGGCCCGCGCATGCGCCAGTTCGTCATGACCGGCATTTGCGGCGGCTACACGACCTTTTCGAGCTTCAGCCTGGAGACGATGCGGCTTGCCCTGTCGGGACATGAGGGGCTGGCGGCGCTTTATATCGGTCTGTCCTTGGCGGGCTGGCTGGCCGCCGTTTGGCTGGGCGACGCGCTGGCCGGGCATTTGAACATCTTGAAGGGAGAATGACATGCAGATTCCCAAGGAGGCGCAACTCCTGCGCATCTTCATCGGCGAGGCCGATCGATTCGACGGCAAGCCGCTCTATGAAGCCATCGTGCTCAAGGTCCGTGAGCTGCATATTGCCGGTGCGACGGTGCTGCGCGGCGGCCTCGGCTATGGCCATTCCAGCCGCCTGCACAGCGCGAAGATCCTGCGCCTTTCGGACGACCTGCCGCTGGTCGTGGAGATCGTCGACAGCGAGGACAAGATCGGCGCGTTCCTGCCCGTGCTCGACGGCATGATGATCAGTGGCTTGATCACCCTGGAAAAGGTCCAGGTGTTGCAATACGGCACCCAGGCCGCCGCGTGAGGAACCTGACGGACGCGAGCTTCGCGATGGCATTTTCCCTCGTCCTCGACGCCACAAACGCTGGGCGGAAGCGCAGTCATTGGCAGGTCGGCGGCGTGCAATGGCAGCGCGACCGCCTGACCTATGGCGGGCCGACCTATGCCTTCCAGTGTGAGGTCCATACGCTGAGACATACCGCCAGCCCATCTTGGACCCTGCTATACGTGATGGAGACCTGGTGGGACGAGGGACGCAAGTCGGTCGTCCGGGACAATCGCTGGGGCCGGTTGCTTGCCGGGCGAAAGGCCGAGGTGTTGGCTTGGTTTCGCAAGCAGTCCGATCGGTAGCGGACTCATGCTGACCTGGCGACGCCGTCGCACATGCCGTGAAGCAGCCCTGTACGGGCAGGGACATCTAGCCGGAGGGGCAGGGCGGTACCATATCCGTGGCGTCAGACCACCGTACGGCGGAGGTCCGAAATGTCGCGACATAAATTGCCCTTCGAGAATCGATGGACGAACGGCCAGCAAGCCTGGGAATGGCATTGCGAACTCGAACGCATTGGTCTGCACAATGTTCGTGCCATGCTGGCGAACCACGAGAGCGAACATCCCGACCGACCCTCGGCAGTCGCCGACGTGCCGGCCTCGTTCGTCCGCGACTGGCTGGCCTTCCACGACCGGCATGCCGAGTGGCAGCAGATCCTCTGGCGCGCCAGCGTCATCGCCCTCACGTCGATAGCTGCAGGGGCCTCGATCATTGCCGCTTTGCGCTGAACGTCGAGCCATGTCCATTTGTCGGCGCGTCGTCTGGAGCGGCGCAATGTGCGGTCCGCTTCACCCGAAGCTTTTGCGTAGTGCAGTCAAGTAGCGCTCGACTTGGGCGGCGAAGGTGAGCGGTCCCTGTACTGGACGGGTCATTGAAATGATGCCGTAGTGCTCGATCGACTGCACCTGCGCGTCGATCCCGACCACGTAGAGATACTCGAGCTTCCCGATGGCCGGCCCAGCACAATCGACCCGGCCGTCGACGATTCCGGTTTCGCTCTTCTGAAAATCTCGGATAGCCGCGTCCGTCAGAGGGCCGACGATGCCGTCGATGGCAAGAATCGACAGGCGCCTCGGCCGGCGCCATTCGTTGAGCAGATACTGCACGTACTTGGCGTCTGGCGCGTGATTCGTCACCGCCCGGCCGACAGGCTTCGTGAGACGTGTCATCGGGGTTCTCTCATGCTTCCGGACCGTGTCCCGGCCCAACCAGGCCGCCGGCCGGTTGCCATCCCGCGCCGCGGGCTCCCATGCCAAGCATGATCGCCAAAGCAACACCGAGAAGGAGAAGCAGGGCTTCGCCGGCGTGACTGGTCTGCTCCTGTTCCTGCTCTTGCCTCTTTTGATAGCAGATCTCGTACAGAATCAGGCCCCGCGTCTCCTGCCACCATTTGAGTTCGAGGTCGTAGGTCGCGCCCCCAATCGAAATCGAGCTCGGAAACGGTGAGGAACGTATCGGATCGTACTCGTGGCCGGCGGCGAGCCGCAGATGGAAGTCCTTGATGAGCCTGTTGAACCTGGTGATCTTGCCCTGGCCTTCTCGTCGACCATTGTTGGAATCGGGCTTGATCTCATAGTACTCGCTCGAAGCGAATGGATCGCGGGCACTGATGATATCGGGCACGGCATAGAGCTTGGCGTCGTATCCGGCCCTCATCTTGGCCGTGTTGATGGACTGGTCCGATGTGTTCTGGGAGAGCCATTTGATGCACTTGTCTGGACCCGTCGCATCGCCGGGATCTGTGAAGATGCTCCGGGCATGCAGTGCTGCGGTGCTCGTTTGGTAATGCCCGACGATGATACGTTCTATCATCTGCTCCATTTGCTGCCGTTCCCGCTCGTCGGGCCAGAGTTCGTTCGGCGTCACACAGGCGCCATTCGGGTTCAACGTCATGATCGTTACCCTGAACGCAGTGACCGGTTGCACCCGGCTGGAGTCCGCATCGATGGTCGATCAGAGGACGATGCAAATCGTGAGTCAAGCCACGGTCGGCAGCGATCCGGCAGGTTGACGGCCGGCACCGATCACCATGTTCGAGGCGCGGGCGCGTGGATCACCTTGCTATCCACATTGAAGAAGCGCTCGCTTCCGCTTAATCAGGATCGACGCAATCAAGACAGCAGCGAGCATCCCCAATGCCAAACGACAAGCTGGCCGATCGGAAGGCACGTCGTCTTCTCTTCGCCGCGCAGAAGGCGACGAAGTACAAGAGGCCCGGTAGCTGGATCGCGACCTACGACGTTGCCGACAGCCTCGGTCTCAACGACGTCGACGATGCGGTGAAGCTTGCGGCCGCGCGCGGCTGGCTGGAAGTCGAAGGCGGTCACAGCGTGCGGCTCACCGAAGCGGGGCGGCAACTCGTCAACTAGAGCAGCGGCCCAGCCGCGCGCTCACGAGTCTGCTCATGAGTCCATCGTGACCTTGCCTTCGTCGATGGCATCCTTCCAGGCAGCCGCCTGTTCGTTGACGAGGGTGCTGAAGGGAAGGCGGCGCTCGGTAAGCGGCTCGTAGCCGAATTCGCGCATCTTCTGGCGCACGTCGGGCATGTCCATCACCGCATCGATCTCGTCGGCCAGTTTCTTGACGATCGCCGGCGGGGTCTTCTGGGCGGTGAATGTCCCGCCCCAGGTGGCCAGCGTGCCCAGGGCGAAGCCCAATTCCTGAAATGTCGGCACGTCGGGGAACTGCACCATGCGGTGCGGGTTCGCCACCGCGACCACCTTCATCTTCTGCGGGTGCTGGGTGAGACTGCCCATCGAGCCCCAGACCGAGGAGATCTGGCCCGCCAACAGGTCCTGAACGGCCGGGGCCTCGCCGCGGTAGGGAACGTGGACGATCTGGGCGCCCGTCCGCTTCTTCAGGACCTCCATCAGGATGTGGCCGCCGGTCCCGGCACCGTAGCTGCCATAGGAGAACTTGCCGGGATTCTCCTTCACCAGCTTCAGGTAGCCGGCGAGATCGTTCACGCCGAGCGACGTCGCCACGGCAAAGCCGATGCCGACATCGAACAGCTGCGTGACCGGCAGCAGGTCCGAAATGCGCACCGGCGGATCCTTCGACAGCAGCATGGCGAGAAAGATGCTGCTGGTCATGATCAGGAAGGTGTGGCCGTCGGGGTCGCTCTTGGCCACGAACGAGGCGGCGACCATGCCGGAGGCGCCGGTCTTGGCTTCCACGATCACCGGCTGGCCGAGCCGCGGCGACAACTTGTCGGCGATGACCCGGGCCGCGGCATCCATGACGCCGCCGGCCGGGAACGGCACGATGGCTCGGAGCGGCTTGGTGAAGGTCGGCGACTGTGCCGACGCGATGGCCGATGGCAGCAGGAGCGCGCCGCTGCCCATCAACACCTGGTTCAATAATGTGCGCCGCTTCATTATGGCGTTTCTCCCTACCGATCGTTCTTCGCTGTCACGATGTGGTCGATGCAGTGGGAGCGCAACGCAGGAGCGGGCGGGCGGGCCATTCATCACGAGTGTGATGGCCGCCCGACCTCAACGGCGACGGATCAGTCGCACACCATGCCCTTGAGCGCACCGTCGTGCCGCCAGTTCGCCAGCATCTGGTAGAACTGGATGGCGCCGCCGCTATAGCGATTGCCGAAGAACAGGTCGTCGGCCTTCGAGGCCTTGGACTCGCCGTTGTAGTAGCCGGGCGTGCACGACGAATAGAAGCTCAGCAAGGTCTTGTTCGCCGTTCCCGACCGGATCACCTCGGTATATTCGTCGACCGCATCGCTTGCGGGTTCGATCGTCGCGAGATCCCGTGCGCTCGCCTCCTTGACGATGTAGGCGACGTGGGTGGCCTGTTCATCGAGCAGGTGCACGGCATTGACCGCCGCAACGGAATGCTGGTTGCCGCCGACCATCAGCAGGTTGGGGAACCTGTCGGTCGTGATGCCGTGCAGGGTGCGCACGCCACTGCTCCAGTGCCGGCTGAGGCGGGTGCCGTCCCGGCCCACGACCTCGAAGCCGGTCAGGCGCACATAGGAGATGCCGGCTTCGAAGCCGGTGGCGAAGATCACGCAATCGACCGGGTATTCCTGGCCGTCCACGAGGATGCCCTGCGGCGTGAAGCCCTGGACGCCGAGCCCCTCTGTGTCGACCAGCTCGACCGCCGGATTGTTGAAGGCTTCGAGATAGTCGTCATGGAAGCAGGGGCGCTTGCACAGCCAGCGGTACCAGGGCTTCAGCGCCTCGGCCGTCTCCGGGTCCTGCACGGTCTCCTCGATGCGCGACCGGATGGCGTTCATGACGCGATAGTCGGAGATCTCCGCCAGGAACTCCCGCTCGTTGGCGGTCGGCTTGCGCCCGAGGGACGCCGCCGCTTCCTTGGAGGTCATCAGCGGCTTCAGGCGCCGGCTGAGCTCGGTCCAGCCGTCGGCAACGTGGTCGATGTCCTGGGGGGTAGCCAGGAGGATCTTCTGGAAATTCTCCCGCCGCGCCTTTTGCCAGCCCGGCTTCGACCTGTCCGCATAGTCGGGCGGGGTCTCGCGCTGGCCTCGAATGTAGACGGCCGACGGCGTGCGCTGGAACACGTAGAGCTTCTGTGCCCACTTCGCGACCTCCGGCACGATCTGCACCGCGGTCGCCCCCGTTCCGACCACGGCCACGCGCTTGTCGCGGAGCTCGGTCAGCTCGCCGGTCTCGGCCCCGCCGGTATAGCCATAATCCCAGCGGCTCGAATGGAAGGCATGGCCTTCGAACTTGTCGATGCCGGCAATGCCGGGAAGTTTCGGCAGGCTTTGCCGGCCGCAGGCCAGCACGAAGTAGGTCGCCGTCATCCGGTCGCCGCGATCGGTCTCGATCAGCCACTTCTTCTCGTTTTCCAGCCAGCGTGCCTCGGTGATGACGGTCTGGAAGCAGGCCTTGTCGTAGAGCCCGTAGCGTTGCCCGATCTTGCGGCTGAGCTCGAGCATCTCGGACCAGTAGGCGTAGCGGTGCTTGGGCGCGTGGTTCAGCTCCTCGAGGAGGGGCATGTAGATGTGGGCCTCGATATCGCACATCGCGCCCGGGTAGCGGTTCCAGTACCAGGTGCCCCCGAAGTCTCCCGCCTCGTCGATGATCCGAACGTCCCGCATACCCGCTTCCCACAGGCGGGCGCCCACCAGCAGTCCGCCGAACCCGCCGCCGGCGACCACCACCTCGGTGTGATCGGTGATCGCCGCCCGGTCGAAGGGTTTGGCCCAGGGATCCTGGCCGTAGTTGCCGAACTTGCCGTCGACCGTCGGCACATACTGTCCATGGCCCTCGGGCAGCAGGCGCTTGTCGCGCTCGACCTCGTACTTCTTCTTCAGGGACCGAGGGTCGAATTCCAACTCGCCGATGACGGTATCGAGATCCCCCTGTGGCGCACCGCTCATTACACACCTCTTCGCTGGGCTCGGCGCCGCTGACTATGTGAGCGCCTATTGATCAATGATGTTGCATAATGTGCAACAAGCGTGGCAATTATGCATAATCCTGTCAACCAAACCAAGGTTCGCGATGCGGCCCCATACCCTGGATCATGAACGCGTTGCGACGCTCCCCGGCCTCGCGGGGTGTCATTGGTCGCGCGTCGTAAACCGGCGCGCCGGTGCCGCTGCAGGATGGCATGCAAAGGATCGGAAGAGAGCACGCCGCGACGAGCGGCTACCCTGTGGGATGCAGAGCCAACGTCGCGTGTCGTTGCGCGCAGGCTCGGGAGTTCTGGAGCAATGACTGATCGCAGCACGGTCGCCGAGACGCGGACACGCGAACGCGCGCGTTCCCCCAAGGCGGCGCGCGCGTCGAGTGCGCGGGGCGTCGGCGGCATCAAGTCGATCAACAAGGCGGTTGCAATCGTGCGTGAGATACACGCAGCCAGCCGGCCCTTGCGCATATCGGAGCTCTCCAAGCTCCTCGATCTTTCGCCGAGTGTCGTATCGCGCATCGTGTCCACTCTCATGAAGGGCGGCATGCTGGACCACGACGAGGAGACGAACCGGATCCAGCTCGGGCTCGGGCTGGCGGTCCTCGGCCATTCGGCGCTGGGCCGCAGAAAGCTTGATTTGATTGCGATTCCGGTGATGGCCAAGCTTTCCGAGGACTTCAAGGAATACATCAGCCTGAGTCGTCTCGTGGAGGGCCGCGTCGCCATGGTGCGTGGCGGTCCGGTCGAGGTCATGCATCAGCATACCTTCCTCACGGCCGTCGTGCCGGTTCACGCGTCCGCGCCTGGCAAGCTGCTGGCGGCGTGGCTTCAGGAGGAGCGTCTCGTCGAACTGCTCGAGCTCCGCGGCATGGATGCCTATACACCCACGACCATCACGTCGGTGCGACAGTTCAAGGACGAGCTCCGGAAGATTCGCAAGGAGCGGTTCGCGCTCGACGACGAAGAGCTGGTGCCGGGCTTCCGTCATGTCGCGGCACCCATTTTCGACGAGAACGGCAATGTCGTGGCGGCCCTGTCGGCCGGCGGCCCCAAGGCAAAACTCAACGCCGAAGAGATCGAGAAGCTTCGCGGCGCCCTCACCAATGCCGGCATCCAGATCTCGCGGCAGATGGGATATCCGACCGCCGCGCCGAGACCATAGAGGGGCGGAAAGGCCGTCATCACGTATGTGATATTGGCATTTTCCGCCTCTTCGAGTGTGACGATCAGTGGTGAGTCCGTAGCCAACGCCCCTTAACCAGCAGACCACGACCATGAGCAAAGGCGCCCAGCCCGTATCTCCCAGCGTCGTCAAGTCAGCGCAGCGCGTGCTGGCCATCCTCGAATATTTCCAGGAGCGCCGGCGGTCGGCGACGGTGGGTGATATCGCGGGCGCGCTTCGCCTGCCGCAATCGAGCGCCTCCATGCTGGTGAAATCGCTGGTCGCGCTGGGATACCTCGAATACGGCGAGAAATCCCGCCTGCTGCGCCCCAGCTATCGGGTCGCCTTGCTCGGCAACTGGATACAGAAGAGCTTCTTCAAGCACGGCCCGTTGACCGACACGATGGAGGCCATTCAACAGGACATCGGCGAGACGGTCGTGCTGGGACGGCAGAACGGCCCGCTGATGCAGTACGTGCACATCGTCGATGCGAGCTATGCCGTCCGCCTGATCATCCACGTCGGGACATTGCGCCCCATGGCCCGCTCCGCCCTCGGCTTGATGCTGCTCGCCCAACGCCCCGAGCACCAGATCCGGGCGATCGTCCGACGCAACAATGCCGATGCCGAGGACGGCGAGCTGCGCGTCAACGAGCGGGCGCTTCTGGCGGAAATCGAGGAGATCCGGCGCCAGGGCTTCGCCGAAAGCAACGGGCGCATGGTCTCCTCCGCCACCACGATCGCCATGCTGGTGCCGGCCGACCGCAAGGCCACGCCGCTGGCCATCGGTGTCGGCGGCCCCATCGAGCGGATCTCGAGACGCCGCGAGGAGATCATCGACGTGCTGCGCCGCCATCTCGCTGCGCTGGCGGCCGGCGTGGGGTGATCTTCGCTGGGAGTGCGCCACTTCTGGGCCGACCAACAAGAACCTCACCCTGAGGAGCGAGCGCAGCGAGCGTCTCGAAGGGTGGGAACGAGCAACCGTTTCTGTTGCCGACCCTTCGAGACGCGGCCTGCGGCCGCTCCTCAGGGTGAGGGTACTTTGTAAGCTGGCGCGCTCTCAGCAATGACGCCTACTGGGACGAGCCACTCGCCGCATGCTGCTTGATGAACGCACCCATCCGGTCGATCGCTTGCCGTCCTTCGGGAATATCTGCCGCGAAGAACGGCCAGATATGGACCATCTCGTCCCACACCTCGAGCTCGCAGGCGACGCCCTCGGATGTCGCCTTCTTCGCGAACCGCGTTGAGTCGTCGAGCAGGACTTCGGACGTGCCGACCAGGAGGAGCAGGGGCGGCAGGCCTTTGAGCGACGCATACAAGGGCGAGGCCAGCGGCGTCTTGGTGTTCCCGCCAGCGATATACATGTTGGCGTACCGGGTGCTGCTCGATGGGTGCACCATCGGATCCACGTCCACCTTGGTGCGCATCGACTCGCCTTCCTTCGCGAGATCGGTGACCGGCGACATGCAGATGCCGGCGGCCGGCAGTTCGTCGCCCTTTTCCTTGAGGGCCAGCAGGGTCGCCAGCGTCAGGCCGCCGCCTGCGGAGTCGCCCGCGACCACGATCGAGCGCGCCGGCACGCCCTGGCCGCGCAGCCAGCGATAGGCGGCCACGCCGTCCTCGACCGCCGCCGGATGGGGGTTCTCGGGCGCCAGACGATAGTCGACCGAAAGAGCCCGGGCGTCGGCGGCGCGACACAGCCGGCTGACCAGGTCGCGATGGGTCCCGGCCGAGCCGATGCAGTAGCCGCCGCCATGGAAATAGAGAATCACCGGCTGCGCGTGCCCCCCTTTGAGGGAAACCCATTCGGCGGGCACGCCCGAGGCATCGACGCGCTCGAACACGGCATCCGCCGCCGGAGGGTACTGTTTGGCGAGGGCGGCAAACCCCGCCCGCAGCAGGTCGATTGGAGGAGGCGTCTCCGGGCGTGGCCGCTCGCGAAGCTTCTTCAGCAACTCATGGAACTCAGGACTGGCCACGGCACGCTCCTCCTCAATCGTTGTCTTTCGTCGCAAGTCTGCCGAATGCACCCTGGCTGGACAGTTCCGCCAACGCTGCATCGGAATAGCCGAATTCCTTCAGGACGGCCTCGGTGTGCTGACCCAAGGTCGGCGCTCCCTGGGCGGGGATGACGGGCGTTCCGCGAAGATGGAGGGGCGAGCCGATATTGGGCACTTCGCCCAC
>MKRV01000109.1 GCA_001897995.1 Alphaproteobacteria bacterium 65-37 | reverse complement strand
AAGATTGGCCGCCGTGTTGTCGCTGAACGTCATGGTGGCGTCACACAGCTCGGCAAGCGACATGCCGTCGCCGCCGACCCGTGTCTTCGTCACCGGCGCATGTTCCAGGATCGCCTCGGCGCCGAAACGCACGCGCCGGGCAAGATTTTCCTGCCCGCCGTCGACGCGGCGCAACACCGCCGCGGTCAACAGGACCTTGAACGTGCTGCAGATGGGAAAACGTTCGTCGCTGCGACGGCCGGACCGGCTGCCGTTCCTGGTGTCGAGCAAGGTGACGCCAAGGCGGCCGCCGCTCTCTCGCTCGAGGCGCCGCAGCTCGTCGACGAACTTGCCGTTCGCGAAGGCCGCCTTGGTCGTGCCCAAAATCGGAAGTCCAGTCAGGACCACCGATGTCGCCATCAAGTACTTTCGTCTGCCAATCATTCGTATGCCCTCCGTCGCGCCGACGATTCGCATCGCCCCGCTTTGCGGACAAACGGTGTCTGGTGAGACGAACCATAAGTGAATCTTGGAGCTGCGAATGAGCCGCACACCCCGCCTCTCGCAGCTCCCCCTCAATGCCTTGCGCGCCTTCGAAGCGTCCGCACGGCATCTCAGCTTCACGCGGGCCGGCCTCGAATTGCGCGTGACGCAGGCCGCCGTCAGCCAGCAGGTCAAGGGGTTGGAACAAAGTCTCGGGACGGAACTGTTCCGGCGTCTGCCGCGCGGCCTCGCTTTGACCGACGAGGGGCAAGCATTGCTGCCGGCCGTAGCCGAGACATTTGGCCGGCTCAACGAGACGTTGGAACGCTTCAAGGACGGCGACTTCACGCACTACGTCACTGTCGGCGTCGTCGGTACCTTCGCGACCGGCTGGCTGCTGCCGCGCCTCGGGTCGTTCGCCAGGGCCCATCCGAGGATCGACGTGCGGCTCCTCACGAACAACAATCGGGTCGACCTTGCCGGCGAAGGGCTGGACTACGCCATCCGGTTCGGCGACGGCTCCTGGCATGCCACTGAAACGACGCATCTGCTTGCGGCGCCGCTAACGCCGCTCTGCGCCCCTGCGCTCGCAGAAAAGCTTCGAAGGCCTGCCGACCTGAAACGCGAGATGCTGCTGCGGTCCTATCGGCCGGACGAGTGGATCAGATGGTTCGAGGCCGCAAAGTGCGCTGTCCCTCGAATCAAGGGCCCGATCTTCGATTCCTCGATCACCATGGCGCAGGCCGCCATGCAGGGTGCCGGCGTCGGCCTGCTGCCGGCGATGATGTTCGCCGAAGATATCCGTCGCAAGAGGCTGATGCAGCTCTTCGATACCGAGATTGCCCTCGGCGCCTACTGGTTGACCTCGCTGCGCTCCAAGCGTCCCACGCCGGCCATGCAGTCGTTCAAGGCCTGGCTGGTCGAGGAAGTCGCCAAATCGACTTCGGACCGGGCCGCTACCAGGCCAAGGCGGCGCGACGCATCAGGGAGCTGAATCGCTTCGGTCCAGGCAGCAGCTCATGCTGCTTCTGGCGGGAGGGACATCGAGCGCGGGGTTTTCGGAGAAAAAGCCGACGGGGTGCAGGGCGAAGCCCGCGGCGGTCACGGGCTGGACCGGGAAATCCTCAGGGCGAGGGATGTGGTGCAGGCCGAAGCTGTGCCAGACGACGATATCCGTGTCGACCAGCGGCCGATCCGCAGCAGTCCAGGCGGGCAGCCCGTCGCCGCCGCTACTTTGATTGGGATAGCGTCCGGCGGCATACATCTCATCGCGGTGATAGGCGGTGACCCAGAGCTGACGTGTCATGAAGGCGGCGCGCTTCGCCACCATCGAACGCGGGCCCGAGAAGGTGGGAACGGGGCTCAGGGGGAGTAGTTTGTAGGCAGTGGGCTGGCCCAGACCATTGTGGGCATCGGCGCTGACGATTTTCCAGAAACGGGCCGCGTCGAAATCGACGTTGCGCTGCGCACCGAGTTCGCTCTCCAGAACGGTCTCGCGGACAGTGAAGGCGTTGCCGTACGGATTGTCCGGCCCTTCCGGCAAGGCCACGGTGTCGACTTCGACGACCCGGTTGCGTTCGCCGTCGATGGCCATGTCGAGCCGCATGTTGAAGACGTGCTGATGATAGTGTGCATAGACGCCGGGCGATACGATCGTGCCATAGGTCGGCGCCTCGCCGGCCTTGATGCTCGCCGTATTCAGAATGCCCGTTGCCTTTACTTCGAAGTGAATCGAGCCGTCCTGATGGAAGTACCAGAACAGGCCGTATTCATAGTTGCCGACCGTCGAGATCGATGAGATGACCAGCCGCCGGGCACGGCGGACGTCGACTTCGCCCGTGAAGAGATCGGTGTGCTTCCAGAGGATGCCGAAATCCTCCTCGTGCAGGCATATGGCGCTCTCGATCTTGTAAGGATCGCCTTTGCTGTCGGCCAGCCAGGCGTCGAAATAGCGAATGGTGCCGAGACAGTCGCAGCCCAGCGTCAGGGAATTGGCCAGCACCCCGATGCCGTATTCGCCGACATCGAAGGCGTTCTTGCGGAAATGCCCGCCACCGGGATGCCCATAGGGCACAACCATCTCCGACAACGCCGCCCGGTGCAGCACCGGTCGGGGCCGGCCGTCATCCTCGTAGGCGATCGTATGGAGAACCAGCCCCTCGCGTGCATTGAAGCCCACGCGGAAGCGCCACTTCTGCCAGCGCACTTCGTTGCCTTCGACCGAGAAGCTCGGTCCATCGGCCTGCAGGATCTCCAGTGGCTTGACGTCGTCGCGAAAGACCGTGCGATAGCGCGCCGCGTAGTTGCGATCCGCCATGGGTACGTCGACCGCACCGTAATCGTCGACGCGCAGAACCTCCGCACGATCGAGATCGATCACGGCGCAAAGCCCCTCGATCGGATGGGCATAGCCGTTGTCGTTCTTTTCGCTGCGATACCAGCAGAAAGTGTGCGAGAGCCGCCGACCTTCTTCATCAGGAAGCCCGTAATTGCCGGCGGACCAGGGATCGACCTGAACATTGTCGATGTTCGTGATGCCGCGCCTGGCTAAGGCGGCGCGAAAGCGCGGGTCGGCTCGCGCAACCTCACCGACCAGGGTGATGTCGTCGATCAGGATGCGAGGCCGAACGCCCGGGATGTGACGCCAGTCGATGACCCTGTCGGCCCGAAGATCGACCGTTGCCTCGAAGACCTGGCCGTTGGTGCGATCGAAGGCACAGACGAAAGCCTCGCGGGGAGCAATGGTTCCCGGCTGGAAGGCCTCTATGACGGCCTTGTCCGGCTCCCTGAGCGTGATCGTCTCGAACATCATGCCGCGGCCGAGGTCGTGCGTTGCCCGAACGGCGGCGGCGGTCCGGCGAATCTCGTCCGGCGTCAGCGGGTCGAGCGGATGGTCCGACGCGGCAATCAACGGGGACTGGGTGCTGATATCGGGCATGCGGACCCTCTCGATGTCGATGACGGACGATATGCCGGCGGGACCGGCTCGACAATCGCGCGACAGCTGGTGTCGCTCATGGCCGCCATGGGCGGCCTCCTTGACCGAGATCAAGGCCGCAAGCCGGGAGCCCTGCCAACGTTCCAGGCGGTCGATGGGCAGAAAAGGAGCCGTCATGTCGCTCAAACGTATTCGCCTCGAACTTGCACGCACGTCGGATTTTCCCGAGGGCAGCTCCGCCCACGGCTACGAATTCGTGGCGCCGCTGGATGCCAAGGGACATCTCGACGCGTCGCAGTGGCCGGAGGTCAAGGCCGGCTGTACCGTCCGCCGATTCTGGCGCAACCAGCCGGACGAGAACGGCGCGCTGATCCATCGCCGCAATGGCAGCTGGGCCTTTTCCTATGCGCCGGGCGATGACGACGACGAGCCGATCTTCCGCTTCGATCGTCATCTCTTCGTCGAGGGAGAGTATGTCAGCGTCACCGAACACGATGGCGTGCTGCGGCCGTTCCGGATCGTGCGGATCACGCCGATCGTGACGCGCGGGTGACCTCGGGACTCGAACGCCTGTCGACCTTGCTGTCGAGTTGACCCCAAACAGCGCGTTGCTTAGTGTTGGCATAGAGCGACATCGACAGAACGCCGTGCTCCGGAGGGGCCAGTTCGCCGCTATCGGCGGGCGTTGTTACGTGGACGCCAGATCATCCCTTAGACGTTTCCGACGTTCCGGCAAGCTGTAACCTAACCAGGTATGGCCGCCGGCGCGGGCGGTTGCTCTTGCCCTCTCCGGTCCATGGCGATCGGTGGCGGGGCGGGATGCAAAAAGCACGTCGAAACGGCAGGCCGGCGAGTCTCGATTGGACCAGTCTCTTCATGCGGACGCGGAATGGAATGCCGGCCATCTCGGCTGTGGCCCGCTCGTGCTCGATCTGCGCAAGCGTCTGCGGGCGATGCCGGGCGGTGTGCTCAAGGTGATCGCTCTCGACATCTCTGCACCGCACGACATTCCGGCCTGGTGCCGGCTGACGCAGAACGACCTGCTCGCCCACGACCCGACCACCAGCAGCTTCTGGATCCGGTCCCGTCAGGCCTGGAGCTGAGAACGGCCGCAGCGCCGAAGACAGAGTTTTCATTCAAGGAGGAAAGACAACATGCCCGGACAATTCGTCGTCAGCCTGACCCACGCCAAGAACGACACCGACAAGGCCACGGTCGCTTTCGTCGTCGCCAATGCCGCCGTCGCGTCCGACAAGAAGACCCTTGTCTTCCTGTCGATCGAAGGCACGCGGCTCTCGCAGAAGGGCTATGCCGACGACGTGCACGAGGAAGGTTTCGCGCCGCTCAAGGATCTGATGAAGAGCTTCGTCGAGGCCGGCGGGGAGATCTATGTCTGCTCGCCCTGCTTCAAGAAGCGCAAGCTCGACGAGAACAACCTGGTCGACGGCGCCATCGTCGTGGGCGGCGCCAAGCTCGTGGAATTCATGGGCGAGGCCTGCCCGAGCGTGAGCTACTGAACGGGATCGGGACGATGACCAGCAACCGCAGGCGCTTCATTGCCGGCTCGGTCGGGCTCGGGGCAGCTTCCCTCGGCGCGTTTTCCCTGCACGGCAGCCCGGCGATCGCTCAGGCGAAAAAGAAGCTGCGCTTCGGCGTCGGCCCCCTGCTGCCCAGTGCCGACGACACGAAGAAGGCCTACACGCCGCTGTTTGCTCACCTCGCCAAGGAACTCGGCGCCGACTTCGACCTCGTCGCGACGACCGACTGGGCCGGCATGGCCGTGGCCATGGGGTCCGGGCAGCTCGACGTCGCCTGGATGGGCCCCTGGGGCTACGTCATCGCCAACGCCGCGACGAACTGCCAGGCCGTGGCGACGGTCAAATACGACGACAAGCCGGTCTATCACGCCATCATCATCGCCCGGCCCGACCTGCAGGTCGCCAGGTTCCCGGACGATACGCGCGGCAAGTCGATCTCGTTTGCCGATATCGGCTCGACCTCGGGTTGGCTGGTGCCGACCTTCTACGCCAAGGAGGTCTGGAAGATCGATCCCAAGACGTTCTGGAAGTACAGCGAGGGGGCGACCCATCCGGCGAACGAAGTGGCGGTAAGTGCGGGGCAGGTCGATCTGGCGACCGACTTCGACCGCAACCGCAACGCCATGATCGCCAGCGGCCGCATTAAGGAAGGCGCCAACAAGATCGTCTGGACCTCGGATCCGCTGCCCAACGACGCCATCGCCCTGCCGGGCAGCGCGCCCAAGGAGCTCGGTGAGCAGGTGCAGAAGATCCTGACCGCCATCACCGTCGAGCAGGCCAAGACCCTGCTGCCGCCCCGCTACACCGGCTTCGTGCCGGCAACGCATGCCAGCTACGACATGATCGAAAAGGCCGGCATCGCGGTCGGCAAGATCAAAGCCAGGACGTGAGATGCTGCCTGACGGACGTGGCCGCGCGAAGGAGGCCCGGTGACGCCAAGTGCGGCCGAGAGGGCGCTCGCTGATCTCGAGGCCGGACGGCACGGCTTCGGCGCCCGGCGCCTCCGCTTCTGGATCGTGAGCGCGATCGTCGTCGCGTTCTATGCCGTGTCGTGGGACCTCGCGGGCGTCGATCTCGGGCGGTTGGCGAGCGGGCTGCCGAAACTCGGAGTCTGGATCGCCTCGGCCTGGCCGCCCGACCTGAGCGAGGTTCCGCTCTTCACGTTGCGCATCGCCGAGACCGTCGCCATGGCCGCCCTCGGCACCACGCTCGCGACCCTGTTCGCGATTCCCCTGGCGATCCTCGCCAGCCGCAACATCACGCCGTGGCCCACGCTCTACTATCCGGTGCGCTGGTTCCTCAACGCTCTACGCGGCATAGATTCGTTCGTGTTCGCCCTGCTGTTCGTCGCGGCCGTGGGGTTGGGGCCGTTTGCCGGAGTGCTGGGCATTGCCCTGCATACCTGGGGCAGCGCCGCGAAGTTCTTCGCCGATCATGTCGAGAATGCCAACCTCGGTCCTCTCGAGGCGGTGCGGACGACCGGGGCCGGCCGCTTTACAGCCATCACCTATGCCTTGGTGCCGGACATCCTGCCGGTGATGCTGTCGACCACGCTCTTCTGGTGGGAGTTCAACATCCGGGCGTCCACTGTGCTGGGCGTGGTCGGCGCCGGGGGAATCGGCCTGGAACTCAAGAACAGCATGGACCTGCTCGACTTTCCGCGCCTATTCACCATCATCGCCATGATCCTCGTGGTGGTTACTGTGCTCGACCAGTTCTCGGCGTGGCTGCGTCGGCGCCTGATCCGGTCATGAGCGAGGCGTTCGCCGTTGCCGCATCGGTGGCAAAGACAAGAGCAGCGGGACCGGGCGAAGCCCGCTCACCGCGCCTCTCGGCCATCGGCGTCACCAAGACCTTCGACGGCCGTCCGGCGATCGACGATGTGACCTTCGGGGTGGGCGAAGGCGAGTTCGTCGCCGTGCTCGGCTCGAGCGGCGCCGGCAAGACGACGCTGTTCCGCTGCCTGACCGGCCTGCTGGCGCCGGACCGGGGGCAGGTACGCGTCGACGGCGACGATATCGCCGTCTTGCAGGGGAGGGCGCGCCGACGCGTCGCCCTCGTCTTCCAGCAGTTCAATCTCGTGAGCCGACTTTCCGCTCTCGACAATGTGCTGGCTGGGCGGCTTGGCCATGTGTCGTCCTGGCGTGGCTGCCTCCGCCGCTTCGACCGCGCCGACCGGCTGCTCGCGCTCGAATGCC
The DNA here is from genome assembly GCA_001897995.1 of Alphaproteobacteria bacterium 65-37. GTDB lineage: Bacteria > Pseudomonadota > Alphaproteobacteria > Reyranellales > Reyranellaceae > Reyranella. Next base: position 2,340 of record MKRV01000109.1, on the reverse strand, counting down.
TCGACCGTGTGGGCCTGCTTCGCCAGGCGACGCAGCGCGCCGATACACTGTCGGGCGGTCAGCAGCAGCGCGTGGCGATCGCGCGGGCGATGGCGCAGCAACCGAGCCTGATCGTGGCCGACGAGCCTGTAGCCAGCCTCGATCCGGCAGCAGGTGCCGGCGTACTCGAATTGCTGCAAGGCGTCGCCCGCGCGGACGGGGTGGGCGTCGTCTGCAGCCTTCACCAGGTCCAGCTCGCGCGCGCCTATGCCGACCGTGTCGTGGGCCTGTCGCACGGCCGCTGTATCGTTGACCTTCCCGTCGAGCGCTTCGACCAGCCGGCATTCCGGCTTCTGTACGGCGCCACGGACTCTTCCGGCAACCGCGGAGCCGACGCATGAAGCCCAACGACCGACATCCCCTGTCGCCCGATGTCAGTTTCGACGGCGGCGATCTCGATTGCGGCAACGGCTTGCTGCTGCTGATCCGCAAGCACATCGATCCGATGGCACGGGGCCAGCTTCTGGAGATCCTGTCGACCGAGATCTCGGTCGACGAGGACCTGCCGGCGTGGTGCCGGCTGACCTCCAACGAACTCGTGTCATTCACCAAGGTCGGCAAGCAGCGCAGCTTCCTCGTCTGCAAGGGCAAGCTGGAAGAGCGGGGAGGTGCCAACGTGGCCGCGGCGCCGTCGTCGCCGCAATCCCCGACGGCCGAGAGGCCAGCCTCCCGCGTTGTCGTGGCGGTGACGGCGGACCGTCCGGCCGTCGTGCCGCCGCCGGTGCCGGCGCTCGCGGTCATGGGGATCGGCAGCTGGCCGAGGCCGCGCTGGATGGTCGAGAGCATGCATGCCCACGTCGAAGGCCGGCTCGACGAGGCCGCCTTTCATGAGACGGCCAACGATGCCGTGCGGCTCGCGGCCGCCGCGCAGGAACGGGCAGGCGTCGGCGTGATGACCGACGGCGAGCAGCGGCGCGATTCCTATGCGAGCTTCGTGGCGACGCGGCTCGACAATTGCCAGCTCATCCCGCTTACCGACCTGCTGCCGCTGGTCGACCATCCCGAGGAGTTCGAGCGTGAGCTGCGCGCACTCGACGTTCCTGCCGCCGACGTCCGTCATCCCGCAGTGCTGGGCCGCATCGCGCGCAGCCGGCCGCTGGCTCTCCACGAGTTCGATTTCCTGCGGACCTTGACCGGCAAGCCGATCAAGGTGGCGCTGCCCGGGCCGTATCTGCTCACCCGCACGATGTGGATGGAGTGCCTGTCCGAGCGTGCCTACGAGACTCGCGAGGAGCTTGCCCAGGATATCGTTGCGGCTTTGCGCGCCGAACTGGCGGATCTGCTTCGGGCTGGCGTCGCGCTGGTTCAGTTCGACGAGCCGGTGCTGTCGGAGGTGGTGTTCAGCGGGCCCAAGAGCCGACCGAGCTTCATGTGCGGGGCTCTCTCGGAAACGCGTGACCCCGAGCACGAGCTCGGCTTTGCGCGCGACCTCGTCAACGCCGTGGTTGACGGCATGCCGCGCGGGCGCATCGCGCTGCATGTCTGCCGCGGCAACTGGACGCCCGACGAGTCGGTCGCCTTGACCGGCGACTATCGGCCTCTGCTCGCGACCCTGCGCGAGATGCGGGTCGGAGCATATCTGCTCGAGATGTGCACGCCGCGTGCCGGCGAGATGGAGATCCTGCGAGCCCTTCCAGACGAGGCGCGGATCGGGGTGGGTGTCGTCAATCAGAAGTGCGCCGAAGCCGAATCGATCGAGGACGTCACCGCGAAAATTTCGCGGGCCATTGACCTGTTCGGCCGCGAGCGCCTGCTGCTCCACCCGGATTGCGGTTTTGCGACCTTTGCCGACAATCCCATCTGCAACACTGCGTCGGCGGAAGAGAAGCTCAAGGTCATCGCGCAGGCCGCCGATCGACTGCGGTGACGCGGCGCAGGTCGGGCGACGATGCCGCCTTGGCGCTTTTGAAACGTTGTCGGGGCTTGGGTAGGGCCTGGCCCAGAGATCGTGACTTCTCCTTGCAGGCGTCTTGTGGCATCCATCTCCGCATGAGCACGGCGACCGAAGCTGACGATCCACGGCGCGAACTCTCCGACCTAACCCGCCGGTTCGAGAAGTTCCTGAGCGCGGTCGACGGTCACAAGCGTCCCTTGAACCGACGCGAGAGCTATCACCTTCAGAGCTTCCTCGAGCATCTGAAAGGCGAGCAGTGGCGGGAAGCCGATGCCGCCCTCGGACATGCGGAGCAACTGGCGCCGATACCGCCCCAATTCGCGAATCTCCCCTCCACGAATGTCGTGGCGGGCACAGCGGAACTGCGCGAACGGCTCGCTCGAATTCTTGGCGGAGAGGAAGAGCAC
>MKRV01000108.1 GCA_001897995.1 Alphaproteobacteria bacterium 65-37 | reverse complement strand
ACCGAGATCGCCCAGCGCTTTCGGCACGGCCTTGCTGGCATGGTCGCAAAGCAGCAGCAAAGGCGCCCTGCCCTTCTCGTTGACGACGGAAAAGGGCGGCGGGTCGTCGGACGCCAGCAAATGTTGCATCGCGCCCCTATAGTGCGAAGATCGGCCAAATGAAAGATGCTGACGCCCGCGCCCTTCTGCGCGCCATGTTCGACGCCGCCCTTGCCGTCGCCCGCCCCGAAACCTGCCTCGCCCCCTTCATTGCCAAGCTGCAGCCGCCAAAAGGCAGGACTGTCGTCATCGGCGCCGGCAAGGCCAGCGCCGCCATGGCCAAGGCTGTCGAGGATCAGTGGCCGCATCCGCTCGAGGGGCTGGTCGTGACCCGCTACGGCTATGGTGAGGCCTGCAAACGCATCGAAATCGTCGAAGCCGCCCATCCGGTGCCCGATGCCAGGGGCCGCGAAACGGCGGCCCGGATCCTGCAGCGCGTGCAGGGCCTCACGGCAGACGACCTCGTGCTGTGCCTGATCTCCGGCGGCGCCTCCGCCCTGCTGTCTCTGCCGCCGCCCGGACTGAGCCTGGAGGACAAGCAAGCCGTCAATCGTGCCCTGCTGAAGTCGGGCGCCAACATCGTCGAAATGAACACCGTGCGAAAGCACCTCTCGGCAATCAAGGGCGGCCGGCTTGCCGTCGCTGCGCAACCTGCGCACGTCCTGTCATGGCTGATTTCCGACGTGCCCAACGATGATCCCGGCGTCATCGGCTCCGGCCCGACCGTTGCCGACAAGACGACGTTCGCCGACGCCCTGGCCGTGCTGGCGAAGTATCGTATCGATCCGCCGGCATCGGTCCTCGCACACCTGAAGGCCGGCGCCGCCGGCAAGGTCGAGGAAACGCCCAAGCCCGACGACCCTCGGCTGGCCAAAGTCGAGACCATCATGGTTGCCACACCTCAGCGCTCGCTCGAGGCCGCCGCCGCGGTCGGCCGGCAGCGCGGTTGCGAGGTGATCATGCTGGGCGACAATCTCGAAGGCGAAGCGCGCGATCTCGGCGTTGCCCACGCCCGCCAGGCCCTCGACCTCCTGAAGCGCGGCGGCAAGCCGGTCGTGGTCCTGTCGGGAGGCGAAACGACCGTCACCTTACGCGGCAAGGGCCGCGGCGGCCGCAATGTCGAATACCTGCTGGCCGAGGCCATCGCCGCCAACGGCGCCCCCGGTGTCTGGGGCCTCGCCGCCGACACTGACGGCGTCGATGGCGCCGAGGATATCGCGGGCGCCCTGTTCGGCCCCGACACGCTGGCCCGCGCGCGCGCCAAGGGCCATGATCCGCAGGCGATGCTCGACGACAATGACGGGCACGGATTCTTCGGTCTGGTCGGTGACAGCATCGTCACCGGCCCGACCCGAACCAACGTCAACGATTTCAGAGCCACCTTGATTGCGCCCACCCCCATCGGATCATGACGACCTACCCTGGATCCTGCCATTGCGGCGCCGTGGAGATCACTTTCACCTCCAACAAGGCACCCGAGGAAATGCGCGTGGGCCGTTGCGCCTGCAGCTTCTGTCGCCGCCATGGCGCGCGCACCCTGGGCGATCCCGCAGGATCGGTCGAATTCCGTGCCGCATCCGGCGCCCTGTCGCGCTATCGCTTCGGCCTCGGCATCACCGATTATCTGCTCTGCGCCAAGTGCGGCGCCTATGTCGGCGCCGTCATGGCTGACGACGGCAAGGCGATCGGTATCGTCAACGTCAACTCGCTCGATATCAGCGACACCTTCGACCCCGCGCCGCCGCTGCATCACTACGATGGCGAAGACGAGGCCCGCCGCCGTGCCCGACGTCGAAAGTTCTGGATGACTGCAACGGTCATCGCCTAACGTCGGTCCATGGCTATTCTCGGGGTAATCGCCGACGACTTTACCGGCGCCACGGACATCGCAGGCATGCTGGTCAAGAACGGCATGCGGACCATCCAGACCATCGGCGTGCCGGCCGAGGGCGCGATTCCCGAGGACGTCGATGCGGTCGTCGTTGCGCTGAAGACGCGCTCGATTGCCGCCCAAGCGGCGGTCGCGCAGTCCCTGGCGGCGCTCGACGCGTTGCAGGCGGCAGGCTGTGTCCGCTTCTTTTTCAAGTACTGCTCCACCTTCGACTCGACCAACGCGGGCAATATCGGCCCGGTCGGCGATGCGCTGCTCGATGCCCTGAAGGCCAGGCAGGCGATCTATTGCCCTGCCTTTCCGGAGAACGGCCGCACCATCTTCTTCGGCCATCTCTTCGTCGGCGATGTGCTGCTTTCGGACTCGCACATGCGGCACCATCCGCTGACGCCGATGACCGACGCCAGCCTTGTGCGCGTGCTGGCACGCCAGACCCCTCACAAGGTCGGCCTCGTGCCGCTGAAACAGGTACAAGCCGGATCAGCGAGCTTGAGGGCTGCCCTCGACAAGCTCGCAGCGGACGGGGCACGCCACGTCGTGGTCGATGCGGTGGCCGATACCGATCTCGGCATCATCGGCGAGGCGATCGGCGACGATGCTCTGGTGACCGGCGGTTCCGGTGTGGCGCTGGGGCTGCCTGCCGCCTATCGCCGCCGCGGCTTGCTGGCGCACAAGGCCGGTGCCGACGCCCTGCCGAAGATCGAGGGCGCGGCCGCAGTGCTGGCCGGCTCCTGCTCCGCCGCCACCTTGGGGCAGATCGCAGCCTTCAAGGGTGCTCATCTCGCGCTCGATACCGACGCGATCTGCCGCGGCGAGAACGTGGCCGCCAAGGCCCTGGATTGGGCCAAGGGCAAGCTCGACAATGGCCCCGTCCTGCTCTCGGCCAGTGACAAGCCCGATGCCGTGAAAGCGCTGCAGGCCAAGTATGGGATCGAAGCGTCGAGCCAGGCGATCGAGAGGACGATGGCGGCCCTGGCGCGCGGGCTGGTCGCCTCGGGTGTTGGCAGGCTGGTGGTCGCCGGTGGCGAAACGTCGGGCGCCGTGGTCGGCGCATTGGATGTCACGGCCTTGCGCATCGGGCCCGAAATCGATCCCGGGGTGCCCTGGACGGCGTCGGTCGCCCAGAAGCCCCTGCTGCTGGCGCTGAAATCCGGCAATTTCGGCGCCCCTGATTTCTTCACCAAAGCCTTCGAGCGCCTATGAGCACCACCGAAAGCAAGATGCGCGACGCGATCTGCGCACTGGGCGCCAAGCTCGCCGCCCGCGGCCTCTGCCCCGGTACGTCGGGCAACATCAGCGCCCGTGTCGCAGACGGCTGGCTGATGACGCCGACCAACTCGTCGCTGGGCGAACTCGAGCCCGGTCAGCTCTCCAAGCTCGACCTTTCGGGCAAGCATGTCGGGGGCGATCCGCCGACCAAGGAAGCCCTGCTGCATCGCTCGGTCTACGATGTGCGCCCCAAGGACGGGGCCATCGTGCACCTCCATTGCACGCATGCAGTGGCCGTCTCCTGCCTCGATCCGTCGTGCCATCACAACCAGGAAACCACCCTGCCACCGATCACGCCCTACTTCGTGATGCGCGTCGGCAAGCTGCCGCTGGTGCCCTACTTCAAGCCGGGTGACCCTGCGCTGGCCGACGCCATTCGCGACTATGCCAAGGGCCATCGTGCCGTGCTGCTCGCCAATCACGGCCCGGTCGTCGCCGGCACCTCCCTGTCGGCAGCCTCGGCCTCGATCGAGGAGCTGGAGGAGACGGCCAAGCTCCACCTGCTGCTGCAGGGCTTCAAGGTGCGAACCTTGTCGGACGCCCAGGTGCGCGACGTCGAAGAAGCCTTTCCCTCGTAATCGGCCGTCCTGACTGGCCCTCTCCCGGATCATCAAGCATGCCCAAGCTCGCTGCCAACCTCTCGTGGATCTACCAGGAAGTCCCCTTCCTTCAGCGCTTCGGCGCTGCCGCCGGCCACGGCTTCAAGGCGGTCGAGATCCTGTTCCCCTACGAGGCGCCGGCCGCGGATATCGCCGCAGAACTCAAGAAGTACAGGCTTACCCAGGCCCTGTTCAACCTGCCGCCGGGCGATGCCAGCAAGGGCGAGCGCGGGCTAGCCGCCCTGCCGGGCCGCGAGGCCGAGTTCGCGGCAGCGCTCGAGAAGGCCCTGGAGTACGCCCAGCTCCTGGAATGCCGAACCTTGCACATCATGTCCGGCATGATCGCCCCTGGTGCAGATCCACAGGCGATGCACCGCACCTTCGTCTCCAATCTCAAGAAGGCCTGTGACCGTACCGCTAAAAGCGGCATCACCTTGGTGCTGGAGCCGATCAATCACCGGGACATTCCGGGCTACTTCACCAACACCACCGATCAGGTGAAGGCCATCATCGACGAGGTCGGCGCACCGCATCTGCGCCTGCAGCTGGATCTCTACCACCTGCAGGTCACCGAGGGAGACCTCCAGAAGCGCACGGAGCGACTGTTCCCGATCACGGCGCATGTCCAGATCGCCGGCAACCCCGACCGCAACGAGCCGGATGTCGGCGAAGCCAATCACCTCTACCTGCTCGATGTGCTCGATCGACTGGGTTACCAGAGTTATGTCGGGCTCGAATACAAACCCAAGACGACGACCGGTGCCGGTCTCGGCTGGGCGGCAAAGTACGGCATCAAGGCCTGAGCCATGACGGACAAGAACACCCCTATCGTCGCCTTCATCGGCCTGGGTTCGATGGGCCTCGGCATGGCCAAGAACCTGCTGAAACACGGACACGAGGTGATCGGTGTCGATCCCAGTGCCGCCGCCCGCGAGGCTTTCGTTGCAGCCGGTGGCACTGTCGCGACGACGCCTGCCGAAGCGGCATGGCGGGCCGACGCGGTCGTGATCGCCGTGGTGAATGCCCAGCAAGTCGAGACCGTGCTCTATGGTGAAGACGGCGCAGCCGCGGCGCTGCACAAGGATGGCCTCGTCATGCAGTGCGCCACCTGCCCTGCAGCGTTCGTCCGCAAGCTCGACGAGCGTCTCGCTGCCAGCGGCCATCACTTGCTCGACGCCCCGATGTCGGGGGGCCGTGCCCGGGCCGAGTCGGGCGAACTCACCTTCATGTCCTCCGGCAGCGCCAAGGCTTTTGCCGCCGCAGAGTCGATCCTGTCGGCAACCTCGGCCAAGGTCTTCCGTTTGGGAGACAAGGCAGGCATCGGTTCGCTGGTGAAGACGGTGAACCAGCTTCTGGCCGGTGTGCATATCGCCACCGCCGCGGAGGCGGTGGCGCTGGCCGCCAAGGCCGGTGCCGATACGCGTGCGGTCTACGAAGTGATCTCGGCCAGCGCGGGCAATTCCTGGATGTTCGGCAATCGGGTGCCGCATATGCTGGACGACGACTACACACCGCTCTCCGCCGTCGAGATCTTCGTGAAGGATCTCGGCCTGGTGCTCGACACCGGCCACGAACTGCGGCTGCCGCTGCCGTTGGCCGCCGCAGCGCATCAATTGTTCATTGCCGCTGCGGGAGCCGGCTGGGGCAAGCTGGATGACGCGGCCGTCGTCAAAGTCTACGAACAGGCAGGCGACTTCAAAGTGTCGTCGCCAAAGAAGTAGACTGGAATCATGTATCGGGAACGCTTCACCAAGATCGTCGCCACGCTCGGCCCCGCCACCTCCAGCCCCGAGCGCTTGCGGGCCTTGTTCGAGGCGGGCGCCGACGTCTTTCGCCTGAATTTCAGTCACGGCAAGCCCGAGGATCATCGCCAACGCGTCGAGCAGCTCCGCGCCCTGGAACAGGAATTCAAGCACCCGATCGCGATCCTGATGGACCTGCAGGGCCCGAAGCTGCGCCTCGGCACCTTTGCCAAGGGTCCTATGGAGCTGAAAAAAGGCCAGAAGCTGCGCTTCGACATGGATGCCGCTCCAGGGACGGCCAAGCGCATCCCGCTGCCGCATCCGGAAATCTTCAAGGCCGCCGAACCCGGCGGCGTGCTGCTGGTCGACGACGGCAAGGTCCGGCTGCGCATCGTCGCGCACGATCAGAAGACGATCGATGCCGAGGTCGAGGTCGCGGGCCTGATCAGCGACCGCAAGGGCGTCAATCTGCCCAACCTGATTCTGCCGCTTTCCCCGATGACGCCGAAGGACCACAAGGACCTGACGTTCGGCCTGTCGCTCGGCGTCGACTGGGTGGCGCTGTCCTTCGTGCAGCGTGCCCACGATATCGCCGAGCTGAAGAAACTGGTGGCCGGGCGTGCTGCCGTCATGGCCAAGCTCGAGAAGCCGCAGGCCATCGAGCATCTCGACGAAATCATCGAGCAGAGCGACGGCATCATGGTGGCACGCGGCGATCTCGGCGTGGAGATGCCGCCCGAGGCCGTCCCGCCGCTGCAGAAGCGCATTCTCGCGGCCTGCCGCGTCGCCGGACGTCCGGCCATCGTGGCGACGCAGATGCTCGACTCGATGGTCCATTCACCGACGCCGACGCGCGCCGAAGCTTCCGACGTGGCAACGGCGGTCTATGACGGCACCGATGCCGTGATGCTCTCGGCCGAGTCCGCCTCGGGCGATTATCCGCTCGAGGCGGTGACGATAATGGACCGCATCCTGCGCAGCGTCGAAGCCGACCCGCTCTATCGCCGCCTGATGGATGCCAGCCGTCGCGAACCCGAAGCGACCACCGCCGACGCCATCAGCGCCGCCGCCCGCCAGTGCGCCCATACGCTCTCGGCCGCGGCGATCGTCACCTACACCAATACCGGCTCGACGACCCTGCGGGCGGCCCGCGAACGGCCCGACGTGCGCATCCTCTGCCTGACCCCCAATCTCGATACGGCCCGGCGCATGACGCTGACCTGGGGGGTCCATCCGGTGCAGACCGAGGATGCCCATAATTTCGCTGACATGGTGCAGCGTGCCGTCACCATCGCCCGCCAGGAGGACGTGGCCAAGGAGGGCCAGCGCCTGGTCATCACCGCCGGTGTCCCGTTCGGCACGCCGGGTGCCACAAACATTCTTCGAATTGCCTATGTCTAGCCTCTTCTGGGACGGAAAGCGGAGGGATGAAGGATCGATCCCATCCGTAGTCTTTCCAGACCAGCTTCGAGAGGCCCATCGTGGAAAACGGCCAGAACAAGAGCGAACAGAAGAGCGTGGCTGCCGTCGGCAAGTTCCGCGGTAACCGCCTGACCTGGATCGATTATCTCGTCATTGCCGCTACGATCCTGACCTTCGCGGTGGTCGTCGACGCCACCCTGGCGCGGGCCAAGGCCTCCACGCCGCCCAAGCCTGCCAGCATGGTACCGGCACAGATGAGCCAGTTGCCGGACGACCCCGGCCTGATAAAGGCAAGAGTAAGGCTGGCGGCTGGGCTCTGACCGGCCGCGATACCCACTCGCCCCCGCGCTCCGTCAGTCCTTCGGACGCTTATCGATTACCCGGCGGGCCTTGCCGAGGGACCGCTCGATCGAGCCCGGCGGCAGGACATCGACCGTCGCCGACAGGCCGCACATCCCCTTCAGACGCAGCACGAGATTCTGAGCCGAGCGCGCTTCGGCGCCGCCGCCCAACGCTTCGCGCGCCTCGACCCGGACCAGCAGGTCGTCGAGCGCCCCGCTTCGCGACAGCTCGATGAGATAGTGCCCGCTGAGCACGGGATCGCGCAGGATCTGCTCCTCGACCTGACTGGGGAACAGATTGACGCCGCGCACGATCAGCATGTCGTCGCTGCGGCCGGTGATCTTGGCCATGCGCCGCATTGCCGTCACCGAACCCGGCTGCAGCCGCGTCAGGTCGCGCGTGCGATAGCGGATGACTGGCATCGCCTCCTTGGTGAGCGTCGTGAAGACGAGCTCGCCCGGCTCGCCGTCGGCCACCGGCGCCCCGGTCTCGGGATCGATGATCTCGGGATAGAAATGATCCTCCCAGATCGTCGGCCCGTCCTTGGTCTCGACGAACTCGCAGGCCACGCCCGGCCCCATCACCTCGCTGAGGCCGTAGATGTCGACGGCATCGATACTAAGCCGCCGCTCAATCTCCGCGCGCATGCCTTCGGTCCAGGGTTCGGCACCGAAGATGCCGATACGCATCGCCGTCGAGCGCGGATCGATTCCCTGCCGCTCGAATTCGTCGGCGATCGCCAGCATATAGGACGGCGTCATCAGCACGACCCTGGCGCCGAACTCGCGGATCAGCTGGACCTGTCGCTCGCCGAACCCGCCCGACATCGGCACGACCGTGCAGCCCAGTCGCTCGGCGCCGTAATGGGCACCGAGACCGCCGGTGAACAGGCCATAGCCGTAGGCATTGTGGATGATGTCGCCCGGCCGCGCGCCGCCGGCATGCAGCGAACGCGCCATCAGCTCGCCCCAGGTCGCGATGTCGTGTGCCGAGTAGCCGACCACGGTCGGGCGGCCGGTGGTGCCGCTCGACGCATGCAGGCGCACACAGCGTTCGCGCGGGATCGCCAGCATGCCGAAGGGATAGGCATCGCGCAGGTCGCTCTTGGCGGTGAAGGGAAACCGCCGCAGATCGTCGAGGGTGTGGAGCGCGTCGGGATGGATGCCCGCCGCCTCGCATTTGGCGCGATACGCGGCCTGGTTGTCATAGGTATGCCGCACCGCGCTGCGCAGCCGCTCGAGCTGCAGCGCACGCAGCGCATCGAGCGACAGCTTCGTCTCGGGGAACAGGGTCTCGCTCATTTGCTGTCGAACCCGAAGCGTCGATAGGCATAGCCCAGGCCGATCAGCGCCGCCCCCAGGCCGAGGAAGGAGAAGACACGCAACAGGCCCTGAAGGCCGGCCATGTCGATCAGGAACACCTTGGCGACCACGATGCAGACCAGCACCATGCCGGCATGTCTGAGCGCCGCCGCCTGGCGCAGGAAGCCCAGTGCCAGCAGCGCGACGCCGAACAGCAGCCAGACGACCGAATAGGTGTAGAGCTCCAGCCCCTCGGCGGCGAAGCCCGACCGCTCGAACTGCGGATCGAACAGGTGGCGGACCTCGAAAGAGACGTAGACGAAGGCCAGAATAGACGCCGTGACCTCGGCCAGGACCGCCACGCGCCGGTCCGGCTCGACGCCGATCCAGCGCCGCGCCACGGCCGCCATCACCGCCGGCACCGCATAGGCCAGCAACAGCCCGTTCAGGATCGGCAGGGAACCGATGGAGGCCTGCTCGAACACGGGATTGCCGACCACGACCTGCACGACGAGGACCAGGATGGCCGCCGCGGCACCGCTGAGGCGCCAGGCCCACAGCGCCACCGGGTCGCGCCCGCGATGCGCCCACCACAGTGCCGCCAGGGCGAAGCCGCCCCACACCAGGACATAGAAGGCCCGCTCCAGGAAGTCGGAGCCGATCCGATCCATCGACGCCGGCTGGAACAGGCTGCGCACTTCCAGGGTCAGCAGGACGAAGACGAGCAACGCCGCAGCCCCCTCGACGGCCCGGATCAGGCGATAGTCGCCGGTCGGCCGCAGGAAGCGCAGCGCCACGACCAGGGCTGCGATGGCGATGCCGTAGCCCCAGAGGATCCAGTTGAGGATCGGCGTCACGCCCAGCGGGTATTTCAGGATCTCGGGATTGATCACGAAGCGCACGACGACGACCGCCAGCAGCGGCCAGCAGAGCTGGCGCAGCGACACCAGGCCGAGATGCGCGGCGATCGCGGCCACGGCCGCGAGCTCGATCGCATAGGCGACCGTGATCCATTCACGATTGAGCTCGAGCGGGATGGCCGCGCCGATGAAGAAGGCCACGCCGGCGGCCAGGAAACCCAGTGCCTCGGTGGCGCCGGGCATGGTCTGGCGCCAGCGCACCAGCCTCTCCGCTCCCACCAGGAACGGGGCCGCGAGGCCAACGCTGATCAGCCCCCACGCCGTTCCTGTCGCCGATCCGCGCAGCACGTACCAGCTCACCAGGAAATGCGACAGCGCTGCCGCCACCGACAGGGCCGCCCAGAAGCCTGGCCGTGCTGCATTCCACAGCAGGGCAAAAGCGCCGGCCGCGTAAAGGCCACCGAAACCGACCGCGAGCCACGCAAAGCGCCCTTCCTGCCAAGCCGCAGGCAGGTACATCACCTCGAGCCACCACAGCACCAGCGCCGCCAGCGACAGGGCCGGGGCCAGCGCCGCGGCGTACTGGAAGCGTGGCGTCCAGCGGCCCAGCGCATAGACACCGGCGCCATGCAGCGCCAGCGCGACCCAGCCCGCCGTCTGCTCGCCATTGTCCTGGACGATCAGCGCGACGAGCAGCGCGCCGGTGACGCCCATGGCGGACCAGACGAGCGCCGCGACCTCGTTGGATGGATTCTCCTTCTCGGCCAGTCGCCGCCAGGTCGCCCAGACGAACAGGCCGGACACCCCGACCAGGAACAGGCCGACCCAGTGCAGCTCGGGCAAGTCGGATGCCTGCAGCATCCAGACCAGGGTCCAAAGCCCCGCCCCGGCCAGGACACCCCATCCCAGGGGCCACCAGCCCCGCTGGCATATGACCCCCAGGGTGCCTGCTGCGATGGCGAACAGATAGCCGAACAGCACGGGCGTGTTGGCCTCGCCGGTGCTGATGACCGCCGGGCTCACGAAGCCGCCGACGAACGCCAGGGCGGCGACGAGGATGCCGTGTCGCAGCGACAGGCCCATGCCGAAGGCCGTCAGTGCCGTCGCAGCGCCACCGGCCGCGACCTTCGACACCATGCCGTAGAGCGCGACCGCCGCGAACAGCGAGCCGTAGAGCGCGGCCACGCCGGCCGCCGCCAGCGCCTGCGCCACTCGATCATCGCGGCGGCGCATTCGCTCGGCACCACCGATCAGGGCGAAGCCGAACAGGGCCGCCAGGATGACGCGCACTTCGGGGGAGAGATAGCCCTCCTCGATCGAGTAGCGGACCAGGAAGACCGCAGCGAGGGCCAGCGTGACAGCGCCGATCCAGAGGAACGCCCGTGCACCCAGCCGTTGTTCCCACCCCGCGGAAACGGGCGCGACCGCTGGTGGCGGTGGCAGCGGCGCCGGGACATCGTCGACGGTGTCCGCCGGAGGTCTCGGCAGCGTTGCCGGCTCTTCCGAGGGGACCGGCGGTTGAATCGATTCGAGCGGAACGGTCGGCGGTTCGATTGCGGGAGCAATGGGTGCCACGAACGGCGGTGGCAGGGCCTGCTCTGCAGCCGGCCCGAGATGCTGGCCTTCGGCGAGTTGGCGGCGAATTGCCGCCAGCTCCGAGGCCAGCCGTTCGTTCTGCTCGCGCAGCCCCGAGCTTCGGATCAGCGCGATGATGGCGATGAGCGGCGTGCCGAGCGCCCAGGCGATCCCGATGAGGATGAAGAAAATCTCTTCCACGAAATCTCCGGAACCGCCCGCCGCTCGCTAGCTGCCCGCTCTGTCTGCGAGGCTTACTCGGCCGCGACGCGGGCCGCGCCCGCAGTAAAGGCCGCCCGGTTGTCGCGCGCAACGGTGCCGCGCTTCACCACCATGCGGTGGTTCTCCTTGCGCGCGGCCTGCTTGATGTCGGCCAGGGCATCGCCATCGCACAGCACGAGGTCGGCAATGTTGCCTTCCTTGATACGGCCATGGTCGCCCAGCCGCATCAGGTCGGCGGCGCTCGCCGTCGAGAAGAACAGCGAATCGCGCGCCGAGATACCGATCTCGCACATGTATTCGAGTTCGCGCGCATTCTCGCCGTGACGATTGTGCGGCGTGCCGGCATCGGTGCCCATGGCAATGCGCCCGCCGGCCGAGTAGTACATCTTGATCGAGGCGATGTGGCGATCGAACACGCGGCGCGCCTTCTCGATCACGTAGTCGGGGATCGAGCGGTCGCCATCGTCGTAGCCCTTGAGGATGTTCTTCACGGCCGCCAGGGTCGGCACCAGCCAGACGCCCCGCTCCTTCATCTCACGACAGCACTCGTCGTCCATGAAGATGCCATGCTCGATCGAATCGATGCCACCGCGCACGGCGTTCAGGATGCCGAGCGCGCCCTGGGCGTGACTGGCGCAGCATTTGTGAAAGCGATGCGCTTCAGTGATGCCCGCCTTCATCTCCTCGGCGCTGTAGTGCGCATCCTCGGGATTGACGCCTGGCGTCATGACGCCGCCGGTCGCCATGATCTTGACCAGGTCGGAGCCGGCATGGATCTGCTCGCGCACCGCCTTGACGACCTCGTCGGGACCGTCGGCGACGCGACCGGTGCGGTTGCCGTGGCCGCCGGTCATGCAGATCATGCGACCGGCACAGCGCATGGTCGGCCCCAGGAAACGGCCGGCGTTCAGCGCATCGCGGATGGCGAATTCCATATAGTCCTTGCCGCCGCAGTCGCGCACGGCAGTGATGCCGCCGTCGAGCGTGCGCTGCATGAATTCCAACCCACGCACCGTAATCTGCGCCGGCGTCATGCGATCCTGCACCGCACCGGGATTGCCCTCGGCACCCGACAGCGAATGGACGTGGCAGTCGATCAGGCCCGGAATCAAGGTGCCGCCGGTCGTGTCGACCCGCTCACCGGCGAAGCCCTTGAACTCGCCGGCCGGCGCGACGCGCTTGATGCGGCCGCCCTCTTCCAGCACCGCCTGCCCGTCTTGCACCTTCTCGCCGTCGAACAGCCGTCCGCCGACATACAACGTGGCCATTTCCTACTCCCTCGGAATCAGATGATTGGCAATGTGCCCCCGTGCCGGAGGCACGGCAAGCTTAGGGGCCAGAGGCACGCCAAGCCGGCGTCGCCCGTCAGTGCCCGGCTGTACGTTGTCCACAGTCCAGCGGATCGGACGGTTCGCCCCCTTCGGCCTTGAGCCGGGCAATTTCATCATCGATGCCGGCGATGTGCGGATTGTATTTGCGCGCCAATTCGAAGGCCACGACGGCACGCCCGGCCTCGCCACGCTCCGCGCGAATCATGCCGAGGCCGGAATAGGCGCCGAAGTGGCGCGGCTCGCGCTTCACCGTCTCGCAGATATCGGCGATCGACGCCGTGAAGTTGCCCATCAGCCAGTGTGCAGTCGCCCGCTTGTTCCAGGCCTCGGCCAGGTCGGGGGCGAGCGCGATCAGTTGCGTGAAGGTCGTGACGGCGGCCTGAAAATCGCGGCTCTGCATCTCGGCAATGCCGCGCAGCATCATTCTGCGCTGCGCCGGATCGGGCACCATGGTCCACTGTTCCCAGATCGCCGCTTCCAGCGCCTGGATGGCCGAAGGGTCGGTCGCCGTCTGCAGCTTGGCGAACAAGGTATCGAGCATGGAACGGCTCCCGATATTCTGAGCCGAGACCGTTGCCGCCAGAATGAGGCCGACAACGGCCGCGAGGCATGAGCGAGGGAACGGCATGGATCCGCTCGGGCAGGAAGAAGGCGCTTACTATACACCGGAACCCGCGCCTCCGGGTCCTTCGGACAGCTGGTTATAGAAAGGATTCAGCCCAGCGCCGCCGGCTTGGGGCCTCCCGTCGCCCAATCGAGCAGCTCGACCGTATGGGCGATCGGAATCCCGGTCCCTGAGGCAATGTTGCCGATGCAGCCGAAATTGCCGGCCGCGATCACGTCGGGCTTCAGGCTCTCGATGTTGGCCACTTTGCGGTCACGCAGGCGGCGCGACAGGGTGGGCTGCAATACCTGATAGGTGCCGGCCCAGCCGCAGCAGAGATGGCCCTCGGGCACATCCTTCACGACGAAGCCGGCATCGCGCAGCAGCTTCTTGGGTGGTTCGATCAGCTTCTGGCCATGCTGCATGGAGCAGGCCGCATGGTAGGCGACGGTGAGGTTCTGCGGCGTCACGTTCGCGAGCCCGACCTCGGCCATGACCTCGCTGACGTCCTTGGCGAGGCGGCCCACCTGTTTCGCCTTCTCCCGCCATTCCGGCTCGTCGGCCAGCATGTGGCCGTAATCCTTGACCGTGGTGCCGCAACCCGACGCATTGATCACGATGGCGTCGAGCCCGGCCCCGTCGATCTCCTTCAGCCAGGCTGTGATGTTGCGCTTTGCCAGTTCGACGGCCTCTTCATTGCGGCCGACATGCAGCACCGAGGAGCCGCAACAGCCGGAGCCCGCAACATTCACCACCTCGATGTCGTGGCGCGTCAGCAGCCTGACGGTGGCCTCGTTGACCTCGGGCGCCAGCACCTGCTGGCCGCAGCCCGGCATCAGCGCCACCCGCTTGCGACGCAGCCCCTTGGCGGGAAAGGTCTGCGGCCGGTCAACCGCCGAGGGCGGCGCCAGTCGGTCGGGTACAGCCTCCAGCATGGCGCGCAGGCGCGGCAGGAAGGTGGCGCCCCCCGCATCGCGACTGGTCGCCGGCAGCAACGGCGCCAGCGGCTTGGCGAGCCGGCCCAGCACCATGGTCCAGCGGAACAGATTTGGCCGCGGCATCAGCCAGGCCAGCAATCCACGCATCAGCCGGTCGGGCAGCGCCCGCGTAAAGGTCTCTTCGATGCGATGCCGGCCGTGATCGACCAGGTGCATGTAGTTCACGCCCGACGGGCAGGTCGTCATGCAGGAAAGGCACGACAGGCAGCGATCGACATGGCGAACTTCCTGTGCCGTCGCGGCACGATCGCCCTCCAGCATCGCCTTGATGAGATAGATGCGGCCACGGGGGCTGTCGCGCTCGTCGCCCAGCAACACGAAAGTCGGACAGGTCGCGGTACAGAAGCCGCAATGCACGCATTTGCGCAGGATCTGTTCGCTGCGCGCGGTTTCGGGATCGGCAAGCTGCGCCAGGGTGAAGTTGGTCTGCATCGTCAGCCCATCCGTCCCGGATTAAAGAGGCGTTTGGGATCGAAGCTTTCCTTCACGCGGGCCGACAGGGCGGCCAGCGCCGGCGCGGGCGGCTGGAAGACGGCGACCTCGGCACGCACGGCTTCGGGAGCACGGATCAGGGTGGCGTGGCCACCGGCCGGGCCCAGTGCCCCGCGGACCAGCGCTTGATCGGCATCGGCGCTGTTGGGCAGTGCCAGCCAGACGAGGCCACCCGACCAGTCGTAGAAAGCCTCGACGGCGGGACAGCCGGCGCGGATGCGCGCCACCACGCCCGGCCCTTCGGTTGGCGGACAGGAGACCTTCCAGACCACGTCATTGGCCGCGGCCTTCAAGGGCATCACGTCGCGCACCTCGCGCCAGAAGGCGCGGCTTTCCAGGGTGCCCAGCTCTTCCACGGAAGCGCCGCTCTCCATCAGCAGGTCGCGCAGCCCCTTGAGGCGCGCCTCCACGGAGGGGGCCACGCCTTCGATGCGCAGTGCCGTCCTGCCCAGCATGTGAGCAGCGCCCGACACTTCGTGCGGGCTTCCCATGGCGGCACACATGGCCTGGACGGCGGCTTCGTCGGCAAGGCCGTGCAGCAGCAGCGTTCGCGTCTGGTCGGGTGCCGGCAGGACTTTCACCGACACCTCGTCGAGCACGGCGAGCGTCCCCCAGGAACCGGCCAGGACCTTGGAGAGATCGTAGCCGGTGACGTTCTTCATCACCTTGCCGCCCGACTTGAAGGCCTCGCCGCGGCCGTTGACGCCGCTGAAACCCAGCAGATGATCGCGCGCCGCGCCGGCCGAGAGACGACGCGGACCGGCGAGATTGCCCATCAGCGCACCGACGAGCGTCCCTTCGCCCGCCGGCTGCCCCAGCAAGGGACCAAGATCGGGCGGCTCGAAAGCCAGCATCTGGTTACGCTGGGCCAGCAACGCCTCGACCTCCTTGAGGGGTGTGCCGGCCCGCAAGGTCACGACCAGCTCCTCGGGCGCATAATCGACGACACCGGACAGGCCGGAGAGATCGAGCACCTGGTCACAGACCATGGGCTTGCCCAGTGCCAGCTTGGCGCCGCTGCCACGGATGTCGAGTGTCACGCCCTCGTTCAGCGCCCACTCGACCGCCTGCCGCAGCTCCGCGGGCGAGCGCGGCTTGATCGTACTTGCCATTTCTCAGAACCGCGGAATGTCGGGGAACGGGATCTTGTTCTGCGTCACGACCAGCCGACCGAGCTCGGCACAGCGGCGCAGCTTGGGAAACACCTTGCCGGGATTGAGCAGGTGGTCAGGATCGAAGGCGCACTTCACACGCATCTGCTGGTCGAGATCGATCTCGGTGAACTGCTCCCCCATCAGGTCGCGCTTTTCGATGCCAACGCCGTGCTCGCCCGTCAGCACGCCACCGACCCGCACGCAGAGCCGCAGGATGTCGGCGCCAAACTCTTCGCAGCGACGCAACTCGTCGGGATTATTGGCGTCGAACAGGATCAGCGGATGCAGGTTGCCGTCGCCGGCATGGAAGACGTTGACGACGCGCAGGCCATGCTGCTTCGACATCTGGCGCATCTCGCTCAGCACCTCGACCAGTCGGCCGCGCGGCACCGAGCCGTCGAGGCACATATAGTCGGGCGAGATCTGGCCGACGGCCGGGAAGGCCGCCTTGCGGCCGGCCCAGAACAGCACCCGCTCCTGCTCGTCGCGGCTCACGCGACAGGTCGTGGCGCCCCGCTCGCGGGCGATCTCCTCGACTCGCGCGACCAGATGGTCGACCTCGACCTCGGGTCCATCCAGCTCGACGATCAGGAGACCCTCGGCATCGAGCGGATAGCCCGCCCCGACATAGGCCTCGGCGCACTTCACGGCATCCCGGTCCATCATTTCCATGCCGCCGGGAATGATGCCGGCGGCAATGACGGCCGCGACGCAGTCGGCCGCGCCCGCTTCGGTGGGAAAGCCCAGCAGCACGGCCCGCGCAGTCGAGGGCTTGCGCAGCAGGCGTACCGTCACCTCGGTGACGACGCCCAACAAGCCTTCCGAGCCGGTCATCAGGCCCATCAGGTCGTAGCCGCCGGCATCGAGATGCTTGCCCCCCAGCCGCACGACCTCGCCGGTCATCAGCACCATCTCGATGCCCAGCAGGTTGTTGGTGGTGAGGCCGTATTTCAGGCAGTGCACGCCGCCGGAATTCTCCGCGACATTGCCGCCGATCGAGCAGGCGATCTGCGAACTGGGATCAGGTGCGTAGTAGAAGCCCTCGTGCTCGACCGCCTTGGTGATGCCGAGGTTGGTGACGCCCGGCTGCACACGGGCGCAGCGATTGGCGTAGTCGATCTCGAGCACGCGGTTGAACTTGCCCAGCCCCAGCAGGATCGCATCGCCCACCGGCATCGAGCCACCGGACAGCGACGTGCCGGCGCCGCGGGGCACCACCTTGACCTTGTTGTCCTGGCAGTAGCGCAGAATGGCGGAGACCTGCGCGACCGTGTCGGGCAGGACGACGACCAGCGGCATCTGCCGATAGGCCGACAGCGCGTCGCACTCGTAGGGGCGCATGCCGTCGAGGTCGTCGATCACGCCCTCGCCCGGCACGATGGCACGCAACGCCGCCACGATCTCGGAACGGCGCGAGAGAATGGCGGGGTCGAGCGGCGGCATCTGCATGCATCGCTCTTACGCCAAATGAAAAAGCGGCGGAAGCCGAAGGCCTCCGCCGCTTTCTTCATAAAGACGCTAACGTCGCGTCAGACAGCCAGTCAGCCCTGGCGTGCCTTGAAGCGCGGGTTGGTCTTGTTGATCACGTAGACGCGGCCCTTGCGGCGCACGATGCGGCAGTCCTTGTGACGGGCCTTCACCGACTTGAGAGAATGACGGATCTTCATGGTCCTAACTCAACAAAAAGCCCCGGCTGAGGCCGGGGGAATTCCGAAAGCGGGCGGAAAATACGGACCGGAACCCGATCCGTCAACCCGTTGTTTTCACGTTGATTTTCCACCGCGCCCGTCCGGCCCGACGGCCGGTTTTCGAGTCTAGCGAAGCCCGGATTCGTCAATGTCTAGAGGGACTTACGCTTCGACGCCCCCTCGCGCAACTCGGCCACCCAACTGCTGCTGAGTTCGAGGTTGCGGGACAGGAAGTCGGCAATCACCTCGAGATCGGCGTCGCTGTACTGCGACCAGAGCGCGAAAGTCCGCTTCTGCAGGGGCGCATAGACCTTCTCGATCTCGGCGATCGAGCCTTTGCGGATCCGCACCAGGACCCGGCGCCGGTCGGCCGGATCGTCGACCCGCTCGACATAACCTGCCCGTTCGAGCCGATCGATCAATGCCGTCACGGCGCCCGACGTCAGGCCGGTCGCGGCGGCAAGTTCGCCTGCCGAGACACGCCCCTGAAGCTGAATCAGGTCGAGACATTCGAGGTCGGTGGTGTTGAGGCCAAAGCGCGTCGCCACGGTCTGGCTGACGATGACGCTTTGTGCCCCCACCCGCCGGATCAGCTCCCCGACCCGGCGTACCAGTTCGATGTCTGCTTCGCCCTTCTTTCGTCCTGCCATTCCCTCACCTCAGACGGGCCCTCACCCCAGACGGGCCGCGGCCACGAAGGCCGTCAACATGCCGCCACAGGTGATCAGATCGAGCGGCAAACGCAAGCGGCTGCGGCGCGTCCAGGCCTGCGCCTTGGACAGGTTGACTTCGCCGGGATCGGCCTTCTCGAAGGCAAGCGCCTTGGGAATGAAGTCGAAGCCCGACCAGACGCGCATCACGGCATGACTGGCCAGCGCCACCAGCAGCGGATCGCGTACCGACGGCTGCGACCAGGCCAAGACGATCGCCGCGATCAAGGCGAGTTCGAACGCAACATGGATTGAGATCCAGAACCGCTTGCGCGAGATGCCGCCCCGTGCCGGCTGGATCAGATCCGGCCGCTTCGGCCAGAACGGATCGACGACCAGGAACTCGTAAAGACCGCCGCCGACGCTCGCCAGGGCGAACGCAGCGGCCGCTGCCACGACAACGAGCATCGACATGTCTCCTTCGGGAAATGCACATATCTCTTATTAATCAAGATACTTGTCAATCAAGATAATAAGAATTCCTGCTCATGCCCGCCGTCGCTAGAGTGCCCCCTCCTGCAATAGCGCTGCCGTCCAAGGAGACCGACACGATGCCGTCCCTCACCCTCGCCCAGGCCAACAAGATCGTGGAAGCAGCACTTGCCAAGGCGCGCGAGATGAAGATCAAGCCGCTCGCGGTCGCCGTGCTCGACGCTTCAGGACACCTGAAGGCGCTGCAACGCGAAGACGACGCCAGCATGTTCCGCGTCGATGTCGCCATCGGCAAGGCCTGGGCCTCGGTCGGCATGGGGGCGTCCAGCCGCACGTTGCTGGGGCGCGCCAAGGAGAACCCGCAGTTCTTCGGCGCGCTGGCGGCCACGGCGCAGGGCAAGTTCCTGCCGCAGACCGGCGCGGTGCTGATCAAGGATACCGCGGGCAACATCCTGGGGGCCGCCGGCGCCAGCGGCGGCACGGGCGACGAGGACGAAGCCGCGTGCATCGCGGGCGTCGAAGCGGCGGGATTGGTGGCGGGATAGGTCGGCGTCCGCAGCCGACCGAGCCGAGCCTGCCGCATGCGTCAGGCCACGGCTGGGTGAGTTCCGACTTTCCTACTGCGTGGAATGTGTGCTGCCCGCGGCCGGTCCTGTCTGTACCGATGGCAACTGGCCACGCTTGAGCAAGAGGTGGACGAGCCCCAAGGCGACAACGGTCGTGCCGATCAGCAAAGTAGCGACCGCCGTTATGGTCGGCGTGATCTCGAGGATCAGGTCCTCGTACATCTTCTTGGGTACCGTCGTCTGCGCGCCGGCGACGAAGGATGTGACGATGATCTCATCGAAGCTGGTCACGAAGGCGAATATCCACGCCGCAACGATGCTGGGCGCGAGAGTGGGCAGCACGACCCGCCCGATCGCCTGTGACCAGGATGCTCCCAGGCTCCAGGCCACCTGCTCGATGCGGACGTCCAAGGAGCGCAACGAAGCGCCGATCATGATGATGATCAGGGGAACTGCCAGGATCGTGTGGGCGATCACCAGCCCAAGATAGGTTCCCAGCAGGCCGGTCCAGGCGAAGACGAAGTAGAGCGCCACCGCTGTGATCACGCCCGGCACGATCAGCGGCGCCATGAAGTTCGCTTCCGCCAGTGAACGCCAGCGCTGGAGTCCGCGGTCGAGGCCATAGGCCGCCAATCCGCCGAGCACAAGCGCACTCGACGCAGAGATTGCAGCGATACCCAGGCTGGTCCAAACGGCTTCCATCCAATCCGGATCGCCGAACAGCGAGTCGTACCAGCGCCACGACAAGCCGGGCGGTGGAAACGTCAGAGCTTGCGCCGAGGAAAAAGACATCGGCACGACGATCACGATCGGCATCATCAGGAATGCCAGCGCCGTCACGCCGATGACTGCAAGCACGAGACGTTGCTCCCTCACGCCCTGCTCCATCGGCCAAGGCGGGCATAGGCGAAATAGATTGCAAGGGTGATGACCAGCAATACGGCCGCCAGCGCCGCGGCCATCTCCCAACGCGGGATCTGGTTGATCAGGCTGTCGAGCAGGTTGCCTGCCATTGCCACCTTGCCGCCTCCGAGGATCGCCGGTGTGACGTAGAAGCCGAGGCTCAGCATGAACACCAGCAGCGACGAGGCGGCCAGGGTCGGCACCGTCAGGGGGAAAAATACGCGCCAGAAGACGGTCCAGGACGAGGCGCCAAGCGATGATGCCGCCTGCGTCAGACGACCGTCGATCCGCATCATCGTTGCGTAGAGCGGCAGGACGAGGAAGGGCAGCAGGACGTTGGTCATCCCGATCGTCACACCGACCTCCGAGTAGAGGAAGGAGATCGGCTCGTCGACGACGCCGCCCCATTGCAGCAGCCGATTGACGAGCCCGCCGTTTCCCAGCACCACGATCCAGGCATAGGTGCGGACGAGGATGCTGACCCAGAACGGCAGCAGCACGCAGGCGAGCGCAATGCCGCGACGGCGAGGATCGAGGCCTGTGATCCAATAGGCCAAGGGGTAGCCGACGAGTGCGTTGACCAAGGTGGCGATGAGTGACACGCGCAGCGTGCTGGCCATCACGCCAAGATAGGCCGGCGTATTCAGCAACTCGGCATAGTGCGCCAGCGTGAACCCATTCTTGCCGTAAAGCGACAGGCCCAGCGTGAACAGCAGCGGCAGATCGAACAGCGCGATCAGCAGAATCAGCAGCGGCCAGACACGCAACGTGTCGGCCGAAGGGCCGGCGATATTCCGGCGACCCCCGGCGAATTGTCTGGTCTGCGCGAGGGTATCGGCATGCGCGGTCATTGTTAGAGGGCCAGCTTGAAGGTCTCCCAACGCTTGTTCACGGCTTCGCCGTTGATGCGCCACCATTCGGCGTCCTGTCGGAACTGGCTGGCCTTGTTCTTGGTCGCCGTCGGGAACGTCGCGAACTTCTCAGCGCCGACCAGCCTCTCGAGATCGACGCTGTTGCCGCTGAGCTTGATGATCTCCGTGGCACGCACCTGGTTCTCCGGCACCGTCACTTCATGCAGGAGCTTCATCGCCAGCGCCTTCTCCGCAGGCTCGACGCCCTTCGGCACGGTCAACCACGAGATGTCGTACATGCCCTGATCGTAGGTGAAACGGAGCGTGGGCTCGTCGACGATACGCGTGGACCAGGAGATGGCGTATCGGACCTCGTTGTCCTTCAGGAGCTGCGGCGGCTGCGTCCCGGCCTTCCACCAGACAGAAACGCTCTTCTTGACGGTCTCGAGCTTGCGAAAGGCACGATCGACGTCGAGGGGAAAGACCTTGTCGGCCGAAACGCCGTCGCCGATCAGCGCGAACTGCAGCAGATAGTGAGGATAATCGGGAAGCGCCCGCTTTCCGGGGAAGCGATCGACATCGAAGAAATCGGCCCACGTCGCCGGCGCCTTGGCATCGGCCCTCCAGGCCATGACCGTAGAGAAATACTGGAAGCCCATTCCGTAGTCGTCACGCGCCTCGGGGAAGATGGGCAGCGGATCGATCGCCGCCCAGTCGAGCTTGTCGAGCAAGCCGAGCGCTTTGGCCTGCGCCAGACTGGGCGAGCCGAGTTCGAACAGGGCGGCGGAAACGTTTCCGCTGCCGACCATCGCCCGCAGCTTCCCGAGGGGATTGGGCGCCTCGCGTGACACGCGCACGCCGGTCTTGGCCGTGAACGGCTTGATATAGGCCACCTCGATCGACTCGCCGGATTTTCCACCCGATTCGACCATGCGGATGACCTTGGGTTGCGCCAGGACCGACCCGGACCCCAAGGTCGCTGCAGCGATGACGAACGGCGCACCTATGGCGAAATCTCGACGCTTCATGGTTTCCCCCTGTTTGATCGGCTGTTCATTGCTATTTGTGGAAAGCGGCCCGGCGGGCCGCCTCGGCGCCGGATCGAGTCGCTTCCAACGGCCAGACATGCTCCCGCTGCCAGGACACCGCGACGGCATCGCCAGATTGGGCCAACGCGGCAGGCCCGGCGGGCGATACGGCCGCGATCAGCTCGCCGCCGTCGTCCAACGTCACATGGAGGCGCACGACCTGGCCGAGATAGACGGCCTCGCGCACTCGCCCCGTCGCATTCGGCGCCGTAACACTCGGCCCCCTGCTCCCGTGCTCTCCGATCAGCTCGACCTGCAGCCGTTCGGGGCGAACGACTCCCTTGCCGCCATCCAGCGGGACAAAATTCGAAATGCCGAGGAAATCGGCGACGAATGAATTGGCCGGCCGCAGGTAGGCCTCGCGCGGCGGCGCGATCTGCTGCACCGTGCCCTTATCGATCACGAGAAGCCGGTCCGAAAGCGACAGCGCTTCTTCCTGATCGTGAGTTACCAGCAGCGTCGTGACGCGCAACGACCGTTGAAGCTCCTTGAGTTCGACCTGCAGCTCCTCACGCAGTTTGCGGTCGAGAGCGCCGAGCGGCTCGTCGAGGAGAAGAATCGTCGGGCGGAACACGATCGCGCGGGCCAAGGCGACGCGCTGCTGCTGACCACCCGACATCTGTGAAGGCTTGCGCTTCTCGAAGCCAGTCAGGCGGACCAGCGACAGCGCCTCCTGGACACGATCCTCGATCTCGGCGCGCTTTTTCTTCCGCACCGACAGCGGGAAGGCGACGTTGTCGAACACCGTCATGTGGGGAAACAGGGCGTAGTTCTGGAACACCAGCCCGATACCGCGGCCCACCGTCGGCACGTGCGTCACGTCGCGGTCGCCGAACAGGATGCGCCCCTCCGTGGGCATCGCCAGCCCGGCGATCAGCGTCAGGAGCGTCGTCTTGCCCGATCCGCTCGGCCCGAGGATCGTGAAGAATTCGCCGTCGGCGACCGTCAGGTCGACGCCACGGACGGCCTGCACACCGGCGTAGCTCTTGCCCAGATTCTCCAGCCGGATCGAGCTCATGGCTGGTCTCGTTCAGTCGGCCGTTACGGCGATGAGCGCGTTGCGCAACGCCGCCAGGAAGTACTGGACGTCCGCTTCGGTCATGGGTGTCGACAGCGCGCCCGACCCTGTCGGCGTGATCAGGACGCCGTGTTCCAGCAGGTGACGATGGACACGCTCCAGCGCCAGACGCTCGGCGGCGGCCGGATAGCAGGTCCGGTAGTCGTGGATCGGTCGTTGATGGGGATGCAGCCGGAACAGCGAGCCCAGCCCCGTCACCTGCCATGGCGCTTTCAGCTCGCGCATGACCGACGTTGCCCCCTCACGCAGCCGGTCGCCCAGCGCGTTGAGCCGACCGAGCGCATCGGGCGTGAGCATCTTCATCCCGGCGAGACCTGCGGCCATCGTCAGGGGATTGGCATTGAAGGTGCCCCCGGCCGGCAGAAACGGTTTGCCATTGCGCCATTCGAAGACGGACATCACCTCGCGCCGGCCGGCGACTGCCCCGATCGGCAATCCTCCGCCAATCACCTTCGCCAGGGCGACCAGATCGGGTTCGACGCCGAACAGCGTATGCGCGCCATCGGGATGCAGCCGGAAACAGATGACCTCGTCGACGATCAGCAGGACGCCCAGGCGCCGCGTGACGTCACGCACTGCTTTCAGATACTCGGGTGTGGCGGCCACAAGCCCGACCCTCGACGGAAGGAGGTCGAGAACGACGGCGGCCAGCTCCGAGCCATGGCGCTCGATGCACGCGACGGCACGTTCTGGATCGTTGAATGGCAGCACCACAGTGTCGGCGATCACATTGGCGGGGGTTCCCCGCACGTAGGCGACAGGCTCCGGATCGCCCGCCCCCCAGACCTCCGGTGTCGGATCGAGGCTGATCTCGAGATGGTCGTAGGCGCCGTGGTAGGCGCCCTCGACCTTCGCGATCTTTGGGCGACCCGTATGCGCGCGCGCGACCTTGACGGCCGTCATCATCGCTTCCGTGCCACTACCGACGAACCGGATCTCCTCGAAGACCGGAGACCGCTTGCAGATCTCCTCGGCGAGCAGCACCTCGCGCTCCGTGGGCAAGCCGAAGGCCGTGCCCGACGCCGCACAATCGGTGATGGCCTTCACGATCTCCGGATGGGCGTGACCATGGATTAGGGAGAAGTAGTTATTGACCAGGTCCAGGCTCTTCTTGCCGTCGGCATCCCAGACATAGGCGCCGGCACCGTGTGAGGCGTAGGGCGCAAAGGGCTTCATGACATAGGTGATTCGCGTGTTGCCGCCCGTGAAGACCTTCAGGGCACGCTCGTACAACGCTGCCGACCCGGCCCCGCTGTTTGCCGGATACGTCGATACCCTTTGATCTCCCGCCATGTTCCGCCCCGCTCTGCTTTTCGGTGGCCATTTGTTACAACAGACTTGTTAT
The DNA here is from genome assembly GCA_001897995.1 of Alphaproteobacteria bacterium 65-37. Lineage (GTDB taxonomy): Bacteria > Pseudomonadota > Alphaproteobacteria > Reyranellales > Reyranellaceae > Reyranella. The sequence goes on along the minus strand of MKRV01000108.1, from coordinate 9,060 downwards.
CTGTTACAACAGTTTTTCTTTTACAGTTGGCCCCGAGGACAAAGCTATTTTGTGTGGTACGGGTTTCATCGGTCCGCCGCCGCCCGCACGCCGCATGGTTTCGGGTAGCGGCTTGCACGAATTTGGAGTCGGGATGGTCGAACTGGACGCCATCGAGCGCAGTGAAACGCTGGGACAAAAGGTCTACGAACGCGTTCGTCGGGCGGTGATCGGTGGCGCCTTTGAACCGGGCGAGCAGGTGACGATCCGGTCGCTCGCGCGACTTATGCAAGTGAGCCCCACGCCCGCCCGGGAGGCATTGAATCGCCTAGCCGCCGAGGGTGCTCTCGAATTCGGGCGTAACCGGACGTTGTTCGTCCCTCGCCTGCAGCCCGACCGGATCCGCGAGCTGTATCAGATCCGGCTTCCCTTGGAAGATTTCGCGGCCCGCGCCGCCCTCCCCCACATGGGCAAGGCCCATGTCGACGCGCTGACCCAATGCGTCGAGCAGCGCATTGTGGCGCTTGGCCAGCATGACTACCGCACGGCCCTCGAGCTCAATCGCGACTTTTCGTTTTCGATCTTCGAGGCGGCTCAACAGCCCATCGCCTTGCGCATCCTCGAGGGCCTCTGGCTGCTCGCCGGTCCAATGATGAATCTCCTCTTTCCCGAATATGCCGACCATCAGCTCGGCATCGAGCGGGCACGAGAGCAAATCCGCGCCATCGAAACCCGCGACGTCGAGGCTCTGTGCCAGTCACTGCGTACGGAACGCGAGGAGGCTGCGGAACTCATCCTCACGAAGGTCAGCCGCGGCGAGGTGGCCAGATCATCAAGGCCTGCCATGGGCGCCGCTTCTCGCGGCTAAAGCATCGTGCGCCGCAGAGGCCGGCCCTTCAGTCGATCGCGGCGGCCTCGTCAGTAGCCTGCCCGTTCGCGCTTCCCGCGAACCCGATCAGATTGCCGTCCGGATCCACGACGATGAAGACCCGTGCGCCCCATGGTTCGGTCCGCAGCGACTGATGGAAAATCACGCCAGCTTTCACGAACTCCAGGAACAGCGCCTTGGCATCATCGACCGTGATCATCGTCGAGAGCACGTCACGCTCCCTGGCGCGAAAGCCGCTGTCGAAAACCGGCGCTTGGACTTTGCGCAGATTCAAACGGCCACCGTCGCGAAATACTTGCGCATAGAACGGCGGTTCGCCGTAGGTGAAGGCAATGTCGAACCCCAACTTCTCGCAGTAGAAGCGACGGGACACTTCCATGTCGGTGACGAAGAGCTGCGGCTCTGCGGCGATGATCATGGGCTTTCGGACAGTATTGATCGATGATGCTGTCATGGTTTCGATCCCTTTGATCAGCGCGAACCAGGTCTCGAACCCGTGTTTTCTGGCCACCAATTCCTGGGCGTCGTTCAGCTTGAAGCCTGCCTGCAGGATCTCGCTGTCGGTCAGGTCCCGAAAGTGGGGCAACATCGATCTGATCTGCGCCGCAACGGGATGGTACCCTTCGCGGTGCCACTTCAGGTATCGCTTGGCCTGCTTTCTCAGATTCTCGATGTTCGGCATGGGCGCGCACTACGGTTGGTCTTGTCGTAGGCGGGCAATGCCCCTCCGGCCCATGGCCGATGCGCCCCACAGCAGCACGACGATGCTAAAGGGATGCAATCTCCATCGTCAAGCAACGACTAGGCTTTTCCGGGGCGCAGTCGGATCAATACGTCGAGCACCAGAATGAGCACGACCTTGCCTTCGCCATCGGTGAGCTCCGTCCTGAAGATCACGACGGCGTCGCGCCGTTCCGGCCTGAGCGTGATCTTCTGAATCTCCGACCGGCCGGTGAGCCTGGTACCGGGACGGACCGGCGCCGGCAACCGGACCTCGATGCTACGGCCCACGATGGCCGCGACTTTGGACCAGACCGCTTCCACGATGAGCCGCTGATAGATCGCAATCGTATTGAACCCGCTGGCGATGAGTCCGCCGAAAGGTCCAGCCGCCGCGGCTTCCGGATCGGTATGGATCGGCACCGGATCGTACTGCCGTGCGAACTGCAGAATCTCCGCTTCACTGATGGTGTATTCGCCGAGCTGGAATTGCTGACCTTCGGTGAGGTCTTCTGCGTACAGCATCGCTTCTTTTCTCTTCTATGGACTGCAGGTCGATAGTCGCCATCGTTCATCGCACAGCTTGCGAAGACAATAACCTTGCAGGTAATCCCAGACCGCCGAATCAATGCAGCGCTGCACGCAACGCCGACGCGACTCCTCCAGGATTCTCGACGGTCATTCCATGGCCGGCCTGCGACACGACGCGGACACCCACGCCCTGCTGCGGCAGGCGTTCGGTGTCCGGCTCCGGCAGGGAAGCTTCGCCGAAAATGATCGTTCTCGGCATCTTCATCGCGTAGAGCAGTTCGCGCCACGTCGGCGCGCCGCCGACGACAAGCGACGTCGCGCTGCGATGCACGGCGTACGGCGCGCTGATGGACATCGACGCCGCCCAGATGCTGTTGCCCTCCGTGCGTGCGGCCTTCACCAGATCCCCGTGACCATGGGCCACGTAGTCGGCTTCGGGGATTGCCGCGACTTTTCGGCTGAACGTCCCTCCGCCTGGATCGAGATTCGGTTCGCCCATCACGAGATGCCGGACCCTATCGCCCAGCAGTGTGGCGGCGACGATCGCCACGGAACCGCCCATGCTGTGGCCGTAGAGGTCCACCGAGTCCGGCGCGAGGTGGGTCGCAAGCTCCGCCACCGTGCGAGCATGGTCCTCGATCGTATAGCCGAAGCCCGCGGGGCGATCGCTGAAGCCCGATCCCAGCAGGTCGAGCAGGATCATGCGCCGGCCGGCCAGAGCCGGGTCCGAGGCAAGACGCGGATAATCGCAGGACGAGGCACAACCCAGGCCGTGCAGCATGATCAACGGGCGACCGTCACCGGGAATGTCGTGGTAGAGTAGTCGACTCCCGCCGGCTTGCAGCGCAAATGATTTCATGACGGCATGCTCTCTTGCTTTTCATCGGACCGCGGGCCTTCCGGCCCGCTCATGAATGCGGGCCGGGAGGCCCGCGGTCCGGATCAAACCTACTCTTCTGGTTCGGTGCTGAATTCCAGCGGATGGCCGGCGCTGCGGCCCATGTCGTTGGCTTCGGAGGTTTTGGATTCGGCGATATCGCGGGTGTAAGTCGCGACCACACAGGCTCCCAGTTGGTGCGCCGTCATCATCACGCGATAGGACTGCTCCTCGGTCATGCGGAAGACGGCCTTCAGCACCACCACGACGAACTCGCGCGGCGTGTAGTCGTCGTTGAGAAGGATCACCTTGTAGAGCGGTGGCCGCTTGGTCTTGGTGCGCTCAACCGCCTGCGGCTTGGTGTCGATATCGCTCATCGGCCCCTCCTCCGCCCTGCCTGAGGATCAATACGCTTCGTCCAGAAAACGTTGCACCAGCCGATCGGCCCGGCCGCGGTCGGTGAACTGCAGATGCCGGGCGAGATTGCGCGCCGACGAGGCAAGATAGAAGCGCTCGTACTGCTCATTGCGGCTGGCGAGCGCACTGCCGGCAAAATCCCAGGCCAGCCGGAAGATGCGCACGCGCTCCTCCGCCGCCAGGCCCTTGGCGCCGGGCAGATAGCGGTCGATCAGCGGCCTCAAGTCGGGATCGGCGAGCTGGGCCGCGCTTGGCGCGGCCAGCAGATTGTGCGAACCGATCAGGCGCAGGATTTCGTTCACCCGCGGAAACCACAGCGGCAGGGTCGCCCGCAGCGCATGCAGCGGGCGGATGCCACACGTCCAGAGACCGGAGGGCCATTCACGCGCTTCGGCTTCGGCCGCCACCAGAGCCGAACGCGTGAACTCGGCATAGGTCCAGATCTCGCCGATCATGCGTTGGGTCTCGGGATCGGCTGCATTGATCGACGCCGCCATGCGCAGCGCCAGCCCCCAGGCGAAGTCGAGCTTGGTCCAGGCCCGGATCATGGTCTGCTGCAGGATGTTGGGCGGCCAGCTCGAGGTCATCACCGTGTTGTAGGCGGCGAGGTTGCAATCGATGAACAGCCGGTCGCGTGGTACCTCGACATCGTCGAAGATCACAAAGGCATCCTGTTCGTCGAAGCGGCCGGACAGCGGATGGTCGAAGCGATTGTCCGGCGCCGACATTGAATCGCGGCAGAGGAATTTCAGTCCCGGTGTGCCCATGGGGATGCAGAAGGACAGCGCGTAGTCGTCGGCACCCTGCGGCAGCGGTGCCGCTGGATAGACCGCGATCTCGTCGGCAAAGGGCGCCAGGGTCGCCAGCACCCGCGCCCCGCGCACGACGATGCCGTGCTCGGTCTCGCCGACCTTGCGCAACGCATGCGCGTTGCCGGCCGACGGCGCATCGCCAGTCGCCTTGTCGACGGTCGGCTGCACGATCGTGTGGGTCAGCGAGATATCGCCGCGACGCAGGAACTTCTGGTACGCCACCAGCCGCTCGGCTCCCGCCTCGTTGCCGTTGGTGCCCCATTCGTCGGGGCGGCCCGCGAAACCGGCATAGGTCACGTTCATATAGTCGGGTGTGCGGCCCATCAGCCCGACCGAGAACTCGGCCACCTGGCGCAGGGCGTGATGGCGTCGTGTCAGATCCCCATGAGACCGCGGGATCAGATGGCTGACGGGGATGGATTCGCCGGTTTCGGGATCGGGCGCCAGGCAAGCTTCGGCATAGCCGTGCTGGAGGTCGTAGACCTCGGCCAGCGCCCGCGCAGCGCCGCTCAGCTTGGGATGATCGACGACGTCGGCGACCCGCTCGCCATCGACCCAGACCTCACGCTGGCCCCGAAGGCCCTTCAGGAACTGCTCGCCTGTCCGTGCCGGCATGCCCTTCCCCGACGTCAGTGCGCTCCGGGGCCATACCTTGCGTCAGATATTTCGCACAGATCAAGCGTGATGGCGTGACGGCCAGTCATCGTCCTGTTGTTGGCGTCTTACTGCTCGGCATCTTCGTTCTTTTCGACGAGACGGCCGGTACGGGCATCGACGACGACTTTCGCCGTCTTGCCGTTCTTCGAGCCAGTACCCTGGAAGAAATTGCCCTGGCGGGCCACTTGCACATCCGAATAGCCGTGGGTTTGCAGGCTCTTCAGGACCTGCTCCGCCGTGACCGGTTGGTCCCCGGCGACGAAGGCCGGCTCTCTCCATTGGGTCACCGTAACCGCTACGGCTGCACCGGCGACAAGGGCGGCGCCGATCACTACCGTCAGGAATTGCCGATCCATGGCTTGTCTCCTCGGTGCTCGCCGCTCCCCGAAGCGCCCGGAAACTCAAGAAAGCCCGATCCGCGACACGCCGGCGTCAGGGTGAACTGATCCGGGGTCGTAACGATCCAGCCGACGGAACGTTGCTCCGCCGGCGCGTTTTACACAAAGAATCCCCTGGGCCCTCAACCCTTGGGCATCGTCTCGGCGAGCGGCGGCAGCTTCACGGCCTTGGCGTACCAGGCCTCGAGTTGGGGATGGCCGGGCCTCCACGGTTCGTTGGCGAAACGGAAGTCGAGATAGCCCAGCGCACAGCCAACCGTGATCTCGCCGATGGTGGCGAGATTGCCGAACGAGGCAGCCTCTTTTTCCAGGGCGTCGATCGCCCGGATCACCTTGCCACGCTGCAGGTCGATATAAGCCTTGCGGCCGTCGTCCTGCGGCAGTGCGATCTCGCGGCGCCGCGGCTGGCTCGCATCCATGATGCCGTCACCCAGCGCCTGCTGGCGCAGGGCGTTCCAGCGCGCCGGCCCCGTCGCCGGAAAGAGCTTCGGTGCACTGCCCACGCTGTCGAGATACTCGCAGATCACCGGGCTGTCGAAGAGCGTCAGGCCATCGTCGGTGATGAAGCTCGGCACCTTCGACAGGGGATTGAAGGCGAGCAGAGCCGGATCGGTCGTGCCGACGGTCCAGCGCTCGATCTTGCTGTCGAGGCCACGGGCAATCGCACAAGCCATGACCTTGCGGACATACGGACTTGCAGCGGAATAGGCGATCTTCATGGGGGCTCCCCTTGTACTTATCAAAATCGGCGCGCACGCTACCTCGGCCAGCGGGAGCAAAGCCATGAGTTTTCAGAGCGAGAAGCTCGGCGGTCATATGGCAGCGGCGGTGAGTGGGATCGATCTCGGCCACCTGCCCGATGCCGCAACGCAACAGGCCCTGATCGATGCGCTGCACGACAATCTCGTGCTTTGCATCCGCGCCCAGAAGCTCGATCCGCCAGCCTTCCTTGCCGCCATGTCGCGCTTCGGAACGCCGATGCGCCGCAAGCAACTGGCCAGCACACCGGAATGTGCCGACGTCAACATCATCTCCAGTGAAGACCGCGACGAGCTGGGCGACGGCAAGAAGATCGTGAACGGCGCCAACTGGCATACCGACGACAGCTTCATGCGCGAGCCCTGTTCGCTCACCATGCTTTACGGCATCGAGATCCCCTCGCGCGGCGGCGACACCCAATTCGCCAACATGTACGCCGCCTACGAGGATCTTCCGGCCGAAACGCGGGCGCGCATCGATCCGCTGAAGGTGGTTCACAAGTACAGCTCGAGCCGCAAGCTCAGCCGCATCTCGACCCGACCAGCCGATGAGATGGCGGCGATGCCCGAGGCCACCCACCCTCTCGTGCGCACCCATCCCGACACTGGGCGCAGAGCGCTCTACCTCAATCCCAACCGCATGGAAGAGATCGTCGGCCTCGATCGCGCCGAGAGTGACCGGCTGCTCGACGAGCTGATCGCCCATGCGACGCAGCCGAAGTACCAGTACCGCCATGTCTGGCAGCAGGGCGACATCGTGATCTGGGACAATCGCTGCACCCTGCACAAGGCCAATGCCGACTATCCGGAAGGCGAACGCCGCCTGATGCACCGGGTCATCGTCGCCGGTACGGCACCCGTCTGACTCATAACTATTCGGGTATTTCGTGCGCTCGGCTGAAGCAGCCTTACACAGCGCAATTCCAGCCTGCTTTTATTTCCGGCTTGACTCACATATTCCCGAACAGTTATGGGTTAATCAATAACTGTCGAGTTATTGATTGCAGATGCCCAATGCCCACGACCTTCTGTTCAGAACGCTCGCCGATCCGACCCGGCGGGCCCTCTTCGAGCGGCTGTGCCGCAACGGCGAGCAGACGGTCGGCGCCCTGACGGCTCAGGCCGGGATTTCCCAGCCTGCCGTCTCCAAGCATCTCGGCGTACTGAAACGGGCCGGCCTGGTCCGCGATCGCCACGAAGGCCGTCAGACGCACTACAGCGCGCAGCTCGGCGCCCTGGCACCGCTGATCGACTGGACAAGCCAGATGGCCGGCTTCTGGCAGAACCGGTTCGACCATCTCGACGATCTCCTCAAGAGGATGGACCAATGACCAACCAAGCGGCCGAAGTACTCTCCGTCGTCGTCGAACGGGAATTCGATCACCCACCGGAGAAGCTCTGGCGTGCCCTCACGCAGCCGCACCTGATCGAGGAGTGGCTGATGAAGAACGACTTCAAGGCCGCCGTGGGCCACAGCTTCAATCTTCGCGGAGACTGGGGCGGCGTGCTGGACTGCGAAGTCCTGGCCGTCGAACCCAACAGAACCCTCTCCTACTCCTGGAACCACGCGCACGACGACGCAGCTTACAATCTGAAGAGCGTCGTTACCTTCACGCTCACGCCCACAGGCAAGGGAACCCATCTGCGCATGGAGCAGTCGGGCTTCCGGCCGGACCAGAAGCAGGCTCATGGCGGCGCGAGAGCCGGGTGGCCGCAGTTCTTCGACAAGCTGGGACAGGTCCTGGAGCGGCCGGCTCAAGGATCGTGATGTCCAGGAAATCGACCAGAGTCACGCGGCAGTCCACGACCAGAAAGGCAACAGGCAGCGAGGCGGCCGCAACGCCGCGCCTCCTCTCGGGCGGCAACCCGCAGATCGCGAAGGGCGATGGTGATCGCCCCGTGCAGGCCTACATCGCCGCCATGCCGGGCTGGAAACGCGACATTGGCCGCCGCCTCGACAAGCTGATCGAGCGCAGCGTCGCTGGCGTGCACAAGGCGGTCAAATGGAACTCGCCCTTCTATGGCGTCGAGGGTCAGGGCTGGTTCCTCAGCTTTCATTGCTTCACCAGGTACGTCAAAGTTGCGTTCTTCCGCGGCACCTCGCTCAGGCCGATCCCTCCTGGCGCCTCCAAGAGCGGGGACACACGCTATCTCGACATCCACGAGGACGACGCGTTCGACGAAGCGCAAGTCGCCGCCTGGGTGAGGCAAGCCAGCCGGCTGCCCGGCGAACGACTGTAAAGGGTCCCTACCGGTGCACGGCATGACAATCAGGAAGAAGGCAGCGACCATCATGGCGAAGAAGAGCGACCAGGCGGAAGGCACAGGAAGCGATTCTCCCTCCCGGCAGATCGACGCGAGGATCGCCGAGCTGGGTGATTGGCGCGGCGAAACGCTCGCCCGGGTCCGCGACCTCATCAAGCAGGCCGTTCCTGACGTCGTCGAGGAATGGAAGTGGCGAGGCGTTCCGGTCTGGTCGCACACGGGGATCATCTGCACCGGCGAGACCTACAAGGAGGTCGTGAAGATGACCTTCGCCAAGGGTGCCGCGCTGGAGGACCCGTCGGGCCTCTTCAATTCCAGCCTCGATGGCAACACGAGGCGCGCCATCGACATCCGCAAAGGCGACAAGGTCGATGAAAAGGCCTTGAAGGCGCTGTTCCGTGCCGCAGCTGCACTGAACGCGTCGAAGAAAAAGCGCGCTTGAAATTTTGTCCGGATCGCGGGCCTCCAGGCCCGCTCATACTTTGTCGCCATCGGGCATGAGTATGAGGCGGACCTGGAGGTCCGCGGTCCGATGAGCTGCGTCTCAGTTGTTTCTTGTTGGTGGCGCGCTCCCAGCCTCAAGCCTCGAGCAGCACGCAATGCTCCGGTGAAAAGGACAGCGTCACTTCGGCGCCCTCGCCGAGCAGGTTGACGGGCGGACGGCGGACGATCAGCGCTCCCACCGGGCTGTCGATGACGTATTGCACGAAGTCGCCGTGGAACAGGCGCTGGCGCACCTTGCCCGGCACGTGGTTGT
>MKRV01000107.1:16604-22142 GCA_001897995.1 Alphaproteobacteria bacterium 65-37 | reverse complement strand
AATCCGGCGGATCATCGCGACGTCGTCGGCCAGGTCATCGAGGCCACCGCAGCGCAGGTCGATCGTGCCTGCGCCGCGGCACGAGCCTGGCAGGCGGCGCCCATCGAGCGGGCCCGCATGCTGCGTCGGGCCGCCGACCTGATGGAGGAGCGCCTGGCCGATCTCCTGGGGCCGATCGTGCGCGAGGCCGGCAAGACCTTGGGCAACGCCGTTGGCGAGGTGAGGGAGGCCGTCGACTTCCTGCGCTACTATGCCGGCTGCGTCGAAGGCTTCGACAATGCCACGCACCGGCCGCTGGGCGTTGTGGCCTGCATCAGCCCCTGGAACTTTCCGCTGTCGATCTTCATCGGCCAGATCGCCGGGGCGCTGGCGGCCGGCAATGGCGTGATCGCCAAGCCGGCCGAGGAGACGCCGCTGATCGCGTCCCTCGGCGTGGCACTGCTGCACGAGGCCGGCGTGCCGCGCGACGTCCTGCAGTTCCTGCCGGGCGACGGTGAGGTCGGCAAGGCATTGGTTGCGAACGCGGCGGTTGCCGGCGTGGTGTTCACGGGATCGACCGAGGCGGCGCAGTCGATCAACCGAACCTTGGCGCGGCGTCTTGGCCGTGACGGCAGGCCGCTGCCGCTGATCGCCGAGACCGGCGGACAGAACGCGCTGATCGCCGATTCGTCGGCCCTGCCGGAGCAACTCGTGCTCGATGCCGTGACCTCGGCCTTCGATTCCGCGGGACAGCGCTGCTCGGCGTTGCGCGTGCTCTGCCTGCAGGAGGATATCGCCGACAAGGTCCTGCCTTTGCTCAAGGGAGCGATGGCGGAGCTCGAGGTCGGCGTGCCCGACAGGTTGTCGGTCGATGTCGGGCCGGTGATCTCGGTCGAGGCGCAGAAGCGCCTGCAGGACCACCTCGCGCGCATGCGGGCGGGCGGCCATCGTGTGCATCAGCAGGTGCTCGCCGATGCCTGCCGGCAGGGCACGTTCGTTCCGCCGACTTTGATCGAGATCGACAGGGTCGTGGATCTCCCGGGCGAGGTGTTCGGGCCGGTACTGCATGTCCTGCGCTATCCGCGAGAGCGCTTGGAGGCGACCATCCAGGCCGTGAACGCCACCGGCTTCGGCCTGACCTTCGGCGTGCACAGCCGCATCGACGAGACGATCGAGCGCGCGGCGGTGGCGAGCATGGCGGGCAATCAGTACGTCAATCGCAACATGATCGGGGCGGTCGTGGGCGTGCAGCCGTTCGGCGGCCACGGCCTCTCGGGCACCGGCCCCAAGGCCGGCGGGCCGCTCTATGTCCATCGCCTGCTGTCGCAGCGGCCAGCGATCGAGATCACGGGCGGCGAGATCACAGGCGGCGACCTCCCGGGCCCGGTCGGCGAGCGCAACACCTATCGGCTGCGGCCCAAGGGGACGGTTCTCTGCGTCGCCTTCGACGCGGCGCAGCGCCAGGCGCAAGTCGACTTGGTGAAGGAAACGGGCAACCGGCCGACGACCGACGCGACGGATCGGCACATCCGGGCGGTTCTGTTTTCCGGCGGCGAGGGCGACCTCGAGGCGGTGCTGGCGACGATGGCGGGCCGGGAGGGACCGATCGTCCCGGTATACGTCGCGCCCTATCCGCGCGAATTCCTGTTCGACGAGGTCTCGCTCAGCGTCAACACGGCGGCGGCTGGCGGCAATGCCAGCCTGATGGCGATCGGGTAGAGACGTGTCTTCTTGCCGGGGGTGTGCGGTGACCCCGCCGGCTCAGTACAGGCCGTACTTCTTCGGCTTGCCCGGGTGGTTGACGCACAGCATCTCGGGTGAGGTCTCGGGGCCGAGCTTGAGGCGTTCTTCCTCGCACTTGTCATAGGAGAAGGGGCCGCCGAACACCTTCGGGCCGCCGCCGACCACGATATACGACCTCTCAAGGTACCAGCCCGGGCCGGTATAGGCCTCGGCCGCACCCTGACCGGTGCAGGCCCCGAGGCCCGTCACCGTGGCGAGAGCCACGGCGCAGGCCGGCAGGCGGTAGAACGACCTCAGCGACATTTTCCCGTCATCTCCCCCAGGAGCTTGCGCGGGCAAGTTACAGTGCCTTTTGCGACGCAACAATTGCTTTCGCCCGGCCCGGCGACCGCGCTAATAATGCCATATTCACCAAAGCATCCAGGGGGGATGCTGGGCCAGCTAGCGCGCCAGCAGGAACGACGCATGGGATTGCCTGAAAGACAGGGACTGTACGACCCGCGGAACGAACACGACGCCTGCGGGGTGGGCTTTGTGGCCGATATCAAAGGCCGAAAAACCCACGATATCGTCAGCCAGGGCCTGCGCATCCTGGTCAATCTCGACCATCGCGGCGCGGTCGGTGCCGACCCGCTGATGGGCGACGGTGCGGGCGCGATGATCCAGATCCCCGACGCCCTGCTGCGCGATTGGGCGCGCAAGGAAGGCGTCGATCTGCCGGAGCCCGGCCACTACGCGGTGGCAATGTGCTTCCTTCCGCAGGACGAGAAGGCGCGCGCCTTCGCGGTGAAGCGCTTCGAGCACTTCGTGAAGGTCGAGAAGCAGAAGCTGGTGGGCTGGCGCGACGTGCCGACCGACCTGGCGGGGCTGGGCAAGGCGGTGATCGCCTCCATGCCGGTCATCCGCATGGCGATCGTCGGCCGCGGCGCCAAGGTCGCCGACCAGGACGCCTTCGAGCGCAAGGTGCTGGCGATCCGTAAGCAGACCCAGAACCCGCTGGTCGACCTCGAGAAGAAGCACAAGCTGCCCGGCCTGTCGCAGCTCTACATGCCGTCCTTCTCGACGCGCACCGTGGTCTACAAGGGCCTGCTGCTGGCCCATCAGGTCGAGAGCTTCTACGAGGATCTGCGCAACCCGCTCTGCGAGTCGGCGCTCTGCCTCGTCCATCAGCGTTTCTCGACCAACACGTTCCCGTCCTGGCGCCTGGCGCATCCCTATCGCTTCATCGCGCACAACGGTGAGATCAACACCGTCCGCGGCAACGTCAACTGGATGTATGCCCGCCGGCGCACGATGGAGTCCGACCTTATCGGCGCCGACCTCGACAAAATGTGGCCGATCATCCCGCACGGCCAGTCGGACACGGCCTGCGTGGACAATGCGCTGGAGCTGCTGGTGGCCGGCGGCTACTCGCTCAGCCACGCGATGATGATGCTGATCCCGGAGGCCTGGGCCGGCAATCCGCTGATGGATGGCAAGCGCAAGGCCTTCTACGAGTATCACGCGGCGCTGATGGAGCCGTGGGACGGGCCGGCCTGCATCGCCTTCACCGACGGCCGCCAGATCGGCGCGACGCTCGATCGCAACGGCTTGCGGCCCGCGCGCTTCCTGGTGACCGAGGACGACAAGGTCGTCATGGCCTCCGAGTCGGGCGTGCTGCCGATCCCCGACGAGCAGATCGTGCGCAAGTGGCGCCTGCAGCCCGGCAAGATGCTGCTGATCGACCTGGAGCAGGGTCGCATCGTAGAGGACGAGGAGCTGAAGCGCACCTTGGCCGAGGCCGAGCCCTACGAGGAGTGGCTGAAGGAGACGCAGCACAAGCTCGAGGAAATCTCCGAGATCCCCGAGGCGCCGGCGCCGGTGCCGTCCAACGATCCCAGCACCTTGCTCGATCGCCAGCAGGCCTTCGGCTACACCCAGGAAGATATCCAGTTCTTCCTCGAGCCGATGAGCAAGGAGCCCGACGATCCGATCGGCTCGATGGGCACCGACACGCCGATCGCCGTGCTCTCGAAGAAGCCGAAGCTGCTCTACAACTACTTCAAGCAGAACTTCGCGCAGGTCACCAATCCGCCGATCGATCCGATCCGCGAGGAGCTGGTGATGTCGCTGGTCTCGATGATCGGCCCGCGCCCCAACCTGCTCGGCCGTCATGCCGGCACGCACAAGCGGCTGGAAGTGTCGCAGCCGGTGCTGACCAACGCCGAGCTGGAGAAGATCCGCTCGATCGAGGAGCTGCTGGACGGCGCTTTCCGGACGGCCACGGTCGACATCACTTGGCCGGCGTCGGAAGGTGCGGCGGGCCTGGAGAAGGCGCTCGACCGGGTCTGCGCCGAGGCGACCGACCATGTGCTGGCCGACCGCAACATCCTGATCCTCTCGGATCGCGCCGTGTCGGCCGACCGGGTGCCGATCCCGGCGCTGCTCGCCACCGCCGCCGTGCATCACCATCTCATCCGCCGCGGCCTGCGGACCCAGACGGGCCTCGTCGTGGAGAGCGGCGAGGTGCGTGAGGTCCATCACTTCTGCTGCCTGGCGGGCTACGGCGCCGAGGCGGTGAACCCCTACCTCGCCTTCGAGACGCTGGACCAGCTGCGTGTGCAGAACGCGCTGCCGCTCAAGCCCTACGAGGTGCAGAAGCACTTCATCAAGGCGGTCGGCAAGGGCCTGCTCAAGGTCATGTCCAAGATGGGCATCTCGACCTACCAGTCCTACTGCGGTGCGCAGATCTTCGATGCGGTCGGGCTGCATTCCGGCTTCGTCGAGAAGTACTTCACCGGCACCGCCACGACGATCGAGGGCGCGGGCTGGCAGGAGATCGCCGAGGAGACGGTGCGCCGCCATCGCGACGCCTACGGCGACAATCCGATCTACCGCAACATGCTCGATCCCGGCGGCGACTATGCCTTCCGCCTGCGCGGCGAGGATCATGCCTGGACGCCGGAAAGCGTCGCGAAGCTGCAGCACGCGGTGCGTGGCAACTCGTCTGACGAGTACAAGGCCTTCGCGACCTCGATCAACGAGCAGAACGAGCGCCTGCTGACCATCCGCGGCCTGATGGAATTCAAGTGGGCCGACGCCGCCGTGCCGATCGAGGAGGTCGAGCCGGCCGCCGACATCGTGAAGCGCTTCGCGACCGGCGCGATGAGCTTCGGGTCGATCAGCCGCGAGGCACACACCACGCTCGCGATCGCCATGAACCGCATCGGCGGCAAGTCGAATACCGGTGAAGGCGGCGAGGAGGCGGATCGCTTTAAGCCGTTGCCCAACGGCGATTCGATGCGCTCGGCGATCAAGCAGATCGCGTCGGGCCGCTTCGGCGTCACCGCCGAGTACCTGGTCAATGCCGACGACCTGCAGATCAAGATGGCGCAGGGTGCCAAGCCCGGCGAAGGCGGCCAGTTGCCCGGCCACAAGGTCGACGAGAACATCGCCCGCGTCCGGCGCTCGACGCCGGGCGTCGGCCTGATCTCGCCGCCGCCGCACCACGACATCTATTCGATCGAGGATCTGGCGCAGCTGATCCACGACCTGAAGAACGTCAACCCGGTGGCCCGCGTCTCCGTGAAGCTGGTGTCCGAAGTCGGTGTCGGCACGGTTGCGGCCGGCGTCAGCAAGGCCCGCGCCGATCACGTGACGATCTCGGGCTTCGAGGGCGGCACTGGCGCCTCGCCGCTGACCTCGCTCACCCATGCCGGCTCGCCCTGGGAGATCGGCCTTGCCGAAACCCAGCAGACCCTGGTGCTGAACGGACTGCGCGGCCGCATCGCGGTGCAGGTCGATGGCGGCCTGCGCACCGGCCGTGACGTGGCGATC
>MKRV01000107.1:0-15000 GCA_001897995.1 Alphaproteobacteria bacterium 65-37 | reverse complement strand
GAACATCGACGACAACCCGGTGACGATCAAATCGATCGAATGCGCCATCGTCGATCGCGGTTGGGAGGAGGGCTGGATCCAGCCGCTCGCGCCCGCGCACAAGACCGGCAAGCGCGTCGCCATTGTCGGCTCCGGCCCGGCAGGCCTCGCCTGTGCTCAGCAGCTCGCGCGTGCCGGCCATTCGGTGACCCTGTTCGAGAAGGCCGACCGGGTCGGTGGGCTGCTGCGCTACGGCATCCCCGACTTCAAGATGGAGAAGCACCTCATCGATCGGCGCATGCGCCAGATGGAGACTGAAGGCGTGGAGTTCCGGACCGGCGTCGAAGTCGGCGCCACTTTGTCGGTGAAGTCGCTGCTCGAAGGCTATGACGCGGTTGCCCTGACCGGCGGTGCGGAATGGCCGCGCGATCTCGAAGTGCCGGGGCGCGAGCTGAAGGGCATCCATTTCGCGATGGATTTCCTGACGCAGCAGAACAAGCGCAATGCCGGCGACGACGAGGCTCGGGCGGCGCCTAAGGGCACGCTCACGGCGAAGGGCAAGCATGTCATCGTCATCGGCGGCGGCGATACGGGGTCTGACTGCGTCGGCACGTCGAACCGTCATGGTGCGGCCTCGGTGACCCAGCTCGAAGTGATGCCGCGGCCGCCGGAGCACGAGAACAAGTCGCTCACCTGGCCGGATTGGCCGCTGAAGATGCGGACCTCGTCCTCGCACGAGGAAGGCGCGGAGCGCGACTTTGCTGTGCTGACCAAGCGGGCGGTCGGTCGCAACGGCAAGGTCGAGGCGCTGGAATGCGTGCGCATCGACTGGGTGAAGGGGGCGGATGGCCGGATGGCCATGCAGGAAGTCCCAGGTAGCGCCTTTGAGCTCAAGGCCGATCTCGTGCTGCTGGCCATGGGCTTCCTGGGGCCGCGCAAGGCAGGCCTCCTCGAGCAGGCAGGCGTCACCCTCGATCCTCGGGGGAATGTTGCGGCCAACGTGAAGAATTACCGGACGTCGGTCGACCGCCTGTTCGCCGCCGGCGACATGCGGCGCGGTCAATCCCTTGTGGTCTGGGCGATTCGCGAAGGCCGTCAATGTGCCCGCGCGATTGATGAAAATTTGATGGGGACTACAACTTTGCCGCGCTGAGATGCGGAACAGGAGAATTCAGCAGTTGAGAAAAGTGCACTAAGCTCGTCCGGCGAGCGCGACCTTGTGGGAGAGGTCGCGTCCGGTGTCGGGAGGGGCGTGTAATGAAGCTGCTGCTGATTCAGGGCGCTAACATGGAGTATCTCGGCCATCGCCAGCCGGAGCTCTATGGGACGACGACGGCCAAGGAACTCGATGCCGCCCTGCGGCGCCATGCCAAAGGCTTGGGGGTCGAGTTGGAAATCCTCTACACCAACACGGAAGGCGAGGCCGTGTCGGCGATCTATCGCGCCGACCGCGCCAAGATCGACGGCGTGCTGTTCAACCCAGCCGGGTTTCTTCATGCCGGGCACGCGCTACGCGATTGCCTGCGGTCGATCTCCGCGCCCGCCATCGAGATACACATGACCAATATCGAGAAGCGCGGGTTCGGATCGGTCACGGCCGAGGCAGCCGTAGGCATGATCGCCGGGTTCGGCGCAAACTCCTATATCCTGGCACTCGACGCGATGGTGGCGCGGCTGCGCCCGACTGAGAGCATCTGAGAGACCTGCGCTACCACGTTCCTGTCGCGAGCGTGGTCGGCGCATAGTCGCCGAACCGCCAGCGGAAAGGGAACACGTCGCGCCGACGCCAGAGCCGTTCGACGTCAATCTGCCAGAGCCGCTCGGCGCCGGTCACGCCGCCCGGTTGCCAGTCGATCGTCACCGTGCCCTGCAGCTGGAGCAGATCGCCTGAGTCGAAATCGACGAACAGCAGGCTGGCGCGCGGATCGCCCAGCAGGTTGCCCAGCGTGTTGAAGAATCGGTTGCCGCGAAAATCGGGAATGGTGAGCCTGTTGCCGGCCACGCGCACGAAGCCTGGCCGGCCGCCGCGATGGGACATGTCGAGGCCGCCCTCGGCGCCCAGTTCACGACGCGAGCGGCTGGCGACGAAGAGCGTGTCGGCCCGCGCGATCACGGTCCGCGCCGACGCATCCAGCCCCTCCACGATCTCCGCCGTCACCGCAGCGGCAACAGGACGGGGAACCGGTGCACGAGTCTGGATGTACTGCGCGCAGTTGCCGAAGCTTTGCGTGATCCGTACGTCGAGCCCGTCGCCGGCGCTCACGATATGCCCGTTCGCGCGATTGCGACGCCGCGTCGTCATGTCGAGACCCAACAACCCGATCTCGGCACCGACGGTGAAGCCGGACGCGGCCGGATCGTCGAGGCGTGGCCGCGCGGCGATGCGCAAGGTCGTCGGATCGGGCGATGAGACGAAGCCATAGGGGCCGGTCAGAACGGAGGCGACCGGCCATCCGCGCTCGTCGAGCGTCGCGGTGAAAAGGTAGGGCAGCAGCGAAAAGAATTCGCGATGCTGCTCGGGCATGAAGGGACGGATCGGCGCGCGGCCCGCACCTTTGCCGGCCAGTGCCTGCGCCGCCAGCTCGTCGGCATGGAACGGCAGGAAGGCCAGGGTATCGGCGGTCATCACAGTCCCTCCGGCTTTTCCGGTGCCGTTCGCTTGGGGTCGTACCAGGTCGCGGCATCCGAGCGCCAGATATGGACCTCCGGCCGCTCGCCGACCGGTGTGTCGAGGCAGCCCAGACGCAACAAGACGACGGGCTGGTTGGTCCGTTCGGCCATCACGTGCGAGCCGCAGGTGCTGCAGAAGCGGCGGAACTTGCCGGGCGAAGACTCGATGGCACCGAGCTGGCTCTCGCCGCGCGTCCAGCGGAAAGTCGCTCGCGGCACCGCTGTCACCGACGAGAAGGCGGAGCCATGGGTCTTGCGGCAGGTCCGGCAATGGCAATGGACGATGCGTTCGAGGGGCGCGTCGGCCTCGTAGGCGACGACGCCGCACAGGCAACTTCCGGTCAGCATCTCGATCCTCCTGGTGTCGCCTGCAACATAGGGGGCGAGCATTGCGCCGATAATTGAAGGAATATAAAAGTCATAATTCCAAAATTTGGAATAATGACATGGACCGTCTCGATGAGCTCTCGATCTTCGTGCGGATCGTGGAAGAGGGCAGCCTGGTGCGTGCGGCTCAACGGCTGCGCCGCTCGCCTCCCGCCGTGACGCGCGCCCTGGCGACACTGGAGGATCGCATCGGTGTCCGGCTGGTCGACCGCACGACGCGGCGCCTGGCGCCGACCGAGGCGGGACGTGCCTTCTATGAGCGTGCCCGGTCGCTCGTTGCCGACTACGAGAACGCCACCGTCGGCGCCCGCGAGGCGCCCGTGCGCGGCCTCTTGCGCATCACGGCACCCGTGCAGTTCGGCCGCCGCCATGTCGCACCG
Source organism: Alphaproteobacteria bacterium 65-37 (assembly GCA_001897995.1). Classification (GTDB taxonomy): domain Bacteria; phylum Pseudomonadota; class Alphaproteobacteria; order Reyranellales; family Reyranellaceae; genus Reyranella. Next base: position 11,584 of record MKRV01000107.1, on the reverse strand, counting down.
GTCGTCACGGGCTTTCTCGACCGGCACGAGGACGTCGAGATCGAGCTGCTCTTGAACGATCGCAATGTCGATCTGATCGACGAGGGCATCGACGTCGCCTTGCGCATCGGTGCTTTGGCCGATTCGAGCCTGACCGCTCGTGTCGTCGGCCATGTGCGGCGGCAGTGGGTGGCGAGCCCGGCCTATCTCGCCGCGCACGGCACGCCGCGCGCGCCCGCCGATCTCGCTGAGCACGAGGCGCTGCTCGGCACCTCGCGCGGCACCCTGGAATGGAGCTTCGCCGGCAGCCGGCGCGGGGCCGCCGTGCATCTTGGCGGCCGGCTGCGGGTCGACGACGTCGAAACCCGGCTGCGGGCGGTGCGGGACGGGCGTGGCGTTGCGCAGTTCCTGTCGTATCAGATTGCCGACGACCTCGCGGCAGGACGGCTTGTTCGCCTGCTGCGCAGCTACGAGAAGCCGCCGCTGCCGGTGCAGCTGCTCACCAAGGGACGCGCTCATCGCGCGCCCCGGATCGACGCCTTTCTCGACTTCGCCGTGAAGCGACTCTCTGCTCTGGCTGTGTTGCGGCCGGATTGACAGCCGGTGTGCAATTCCGTAGCTCGTACGGCCCTCACCAACCTCTAAGGAGCTACGGATGTCTTATGTCGACGGCTTTGTCCTCGTCGTGCCGAAGAAGAATCTGGCCACCTACAAGAGCATTGCCAGAAAGGCCGGCAAGGTCTGGCGCGAGCACGGCGCGCTCGAGTATCGCGAATGCGTCGGCGACGACCTGAAGAACAAGTTCGGCCTGCCGTTTCCCAAGCTCATCAAGGCCAAGCCGAACGAAGCCGTTCTGTTCTCCTACATCGTCTACAAGTCGCGTGCGCACCGCGGCAAGGTCAACGCCAAGGTGATGGCCGACCCTCGCACGCAGGGATCGATGGAGAGCATGCCGTTCGACATCAAACGTATGGCGTTCGGCGGTTTCGAGACCCTCGTTCAGCTCTAGCGCTTCTCCAGTAGCGCGTTCTTGCTGCATGGCGCCTCGTCTCGCGACACTGTAGACGGGCCGTCATGCAGCAACCTCCCGATCCGCTGATCGAAGAAGCGCTTCGCTGGTCCGTGCTCTTGAAGAGCAAGCAGGCAAGCGATTCCGATCGCGCTGCCTTCGAGCAATGGCTCCAGGCCGACGCCCGCCACGAAGAGGCGTGGATACAGGCGCAGCAGGTCTGGATGCGGGTCGGCAAGATCGGCCCGGCTTTCGCCAACCGCCCACCGCCGCCGCCGCCCCGGCGGTTTCACGCTGCACCACCCGCGGCAACGACTCCGCCGGACATAGCGCCGCTTGCTGCCGATCCGGCGATGCGTTCGCCGCCACCGCGCGCTCGGCGGGCCAGTCGTCGTCATTTTTTCTTCACGGCCGCGGCCATGGCTGCGCTCGCGGTGCCGGCGGGGCTTGTGCTGTGGCGTCCCGGCCTGTTCGCCGACTTGCGATCGGGTGTCGGGGAACGGCGCAGCCTGACGCTGCAAGACGGATCCAAGGTCGAACTGGCCGGCGCATCGGCACTGTCGGTCGATTTTACGGCCGCCGAGCGTCGTGTCGTGCTGCAGGCGGGCGAAGCCTTCTTCGATGTCGCCGACGATGCGACGCGGCCTTTCATCGTCGACGCCCTGGGCGGCCGGGTACGCACACAAGGCGGGGCCTTCGACGTCAGGCTGGCAGCCGGCGCGGTCACAGTGGCGGTCGTGGCGCGTTCGGTCGACGTGTCGCTCGCCAACCAGTCGCCGGTGAACGTCGTCATGGGCCAGGAAGTGCGCTACGACGCGGGCCGGATGGGCGAGGTCCGCGAAGCCGATCTCGCCCGGGTCGAGGCCTGGCGCCACGATCGCCTGGCTTTTCAGCAGGCGCCGCTATCGGACGTCGTCGCCGACCTCGAACGCTACCGGGCCGGCCGCATCGTGATGACGGATCGCAGCCTGCACGACATTCCCGTGACGGGATCGTTCGACGCACGGCGGACCGATATCGCCCTCGACCTGATCGCGTCGACCTTGCCTCTTCAAGTCCGCCGCTTGACCGACCTTCTGGTCGTCCTGTCGCCGATGCCGTGATCGGCCTGGCGCCATGGGCGGGCGCGTACTCTGGTCAAGCGGCCTAAGAGCCTCCATGATGACCTGCGAACCATGACCCTTCCGCGGCCTCGTCGATATGAAATCCACCTCTGGTCATGGTGTCTGGACAGCGACAGCTTGTCTGGCGACGCGGGCGAGGCCTTGCTCAATGACGCCGAGAAAGCGCGCAGCCGGCGCTTCGTGACGGCCGTGCTGCAGCAGCGTTTCGTCGCCGCGCGCTCGCGTGTGCGCGCGCTGCTGGGAGCGTATCTCGGGCGCGATCCGCGGGGCCTCGCCTTCGTGGAGAACGAATTCGGCAAGCCACGCCTCGCCGATCGGCCCGACGTTCATTTCAGCCTCAGCCATTCGCAGGATCGCGCCCTGCTGGCGGTGAGCGAGGGGCTGGAGATCGGCGCCGATCTGGAAGGCGTGCGCAGCGTCGATCATCTCGGCCTCGCGCGGCGCTATTTCCATCGTAACGAAGTCGCCGCGATCGAGCGGCACGCCGACCCGCAGCAGGCCTTCTTTCGTATCTGGACCTTGAAGGAAGCGGTCGTGAAAGCGCTGGGCACGGGCCTGCTGATCCCGCTCGACGAATTCGAGGTGTCGATCGAGGCGGCCCAGCCAAGGATGGTCACGCCGCCACCCGGGGCGTCGGCGGCCTGGTGGCTGTATCTCGCGCCGGGCGACTATTGCCGCGCTTTGGCGGCTCCGGCCGAGGGCGAGGTCGGGCTGATCCAACGCACGGTCTGATCGTCGCGGCCGAGCAGGGACTGCAGTGGGCCATCGTCGCCCAGGAGGGCGCTGCGGAAGAAGGCCACCTGCAAGCCCTCGATGGCGCGGTTCACGGCTGCGCGTTCGAAGTTGGTTCGCCCAGGACGCCAGCCGGCCCGGGCGAACAGCCCGTCGGACAGGTCGCCGTGGCCGACCGAGGGGATCATTGCCCAGTAACTCCGCGGCTGGGCCATGCGCTGCGTGTTGCGCGGAATGTCCATCGCGCTGATCCGGGCGTAGTTGCGCGTGAAGGGATCGGGAGAGGCCAGTTCCTGCGCGGACGGAAAGGCCTCGCGGCTCGACAGCAGGAAGTAGTTGTCGACGACGATGCCGTCGGGGGCCGGCCCGAACAGACCGCCGTCGATATTGAACACGGCAACGATCCGGCGATCCGTCGCGGCGGCGGCAAGCCCCGCGGCACCGCCGATCGAGTAGCCGAGCACGCCGACATGCGACAGGTCGAGCCGACCGGCCACGGCGGCCACTTGTCCGGCGCCGAGAGCCGCGAGAATCTCGAGCAGCCTCTTGCCCTGCTGGACGGCATGGCGGCCGGCACGAGCGATCGATTCCGCGGCGTCGGCGTCGGTCGCAAGCTCCAGGCCGAGGCCGCGCTCGGGGTCGTTCTCCACATCATTGGCAATGTCGTCGCAGCCGACGACGACGAAGCCGTGACTGGCGAGATTTGCGACCTGGACCCGGCTTTGCAGCCGCGTGGCGCCCCAGCCCGGCGAATAGAGGACGAGGGGGGAGGAGGGCTTGAGCTCGCGCGGGTGCCAGAGCTCGATCGTGATCGGCCGGCCCGACGAATCGCGGATTGTCGCCTCGCTGCGCCCCACCGCCTGCGGTCCGGTGGGCGCGGGCAGGCGGGGCACGAACACGAACCAGCCGGCGGCCGCGGCCACGACGACGAGAAGCAGCGAAACGAGCAGAAGCAGTCGCAGGAGGGTCACCGGGTTCGCAGCGCGGCAGCGATCTCGGCCGCCGGCCGTTCGCGGAACATGTCGAAATGACCGCTGTCGACATCGACCTTGGTCAGGCGGCCGGTCACCAGCGGCGCCCATCCCATCTGCTCGTCGAACAGGCGGCCGCGCAGCGCGTCGTTGGTGCGGAACAGCACGACGTCGCCGTCGAAGGGCGACGGCCGGTAGCGGGTGACCCGGTCATAGATCTGGTCGTCGAACCATTCGCCCGGCAGCGCCCGCCGTTCCGGCCCGGCATCCTTGGGCAGCAAGCCGAGACGATAGAGCACCGGCTTGCGAACTATGTCGTCGAAGCCGAGTTCGCCGCGACGGAACTCCTTCAGACGGTTCTTGTAGTGATTGAGACGGAGCTGCTGGTTGCGCAAGGTGCGGTCGAGCCGGGACATCTCCTCCCGGTAGCCGGGCGCCCAACTGTCGAACAGCACGACCAGGGGCACGTCTTCGCCCATCTCGCGCAGCCGCCGCGCCGCTTCGAATGCCAGGACACCGTAGACGCAGTGGCCGCCCAGAATATAGGGGCCGCGCGGCTGGGCATAGCGGATCAGCTTCACCGCGTAGTCGCCGAAATCCTCGAAGGCGCAGGCGCTGAGATCCACCGGCCCGGCCTGATGATACATCAGGATGTCGGTGAGAGGCCGATCTTCGCCGAGCAATCGGGCGAGCTGATAGTAGATCGAACGGTTGTTGAGCAGGGTGATCGGCGTCAGCCTGCCATGCTCGTTGAAGCGCACGATCTGCCGCTCCGGATCCTGCACCGGGATCGACTTGCCAACTGACTTATCCAGTAGCTCCGGCGACGGCAGCTGTGCCAGGGAAAACGTGCTGTGGTGTGGTGCAATGGCCTGGACCTCGGCGCACTGGGCGATGGTCTCGTCTGAGCCGGTGGCAAGCACTTCCAGGCAGCTCCGCCAGGCTTCGAGAAGCGTGCTCACCGTGGCCGCATCGTAGAGCGCGGCATCGGCCTCGCACGACAGCCGCCACCCTTCGTCGCGATTGATCATGTAGAAATTCAGGGGCCATTGCGTGCCCGACGAGTAGGACGGCAGCGAGACCAGGCTGAAGCGCCCGCCGGTGTCGTGCTCGGTCTCGGTCGTTCCGGAGTAGGAGCGATGCAGGACCAGGTTGACGGCATGGAGAGGCCGCTCGCGGTTTCCGGCCTGGAAGGTCTCGGCGATCTCGAACGGGAGGCGCTCGTGGCGCAGCGCTTCCTGGATGCGCGCGGCAGACGATGCGATGAAGGCCGCCAGGGTCGCGCTCTCGTCCACGGGGAGGCAAAAGGTGACGGCATTGACGGTCGGGCCGATCAGCTCGGCCGCCGCCGGCTCGCCGCGATTGGCGACCTGCGAGCCGAACACGATCTCACTTTCGCCGGTGACGCGGTGGAGCATGAGGGCAAGGGCCGCTGCCGACAGATTGAACAAGGTCACGTTATGGCGGCGCACGAAGGCTTCCGCCGCCTGTCCGACCTCGCGCGCCAGCACCAGCGAGGCGACATGCGTCTGCTCGCCCTTCCGTGCTGTCGGCGCGACCTCATGGTCGGGGGGGACTTCGGTTCCGACGGCGCCGCTCAGATGCTGCCGCCAATAGCTCTGCGCCTCGTCGAGATCCCCGCTCGACAGCAGCTCCTGCTCCCAGAGCGCATAGTCCACGAATTGCAGGTCGGGCTCGCCGGTGTCGGGCTCCCGGCCGGCCTCGATCGCCTCGGCCGCCGCCCGAAACTCCCGTGCGATCAGCCCGGTCGACCAGCCGTCGACGATCATCGAATGCATCGTGAGCAACAGCACGCTGCGATCGGTTGCGAGGCGCAGCAGGGCGGCGCGCAGCAGTGGCGGTTTCGCCGGGTCGATGGGCTCGACTGCCTGGCTGCGGGCGATCTCCTCGGCGCGCTTCTCGCGTTCCTCGGGTGCCAGCGCCGTGAGGTCGATGTCGTCGAGCTTCAGGACACAGTCCGGCCAGACGATCTGCGCCAACTGGCCATTCTTCTTTTGAAACGACGTGCGCAGGATCTCGTGGCGCCGCATCAGCGCCTGCAGGGCGCCCTTGGCCGCGGCATGGGACAGCCGGCCGCGCACCAGCCAGCGCATGGCGACATTCAGCCCTTGCGGGCCGCGTGTGTGATGCTGCTCCCAGAAGCGATCCTGCAGCAGGGTGCACGTATAGGCCACCGGACCGCTATCGCCGTCCGCCGCCTGTCGATCGTCGAGGTCGCCTTTGGTCATTGCCCGAGGTCAGGGGCTGAGGCTACGCCGCCGTGCGCCGCGACGGAAGTCGGCAAGCGAGGGGGCGCGCCGTGGCGCTGCTGCGGCGGACGGCTCGGCAGGATCTTCGAGCGTCTTGGCCAAGGCGGCGACCGTCGGGTTCCGCATCAGGTCACGGGCGCTGATCGCGATTCCCTCCTGGTCGAGCCGGGCGGCAATGCGAAAGACCTGCAGCGAATCGGCACCCAAAGCGAACAAGGGATCGTCGATGCCGACATCGGGGAGGCCGATGATCTCGGCCCAGATGGCGGTGATCCGCGTCTCGAGCGCCGTGCGGGGCCTGACCGCGGCCGCCTCGACCAGGCGGGCCGCGGCCGGCCGAGGCAGGGCGTTGCGAGCGATCTTGCCGTTGGGCGACAGTGGCAGGGCGTCGAGTTCGACCCATCGCGTCGGCACCATGTAGTCGGGCAACCGGGCGGCCAGGAAGGACTGGAGGTCGGCAGGCTTGGCCTTGCCGACGACATAGCCGATCAGGGCCGGATCGGCGCCGAGATCGTGGCGCAGCACGACCGCGCCGTCGCCGACGTTCGGCGCCTTGCGCAGGACGTTTTCGATTTCCCCGAGCTCGATCCGAAAGCCGCGCAACTTCACCTGATGGTCGACGCGGCCATGCAGCTCGATCTCGCCCCTGGGCAGCAGCCGGGCGAGGTCGCCCGTACGATAGAGGCGCTGCGGCGCCCGACCGGCCAGCGAGATCGCGTGGAACGCCTCCGCCGTAAGGTCGGCGTTGTCGAAATAGCCCTTGGCGAGACCGTCACCGCCGATGAAGAGCTGGCCGACCACGCCCGGCGCGGCCAGCTGGCCGCGCGCGTCGAGCACGTAGAGTTGGGTGTTGGAGATCGGCCGGCCGATCGTCACGCCAGCCTCGCTGGTGTGCATCTCGCCGCCGGCGGAATAGACGGTCGTTTCGGTCGGGCCGTACAGGTTCCACAGCCGTCCGCCCCCGGCGATCAACCGGTCGGCGGTGTCGCGGAAGATCGCTTCGCCCGCCGTGATCATGCGAAGCCCCGGCCACGATACGAAGCCCGCCTCGAGCAGCATGGACCACAAGGTGGGCGTGGCCTGCAGGACGGTGGCGCCGGTCCGGCGCGCATGCGCCACCAGCTCGACGCCGGTCCGCACTTCGTCGGTCTCGCAGAGGACCGTCCGTCCACCGGCGATCAACGGCGCGTAGATCTCCGTGGCTGCGACGTCGAAGGTCACCGCACTCGACGCCATTACGACATCGCTCGCGCCGATTTTGAGGCGGCTCACGACGTCGCTCAACAGATTGGTCAGGGCGCGGTGGCCGATTTCGACGCCCTTGGGAACACCGGTGGATCCCGACGTGAAGAGCACATAGGCCGTGGCGTCGCTGGACACTTTCGGAAGGGTCTGGCGCAGCACTCGTCCGCCGAGATCGACGCGATCGGGCCGCACGGCGAAGGCATAGGGGGCGATCGCCGCGATGCGATCGTCGAGGCAGAGGAGGCCGTCGATCTGGGCGGCGACGGCGATCTGCTTCAGCCGCTCAAACGGCTGGCCGATATCGAGCGGCACGTAGGCATGGCCTGATTTCATCACCGCCAGCAGTGCGATCGGCAGCATCCGCGAACGGTCGACGGCGACGGCAATGCGGCCGTGCCGCTTCTGGCCGGCACCGAGGATCTCCTGGGCCAGTCGGCTCGACTGCCGATCGAGTTCGGCATAGGTCAGCGCGCCGGCTCCGTCGATGCAGGCCACGGCGTCGGGCGTGCGGGCCGCTTGCAGCGCAAACAGGTCGTGGACGCAGCTCTCCTCCGGGTAGGAGGCGGCGCTGTCATTCACCGTATCAAGGACGAAATGCTCCTGCTCGCGGGTCAGCAGCGGCAGGGTCGACAGAGATGTCGTCGGCTGGGTGACGATGCCGGCAAGCAGCTGCCGGTAGTGCACCATCCAGCGCGCGATCGTCGCCTCGTCGAACAGATCGCGATTGTAGTCGCAATCGATGCGCAGGCCGGCGGCGGAGTCGATCACGTTGACGAACAGGTCGAAATTCACGGCCGCCTTGGCGTTGGGCACGACCGTGGCGGCAACGCCGCCGAAATCCAGCGCCTCCGCCAGCCGCTCCAGGTTGAACTGGAATTCGGTCAGCGGCAGCCGATTGGCGACCCGCTGCAGCGGCAGGCCGCGCACCAGCGTGCCGTACGTGCAGCGCGGGTGGTCGAAGCCGTCGAGCAGATGTTGCGCCACCTGATCGAGGTGGGAGGTAAACGGCTCGTCCCAAGCCATCGGTGCCCGGAACGGCAGCATCTGCACGCAATGTCCGAGCAGGCCCGGCATGTCGTCGATCGACTGGCCGGCGACCGGCACGCCGATCACGACGTCTGCAGCACCGGACAGCCGGCCGAGCAGCGTCTGCAGGGAGGCGAACAACACGGCGAAGAGTGTCGCGCCGTTGGTCGCACCCGTCTTCTTCAGTGTGTTGGCGAGATCGGCATCGATGGCCGTCGAGTAGGTCGCGCCGGCGTAGCTGCGCTGCGCCGGACGGGGGCGGTCGGTCGGCAGGTCGGGCAGCGCCGGCGGATCGGCGAAGAGGTTCGTCCAGTAGCGCAGGTCCTCAGCGCGGTTCGCGGCCGTCGCCGCCTGATCGAGGGCGTAATCCGAGAAACGCGGCGCCGGCGCCAGGTCGGCCGTCTGGCCCGCGCGTGCCGCCCGATAGAGTGCGGCAAGATCGCTGAGGACGATGTTGATCGACCAGCCGTCACAAATGATGTGATGCGCTGTCAGCACCAGGACGTGCCGGTCCTGCGCCAGCCGCAACAGCGTCGCGCGCACCAGAGGGCCGTTCCAAAGATCGAAGGCCGTTCGGGCATCCTCGCGCACGATCTGCGCCAGGGCGGCGGCGGGATCCGCTTCGCCCGACAGGTCCCATGGCGCCAGGTTGAGCGTCAGCGACGGCGCGAAATGCATACGATCGCCGGTGCGGTCGACGCGGCCGCGCAGCGCCTGATGGCGGGCGATCACGGCATTCAGCGACCGGGAGAGGGCAGCGACATCGAGGGCGCCGTCGAACGTCACGCTGATCGATTCGTTGAACGCGCAGGAGGCGTCGTCGCCGATCTGGGCGGCCGCCAGGATCTCGAGCTGAGGCTCGGTGAGCGGCGCTTCGTCGAGTACCGCCGTCGCGACGGAGCCGGTCGTCGGGGACGTGCTCTCCAGGATGCCGCCGTCTTCCAGGGCGTCGAGCGTGGTCTTGAAGGCCACTTCTATGGCGGCGATGTCGGCGTCGGAATGCGCGGTCGTCAGGAAGCAGGGGTAGCCTTCCTGCACGTGCACGCCGAGCTGGCGCATCTGCGGCCAGAACAGCGAGGCCAGCGCACCCTCGGCCGCAAAGGTCGCGTAGAACCAGCTCGAGTAACTCTCGAGGCGGGTCGCCAGTCCGCGGCGTTCAAGGTCACGATTGAGCCGCTCGACGAGGCCGGCCGTGCGGGCGGCGAGGCGTTCCTGCAGCTTGGGGCCGTGTTCTTTCAGATGCAGCAGCACGGCGCGTGCCGCTGCCAGCACCAGAGGATGGCGCACGAACGTGCCGGCGAAGAAGGTCGGAGCGGTCTCGGGGATCGAATCGTCGCCATAGCGCCAAGCGCCGCCGTCCAGCGCATCCATGAAACGCGCCTTGCCGGCCAGGATGCCGATCGGCATGCCGCCGCCCACGACCTTGCCGTAGGTCGCCATGTCGGCGCGAATGCCGAAAACCGCCTGCATGCCGGCGGGATGGACGCGAAAGCCCGTGACGATCTCGTCGAAGACCAGCGCCGATCCGCTCGCCTCGGTGAGCGCGCGCAGTTTCTGCAGGAACGCCTGCGGCCTGAGGTCGGGGTGACGGCTCTGGACCGGCTCGACCATCACGGCGGCGATATCGTCGCCGTTGGCTTCGATCCAGTCGAGGCTTGCCGGGTCGCCGTAGGGCAGCACCGTCATGTTGACGGCGGATTCCGGCGGGATGCCCGGCGCCACCGGCACGGCCGTGCCGGTGGCGCCACCGCCAGCCTTCACCAGCACTTCGTCGAACTGGCCGTGATAGTCGTGGGAGAAGACGACGACGCGCTCGCGGCCGGTCACCGCACGGGCCACACGCATCGCGGCCATCACCGCTTCCGAGCCGGTGTTGCAGAACGTCACGCGCTCGTTGCCCGTCATCTCGGAGACCAGCGAGGCGACTTCGCCGGCAAGCGGAGTCTGCGGGCCGATTGGAAAACCTTCTTCGAGCTGGGCGGCGATTGCCTTGGTGACGAACTCGGGCGAATGGCCGAAGAAGGTCTGGCCGTAGCCATTCACCAGGTCGAGGTAGTCGTTGCCGTCGATGTCGCGGATATGCGCGCCCTTGGCGCTCGCTGCGACGACCGGATAGACGAGTTCCTTCCACTCCGCCCGGAAGCCTGCCGCGGTCCGTGGATCGGCCAGCACCGCGCGGTCGCGCTGCGTGCTCGCCTTGGCCGACGGCGTGCGTGCGTTGGTCTTGCGGACCAGCTCCTCGATGTAGTCGCGCTGCCTGTTGGTCAGAGTGCCGGCGGCCTTGGCCGCCGAAGGCTGGTAAAGCCTTATGCGCGCCGGTGCTTCGTCACGTGGAAGCGGTGTGGCGACGAGCTTGGGGGCGGCCGCCGGCCGGCTGGTTGGCCGCTCCTGGGCGTGCGGGCCAGCGGGCAGCCCAGTGGGCAAGGTGGCGTCGAGATGGGCGGCGAGCAGCGCGGCCGACGGCAGGTCCTTGAGAAGCTGCCGAAAGGTGACCCGTGTCTTGAATTTCTTCTCGACCGCGCGGGCGACCTGTCCCAGCAGCAGGGAGTCGAAGCCGAGCTCGACGAACTTGCCCTGCGGGTCGACACAAGAGACGCCGGAAAGGTGCTCCAGAATGCCGATGATCTCGACTTGCAGGGTCTCGAGGCGCGAGCCCGCGGCTTGCTCTGAGGCCGGCGTGACGTTGGTCGACGGCGGCGGTTCGACGACGACAGGCTGTGGCGCTGCCGTGCGGCCGGTGGTGCGTTCGATCCAATGGCGCGTGCGCTGGAAGCGGTAGGTCGGCAGCGCGATGCGCCGGCCGCCACCTGCACCGACCGTCGCCCAATCGAGCGCAAAGCCTGCGCTCCAGAGCGCGGTCAGCGCGTCGCCAAGGTCTTCGGTCTCCGCGTCGGCGAGGCTCGGCGAGACGCCGCGGACTTTGCGGCGATCGACGGCCTGGGCGGCCAGCGCCGAGAGCGCACGGCCGGGGCCGACTTCGAGCAGAAAGGGCGTTCCGTCGCCCACCACCGTCGCGATGGCATCGGCAAAGCGCACCGGCTCGCGGCCATGGCGGGCCCAGTATTGGGGATCCGTCACCTGTGCCGGGTCGGCCCAGTTTCCGCTGACGCTCGACACGAAGCGGCGTTGCGGGGCGGCCAGGACAACGCTTGCCGCAGCCTCCGCGACGGCGCCGAGGACAGGATCGAGCGCTCGCGAGTGAAACGCATGCGACACGGCCAGCGGCCG
>MKRV01000106.1 GCA_001897995.1 Alphaproteobacteria bacterium 65-37 | reverse complement strand
ACAATGCCAAGAACGAGCCGAGCATGGTGATGACCGCGGCGCAACAGGCCGCCTTCATCAAAGGATATCTCGGACCGGAACTGCGCAACGGCGCCCCCGGAACAGAAATACTGTGCTGGGACCACAATTGCGACGAACCGGAGTATCCGCTCACGGTGCTGGGGGACGCCGAGGCGCGCGCCTATATCGGCGGCGTCGCTTGGCACTTGTACAACGGGACGCCCGACGCGATGTCGAAAGTGCGGGCGCACTATCCAGCGCAGAAAGTGTACTTCACCGAGCAATGGGTCTCGGCACATGACGACTTCATGGGCGCGCTGCGCTGGCATACGAAGAATGTCGTCGTCGGCTCCTTGAGAAACTGGAGCCGGACCGTCCTCGAGTGGAACCTTGCCTCCGATCCCGAGTACGCCCTGCACACGCCCAACGGCGCCGTGGGCGCCCTCGGCGGCATTACCATCGGGGCCACGATCAGGCGAAATCCCGGATACTACCTGATGGCGCACTCGGCGCGGTTCATCCGGCCGGGATCGGTCCGGGTTCATTCGAGCGAGGTGATGCAGTTCCCCAACGTGACATGTCTGACGCCTGACGCGCGGCTGGTTACGCTGGTCATGAACGACTCCGACCGGGCGACGCGCTTTTGCATTCGGCACAAGGACGCATACGCGACCTTGGAACTGGGGGCGGGCGCCGTCGCGACGCTGCGGTGGAACGCGGCAGCGAACGAGCGAGGACCAGCCGAAACACTTGAAACCGTCTAGTCCGGCACGGCTGCGGATCGTTCGTCCTCGCGCGCTCCAGGCGTCTGGGACTGCTGTCTTGGCGCCTTCGATGGAGGCCTCGACCTGCGCCTCGAGCCGACTACTTGTCCGGAAACACGATCTCACGATCGTTCGTGTCGACCACGAAGATGGCAAGCAGCTTCGCGGGCGCCGTCGCACTGGCATTCTGGCTGACCTGGTGATGATCGCCCGGCTGCTCGCTCCAGCTCTCGCCGGCTTGATAGGTGCGCTCGGGCGCGTCATTCACCTTGCTGCGGATCGCGCCCTCCAGCACGCGTGCATAGATGAAGGCCGACGGAGGATGCCGATGGGAGGGCGATCCGCCGCCCGGCCCGTACTCGACAAGCACCGCACGCAAGCTCTTGCCGGGCACATTCGGCAGCTCATGCTCGTAGACGAGCGTTACCTTGGCGTCCTTGAACTTCAGCTCGTCCGCGAAGGCGCTGCCGAACGGCAGGGTGGCGACGAGCAGCGAGCACAAGATACGTTTCATGGAGCCCTCCTTTGGTTGGCGGATGCGGATCAGGCGCCTGCCTGTGAGCGGCGGAGCCATTCGTCGAGACCGATGCGGCCGAGGCGCGCTTCGCCCAATGGCACGAGCGAGCGTTCCTCGACCCGGCCGCCGAAGTATCGGGCCTCGGGGTCGCTCACGACCTGTCGCGGATCGCCGACCGCCTTCAGATAACGGGCGACGATCTCGTTGAACGGTGCTCGTTCCGGACCGGCGATCTCGACGATGCCGCCTTGCGGTGCCGCCAGCGCCAGGTCGGCGACGAAGGCAGCAACGTCTTCCGCCGCAATGGGCTGGAACAGGCCGGGCGAAAGCCGGACTTCGTTTCCGTCCGCACTTGAAGCGGCGATGCCGCGGAGGAATTCCAGGAACTGGGTCGATCGGATGATGGTGTAAGGGATGCCCGAGGTCTCGACCAGTTTCTCCTGGGCGACCTTGGCCCGGAAATAACCATTGTCAGGCGTCCGGTCGGTTCCGACGATGGACAGCGCGACATGGTGCCGGACGCCCGCTGCGGCCTCGGCGGTGAGAAGATTGCGGCCGGAGGTCTCGAAGAATTCCAGCACCGCCTTGTCCTCGAATGAGGGTGAATTGGCGAGGTCGATCACCACCTGCGCGCCGGCCATGGCCTCCTTGAGACCCTCGCCGGTGATGGTGTTGACGCCGCTGTTGGGCGAGGCCGCGGTCGCTTCGTGGCCTTTGCCTTTCAATTTCTCGACAACCTTCGACCCGATCAGGCCGGTTCCGCCGATGACGACAATCTTCATGTGATCACCTCTTGCTGGCCGCTTCACAGGAGCGGGGCCATCAATGCACACACGACCGAGACGCCGGAATTGTCCCATCGGCCGACTCTGGCTCGTCATCTGGATAGGCGGACCTGGCTTGCGTTAGACTTGACAGGCCAACGACGACTGTCCCGCTGGATGCATGCCCGGAAGATGCTTCGCTCCGAAAGCATCGGGAACATGCGGCGCGGGTGCCCTCCTCCCACTGACCAATGCCATAGCCGATGAAATCGTGAAGATCGTTGCTGCCAATGTACCCGGTCCAAGCCCACACGCACCAGCCTTTCGATCGACCGGGCTTGAAGCAGGTGCTCCGCAGGAATGGAGGTACCGGAATGAAAACCAGAGCCGCCCTCACAGCGGACCTTCGACGGCTTGGCGTTCAACCAGGCGACCTTGTCATGATCCACGCGTCGCTGAAGGCGATCGGCACCATCGATGGTGGCGCGGTCACACTTGTCCGATCGCTTCTCGATGCGGTCGCACCGGGCGGCACCTTGATGGGATATGCCTCATGGGACCGATCACCCTATGAGGAAACGCTGAATGGCGCCCGGATGGATGAAGAAGCGCGCCGTGCGTGGCCGCCATTCGATCCCGCGACCGCCGGAACCTATCGTGGCTTCGGCCTGCTGAATCAGTTCCTCGTCGAAACGCCCGGTGCGTTGCGCAGTGCACATCCGGATGCGTCAATGGTTGCAATCGGGGCGCTCGCCCAAGCGCTGATCGAACCTCATCGGCTTGGTGAGGCGTTCGGTCGGGATTCGCCTCTGGAACGGTTTGTCCGCTCTGGCGGAAAAGTGCTGCTGCTGGGAGCGCCGCTCAACACCGTCACCGCACTGCACTACGCCGAGTCCATTGCCGATATCCCAGGCAAGCGCCGGGTGACCTACGAGATGCCGCTCCTTGATCCAGAGGGTCGAACCGTCTGGAAACTCGCCGAGGACTTCGACTCGAACGGCATCCTCGATTGCTTTGCGGTCGACGGGAAGCCGGACGCGGTCGAGACGATCGCAAACGCCTATGTCACTCTGGGCCGGCACCGGGAGGGCCGAGTGGGCGACGCGCGCTGCCATCTATTCGACGCGCAGGATATCGTTTCCTTTGGCCAGGCCTTTCTCGAGCGGAACTTTGGCCAGACACTCTTCACCGCCCCAACGCCGGTCGCCTATTGAATGCCAGAACAGCTTGCCTCTCGAGCGACCTATGATGCGATGCGTGTCGTTCCCAGCCCTGCCTTGCGCAAACCGTCCAAAAAGTGCTTTCGATCGGCGGCGTGCCGGTAGCGTTCGGCCCTCGTCGCGGCGAGGTCGAGATCGTCGGCCGGCACCGGCTCGTCGTTCTCGCGCAGCTCGCGATGGCGCTCCCGCACGAACTGGTCGATGTCGGAGCGCGCGGCGGCGCGCATTCCCAGCCGCGCATGGCAGGCCGCCCGAAGCCCCAGGGACCAGCTATGAAGAGAGCGGGCCCCCTGCAGGGCCTCTATTGCCGCCTGATATTGCCGCCCCGAATAGAGGGCGAGCGCGTGGTACCAATGATAGAGATTGGGCGGGAACGGATTCAGTCGTTTGGCGGTCGCCATCCAGTCGAGCGCCTCGCGCCATCGGCCCCAATAGACCAGTATATTGGCGAACATGGCGGCGACATCGGCGTCGTTCGGATTGAGCGTCAGCGCACGTTCGAAGTGCCTTTCGGCCCGGCTGTCCTCGTTGCGGAGAAAAAGAAGTTGGGCAAAGACACCGTGCGACCAGGCGTCGTCGTCATCGAGGTCCAGCGCCGTCTCGATCTCCTGCAGCGCCTCGTCGAGGGCGAGACCGGCCGGCGTTTCGAGAAACGCCGCACAGACGACCGTCCAGGCGATGTTGGCGTGTGCCCGCGCGTAGTTCGGGTCGAGGGCGACCGCGGCGCGAAAGCGCTCCTGCGCCTCGGCCAGGCCGCTCCGGTTCAGGCGCCGCCACTGTTCGTTGCCGAGCAGCACGAGGTCGTACGCGGTCATGCTCGATGTCTGCTTTCGGAGCGCGATGTCGCGGCCGGCATCTTCCATTCGACCCGGCAGGGTCGACACGACCGCGCGCGCGATCTCGTCCTGCACCGTAAAGATGTCTGCAAGCGCGCGATCGTAGCGCTCGCTCCAGAGCTGATAGCCGCTTTCCGCATCGACGAGTTGAACGGCGACCCTGAGCTCCCGATTGGTCCTGCGGACGCTGCCTTCGACGACGTAGCGAACGCCGAGCTCGCGTCCGGCCTGCTTGATGTCGACCGCCTTGCCCCGGTAGGCAAAGCTCGAATTGCGCGCAATCACCAGCAGCGAGCGGAAGCGCGACAGTGCCGTGATGATGTCTTCGACCATGCCGTCGGCGAAGTACTCGTGGTCGACGTCACTCCCTGGATTCGAGAACGGAAGGACTGCGACGGACGTCCTGTCGGGCCGCACCGAGGCTGAGGACACTCGCGCGGCCGGCTCCAGCGCATTCAGGAGCGGGATCGGCGGGCCGACATAGCGGTAGCCACGGCCGCGCAAGGTCTCGATCCAGGTCGCGCCGTCCGGCTGCTCATCCAGGGCCCGGCGCAGCGCCGCGATCTGGACGGTCAGGTTGCTTTCCTCGATCGCAAGTCCTGGCCAGGCCGCCTCGATCAGCGTCTCCTTCGAAACCGGCGTCCCCGCGCGCTCGACCAGCAGCCGCAGCAATGCGACCGCGCGTCGACCCAGCGCGACGGGCTCGGTTCCACGAAAGAGGATTTCTGCCTTCGCATCGAGGCGGAATGGGCTGATCTGCCCGGCCCTGGCCATCCACCGAGTGAGACCCATTCGGCCAGGATTTGCAATCTTTTCGGCCTGGCTTCAGGACGCCCCATCGGCCGCTCGATCATCGTCGGCGTCCCCGAGAAACCAGGAGACGCGACCATGACCCAACTCGCAGTGGCCGAGCGTCACCCGATCGTCACAGAGGGGAAGCCGACGGGCGTCCAGGACCTGCTGGACGCCCTTCGGCGGCTGGCGCCGCTGATCGACGAACGGCGCGCCGAGTTCGAGACGCTGCGGCGGCTGCCGGACGAGGTCTTCGAGGCCCTGGCCGATGCCGGCCTGTTCCGGCTGTGGCTGCCCCGAGCCCTCGGCGGCCCCGAGCTGTCTCCTCCGGAGTTCATGCAGGTCGTCGAGGC
Source organism: Alphaproteobacteria bacterium 65-37 (assembly GCA_001897995.1). Classification (GTDB taxonomy): domain Bacteria; phylum Pseudomonadota; class Alphaproteobacteria; order Reyranellales; family Reyranellaceae; genus Reyranella. The sequence continues at coordinate 4,353 of MKRV01000106.1, read as the reverse complement.
CGCCTCGGCACTCGACGGGTCGGTCGGCTGGTTGGTCGGCAATGGCGGCGGCATGAGCCGGGCCGGCGGCTACCTCCCCCAGCAGGTCGCGACCGAATGGTTCGCCAGTCCACGCGCCTTCATTGCGGCCGCCACGGGCAGTGTCGGAACGGCCAGGCCCGTCAGCGGCGGCTATCGCGTTGCCGGACGCTGGCCGTTCGGCAGCGGCGCCCCTCACGCCTCGCAGTTCATGGTGCTGGCGGCGGAGGCCCCGGAAAGGCCGCGACTCTGCTGCTATGTCGGCCGCGACGAGGTAAAGATCCTCGACAACTGGCATGTGTCCGGGCTGCGCGGCACCGGCAGTTGCGACTTCGAGCTGAGCGACGTGTTCGTTCCGGCCGCGCACGTGCATCCCTTCCTCGACCTGAAGCCGAGCGACCCCGGACTGCTCTACCGGATGCCGCCCGTCTCCATATTCGCTTCGAGCATCTCGGGCGTGCCGCTGGGCCTCGCCCGCGGCGCCCTTCAGGCGTTCGTCGAACTTGCCGGCCGACCGAGCAATGCCGGTACTACCGCTCTGCTGCGCGATCGCGAGCCGGTGCAGGCCATCGTCGGACGTGCAGAAGCGACGCACCAGGCCAGCCGCGCCTTTCTCGTCGACGCCATGACGGAGTTGATGGCGGCAACCGACCTGGGCGGCGAGCGACTGATGCAGGCGCGCGCGGCTTTCCGGATGGCCGCCAGCCATGCCGCCGAGACGGCCGTCGGCATCGTCGACATGCTGGCCAACGCCGCAGGCTCCGTCTCGATCTTCGAAACCTGCCGGCTCGAGCGCGCGGTGCGCGATGCGCGCGCCGCCGCCCGGCACGTCGCCTTCGGGCCCGCCAATTACGTGGTCGGCGGACGGCTCGCCCTCGGGCTCGACCCGGGCACCGCGCGATATTGAGCGACTGCCCGTCGCGACCTTAGCCCGACACCCGCTTGCGGCATCGTCGCGGCGCGGTTCGACGACTGCCTGTATTCGCGGCAGCAGACTGATGCAAAAACACTATGGTGATTTGACAAGCCAGCGCCGGACTCTGGACATTTGGGGACACGAGATCTGAAGTTTCCCCGTCGCTTTTAATGACTGAATTGATCCGCAGCGCCTGCCTGACCGCTTTTCCGGAACTCGCACGCTCGGTCGGCCTTCGCCCTGAGGCGCTGCTGTCATCGGTCGGCATCGATGCGCGCGCCCTCGCCGATCCGGAAATGCGGATTTCCGTCCAGGCGATGGGCCAGTTGCTCGAGCTGGCGGCCCAGCAATCCAAGATCGATACATTCGGGCTGCGCCTGGCCGAGACGCGCAGCCTCTCGATATTGGGACCGATCGGCCTCCTGCTGCGCGAAGAGCCGACCGTGCGCCATGCCATCCGGTCGCTGGCCAAGTACGTGTGCCTTCACAACGAGGCGATCGTGTTGCGTTTCGATCAATTCGGCAGCCAGGCCGTCGTCAGCACCGAGTTTCATCTGGCAAGGCAACGGCCGTTCCGGCAGGGCGTCGAGCTTACCATCGGCGTTCTGTTCCGGGTGCTGCAACCCCTCATCGGGCGACACTGGCGACCGATCGTCTGCTTCACGCACGAGCCGCCGGCCCGGCGCGACGTTCACCACCGCCTGTTCGGGCCGCGGGTCGATTTCCGCAGCACCTACAACGGCCTGATATTCTCGGCAGACGACCTTGAACGGCCGGTGCCGGGAGCCGACCCCGCTTTCGCCGACCAGGCCCGACGCTATCTGGAGTCACTGATGCAATCGACCGGCACCAGCTTCAAGGCGAAGGTGGAGGAGCTGGTGCGCGTACAACTGTCATCCGGCCGCTGCACCGCCGATCGACTGGCGCTGCAGATGGGCTGCGACCGCCGCACGCTGCACCGCAGGCTCAACGCCGAGAAAGCCACTTTCGACGCCATTCTCGGCTCGGTGCGCACCGAGCTTGCCGTGCGCCTGCTGCAGAATCGCGAGGCTGGCCTCGCTTCCGCCGCCGACCTGCTCGGCTTCTCCAGCGGCAGCGCCTTCTCGCGCTGGTTTCTTGGCTCCTTCGGCAAGCGGCCATCGGAGTGGCGTCGCAGTCTGGAAGCGGGCGGAGGGTAGCGGGACCGGCTTGAAGCCCGCCCCATTCCTCCTGCCGCTCGGCGTTCAGTTCGTATGAATCGGCTAGTGCCCCCGGAGCAAATGCGGTGGCCCGACTTGTCCAAGGAAGTGCCCCCAAATGTCCTACACCTGTCGGTACTTCTCTCTTTAGTTGTTCCGCCGAAGTAAGCGGCGTTCGCGTATACTGAAAGACCAATACCGGTTGCGACAAGCCGGACCTCTGAGTCGAGAGGGTGGAGACATGAGGACATTCATCGTCGCCGTGGCGATCGCGGCTGGGCTCCTGTTCCAGAGCGCCCTCGTCGCGCCGCTCGCGGCTCAAACGACCCCGCCGGCGAACCTGACCCAGCAGCAGTTCGATGCCCTGGTCGAAGCGATCAGCACTTCGGTGACGGAGAAGCTCAAGGCTCAAGGCGTGCCGGCCGCGCCCGCTGACGCCGCTCCGGCCCCCGCTCCCGCCAAGCCGGCTGCTTCCGACAGCAAGGGCGGCAAGGCCGGCAAGCCGCCACCCGGCCCCAAGATCGTGAAGATGCCACCGAAAGAGGGACCCGACGCTTTCACCGTGTTCTTCGAGCGGGCCGGTGCGGTGGTGACGGCCACGCCCGTCATGCTGGGCGAGCTCGAGTCGATTCCCGGCCGTATTGACCGCGCCGCTGAAGGCGGACGTGGCGTCGGTCGTTTTCTCCTCCTCCTGGGCGCCATCGCCGTCGTGGCATTGGCGACCGAGGCGATGCTGCGTCAGGTGCTGGTCGTTCCGCGCCGCCGGCTGGCCGCCAAGGTCGCCCCTGCGTTCGGCTGGCAGTCGCTCGGCAGTCTGGCCGCAGTAGCGGCGCTCGACGGACTCGGCGTGCTGGTCGTCTGGCTGGTCTGCCATGCCGCGGCCGGCGCGTGGTTCACCGGCGGCATCCCGCAGGACAGGTTCGCGATCGCCGTGCTGACAACGATCTGGCAATGGCGTCTGTTCGTCCTGGTGTTCCGGATCGTGCTGCAACCCGACATGCCGGCCGCCCGGCTGTGCGCTGCCGGCGACGACGAGGCGCGCCGGCTCTACCGGCGGATATCGGCAGTACTGCTGCTGATGGCGGCAGGCCGGCTGCTGGTCGGGGTCCTGCGCGCCATCGACACTCCCCCGGAAGCGTTGGCGAGTTACCAGGTGATGGCGGCCGTTATCTATCTCCTCGCCTTCCTCTGGCTGAGTTTCGGCGCTCGCGAAGCGGCACGGCAATGGTTCGGCGGCCTCGGCACTCTTGCGCCGGCGATCGGCCTGGTCGGTCGTCACTGGATCCCGGTGGCGCCGCTGTTCTTTGCCGCCCTCTCGGGGACATTGGCCTATGGCGCGATCTCCGGTCGCACACATGTCGGCGAGGCGATGGGGCTGACCCTCGGGCTGGTCGTCGCCGTGCTGCTGTTCGAGACCTTCATGCAGGCCTTCGTGCGCCGCCTCGATTCGCAGCTCCTCGGCCGCACGCCGGCCAGCGATTCACCCAAGCTGCCCGACGTGGTGGCGCGCTGCGTGCGCGTCGCCGTGCTGATCGGCGTGCTGGTGGTGATCGCCGAAACCTGGGTGGTCGACGTGCTCGGCCTGGTCGACGAGAGCGGCTGGAGCGAGCTCACCAGGTCGTCGCGCACCGCGGCAATCACGTTGTTCGTCGCCTTCGTGGCGTGGGAGCTCTTCAAGTTCGCAACCGAACCGCACATGGAGCGCAAGAGCAAGAGCGCCGCCGAGGCGATCGCCGACGGTGACGCCGCCGCCGGACCGGCTTCGCGAATCAGCACCATGATGCCGTTGTTGCGACGCGCCATGGCAGTGCTGATCATCCTGATCGCCGTGATGATCGCCCTCGGCGATTTCGGCGTCGACATCACGCCGCTGATCGCCGGCGCCTCGGTATTCGGCATCGCCATCTCGTTCGGCAGCCAGACCCTGGTGCGCGACATCGTCTCCGGCCTCTTCTACCTCTCGGACGACGCCTTCCGCGTCGGCGAGTATATCGATGCCGGCCGGGCCAAGGGCACCGTCGAGGGCTTCACCCTGCGCTCGATCAAGCTGCGCCATCAGAACGGGCAGGTTCACACCATCCCGTTCGGCCAGCTCGGCCAGATCACCAACTTCAGCCGCGACTGGATCACGGTGAAGTTCAACCTGCGTTTCGCCCGCGACACCGACATCGAGAAGCTGCGCAAGGCGGCCAAGAAGATCGGCGCGGAGATCGCCGAGCTGCCGCAGTTCAAGGACGAGAT
>MKRV01000105.1 GCA_001897995.1 Alphaproteobacteria bacterium 65-37 | reverse complement strand
GTCGACAGCAAGGTCTCGACCTCGGCCATGCGCTCCAGGATCTGGTCGTCGTCGGCGAGGTCGGCCTTGGTCAGCGCCACGATGCCGCGATCGAGGCCGAGCAGGTCGACGATCTGCAGGTGCTCGACGGTCTGCGGCTTGATGCCTTCGACGGCCGACACCACCAGCAGCGCGGCATCGATGCCGGTGGCGCCGGCCAGCATGTTGTGCACGAAGCGCTCGTGGCCCGGCACGTCGACGAAGCCGAGCTGATGGCCGCTGCCGAGATCGCTGTAGGCGTAACCGAGATCGATGGTGATGCCGCGCGCCTTCTCCTCCTTGAGGCGATCGGCGTCGACCCCGGTCAACGCCTTCACCAGCGCCGTCTTGCCATGGTCGATATGGCCGGCGGTTCCCACGATCATGACAAGGTCTCCAGGGGAAGGCGGGCCCGGCGTTCGGCCTCGGCGCGCTCGGCGGGCCGCGCATGGCTCCTGGCCTCGCGCAGGAAGCCCGAGGCCAGCTCGCCGGCACCGCCGGCGTCGGCACGCAGCAGCCAGTGCAGGGCTTCGACGATATCGCGCGGCACGCCCTTGCCGGCGAGGCAGGCGGCGCCCAGCATCGCCTGAGCTTCGGCATGGCCGCGCCGTGCCGCCTCGCGCCACCAGCGGGCGGCGGCCTCGGGATCGCGCGCGACGCCCAGCGCGTTGTGATGGATATCACCCAGGCGCGCCATGGCGCCGGGCCTTCCATGGGCCGCCGCGCGCTCCGCCCAGTACCGGGCGCCGGGATAGTCCTGCGGGCAGCCGCCGCCCAACAGCTTCATCCAGGAGAGCATGTCCTGCGCATCGGCGTCGTCCTGCTGGGCCGCCTTCTCGTACCAGCGCGCCGCTTCCGCCTGATCCTGCGGCACGCCCCAGCCTTCGTAATGGCAGAGCGCCAGGTTGCGCTGGCCGCCGGCATCGCCCTGCTCGGCCGCGAGCTGCAGCCACGTCACCGCCTTGGCAGGGTCGCGCTCGACGCCGCGGCCTTCGAGGAAGGCCGCTCCCATGTTGCTCTGCGCCCGCGCGAGGCCGGCCTGGGCGAGCGGCGCCCAGAGATCGAGCGCAACGCCGTAGTTGCCGTCGTTCCAGGCCGCAAGCGCCTCAGCCATCTGCCGCTCCTGCGATGGGGCGCCACCGACAGGGCGGCGGTCAAACGGGGCGCTGCCGAAAGGAGAACGGTCGAGCAGCTTACCCAGCCAGGCCATCGATCTTGTCCAGAAGCGCCGCGAAGACCTGCTCGTCGGTCAAGGTGCGCAGATCGAAGAACAGCGTGCCGTCGGCGATGCGGCCGATCACCGGGATCGGCAGGCGGCGAAAGGCATCGGCGATGCGGTCCAGGCCCTTGCCGCGAACCGCCAGCGCAAAGGATGGCAGCAGGTCGACCGGCAGCGCACCCGAGCCGATCTGCCCGCGCACCGGCTCGATCGAGGTCTGCCAGCCGTCGAGCGCGGCCGCGAAAGCCGGCAGCAGCCGCTCGGCCTGCGCGCGGATCTCCGCTTCAGGCCGCGCGAGCGCGCGGAGGGTCGGCAACTGCTCGATCAGCCGCGCCGGATCGGCGTAGAGCCGCAGCGTGGCCTCCAGGGCGGCCAGCCGCACCTTGTCGAGTCGCAGGGCGCGCTTCAGCGGATGCCGCGCGACGCGTTCGATCAGGGCGCGGCGCCCGACCAGTAGCCCGGCCTGCGGCCCGCCCAGCAGCTTGTCGCCGGAGAAGGTGACGAGATCGACGCCCGCCGCGATCGCTTCGCGCGCGGTGGGCTCGTGCGGCAGGCCCCAGGCTTCGAGGTCGGCCAAGGTGCCGCTGCCGAGATCCTCGATCAGCGGCAGGCCCTTCTCACGCGCCAGCGGCACGAGCTCGGCGGCCGTCACCGACTTGGTGAAGCCCTGGATGGCGTAGTTCGAGGGATGGACCTTCATGATCGCCGCGGTGTCGGGGCCGATCGCGGCGGCATAGTCCTTGAGGTGCGTGCGGTTGGTCGTGCCGACTTCGACCAGGCGGCAGCCGGCCTGCGCCATGATGTCGGGGATGCGGAAGGCCCCGCCGATCTCGATCAGCTCACCGCGCGAGACGACCACTTCGCGGCCGGCCGCCAGCGCGCCCAGCGCCAGCAGCACGGCGGCCGCGTTGTTGTTCACCGCCGCCGCCGCCTCGGCGCCGGTCAGCCGGCAGAGCCATGGCGCCACGTGCTGGTCGCGCTCGCCCCGCGCCCCGCCGCCCAGGTCGTATTCCAGGGTGGTCGGCCAGCGCATGGCTTCGACGGCCGCGGCAATTGCCTTCTCGGCCATCACCGCACGGCCGAGATTGGTGTGCAGCACCGTGCCGGTGAGATTGAAGACCCGCCGCTGCGAGGGGTGCGCGAGGCCCGCCAGCCGATCGGCGCACCAGCGCGCGCAGGCAGCCGCGTCGGCCACCTCGGACGCGCCGCGCTTGGCCTCGGCCCAGGCGCGCAAGGCCTCGACGACCAGCGGCCGGCCGGCCTGCTCGATCAGCGGCGCCAGTTGCGGCCAGCCGGCCATGCGGTCGATCGACGGGGGACGAGTCTCGGGGGCGCCTGGGGCGCGGTCGGCACGCGACACGGGGATCTTCCTTGCAAACAGCCTGGCCGGAGAGTTCTCCGACAGGACCGAGGATGAACCAGCTCGCCCGGACGATCAATGCGGGTCGATCATCCTCGTCCCCGGAGCGAAATGCGGCACTGTCGGAGTCACACTTCGCTATCGTTCTCCTCTCCCCCGCTTCGGGGGAGAGGCCGGGTGAGGGGGAAGTGAAACATGCTCCGATCACGCGAGCGTGCGGTCGCGGCCGCCCCCTCACCTGGCCTCTCCCCCGTTGGGGGAGAGGAACATGAGACTCTCACAAACTCTCCGCCTCGCCCGTCGTCATTACGCCCAGCACGAACGGATTGGGCACGCGGGCGAACCCTTCTTCGCCGACCAGCAGATCGAGGCCGAGCGAGCCCAGATCGTCGGCCAGCGGTTCGAGTGCCTTGGCACTTTCGAGATAGAAGACCTTGGAATAGCCTAGGCAGGCCTCGCAGCACTCCGCTCGCAGGAAGCTCGTACCGGCGAGATTGCGGAACGAGATCTTGTCGGTCGAGCCGCAATGCACGCAGCGCACGCGGACGTAGCGCCACGAGGTGGCGCACAGCGAACAGTGCAGGTGGCGATGGCCGAACTTGGTGCCGCCGGGTGCGATCATGCCGGCCACCGGCGGCGAACCGCAGGCAGGACAGATGCCGGTGTCGGCCTCGACCTCCTTGCCCGGGCCGACACCGAGATCGGCAAGATCGAGGAGGGCGGCCATGCGCGTCCAGGCAACCTGCAGGGCGGCCGCTACGAAGACCGCGACGGCAGCCTCCTGCGGTGACACATTGCCCTCCAGGAAGCGATCGGCCAGGACTTCGAGATCGGCTTCGCCGGTTCGTTCGAGCGCCGCCCGCGCCGTCTCGGCCGCTTCCGGCAGCTTGCCGCGATCGATGCCGGCGAGAATGTGCGCAAGGGCAGCCCGCCAGCTTCCGTCGCGTCGCCAGGCCGAGGGATCGAGCGGCGCGCGGCCGACCAGCTTCCCCTTGGCGATTTCCGCCGCCCCCGGCAGGGAGCCCGGCGGCAGGTCGCGCAAGGCCGCATCCTGGGCGGCGACCAGGGCCGCGATCATGCGCAGGAAGCCTTCGAGCTCGTGGCCCTCGGCCAGGGCCTGCAGCCGTTCGGCACGCTTGGAAAAGACAGTGGCGAGGTCGGGCAGGCGAACCGGATCGCCCTGGGCGACTTCGCCCAGGGTGCTTTCGCCAAAGCCGGTGGAAGGGGTACGCGGTGGTTTGCTCAGGGCTTCTCGACTTCCTGGCGGAACCACTTGCGATGATGCTTCCAGCTCCAGCCGCGCGTGACCGACCCTCTTGTCATGGCCCGCAATGTACCCTTCACCCAGATCGCGGCATAGACATGAACGATCCAGATCAGGATGGCGCCGATCGCACAAAGCGCATGGACGACCGCCGCCAGCCGCTTCTGGTCGACGGTCGTATACTGCTCGAAGTAGACGTCCCACAGCACGATGCCGCTGCCGAACAGCAGCAGGATCAGGATGCTCTGGCCCCAGAAGACGAGCTTCTGGCCGGCATTGTACTTGCCGAGCTCGGGCAGGCCCTCCTCCTTGTTGTTGATCACCTTGCCGAGATTCTTCATCCACACCGTATCTTCGCGCCGCCAGAAGTTGAGCGTGAAGAAGCGGAAGAACAGGCCGGCGAAGCTCAGCGCCAGCACGACGCCGATCCAGGGATGGATCGCGCGCGTCGCCTGGCCGCCGCCGAACAGGTTGGTGAGGAAGAACAGCGAGGGATGAAACAGCGCCATCCCGCTCAACGCCAGCAGGATCAGCGACACCGCGGTGATCCAGTGGTTGATGCGCGCGGCCGTCGTGTAGCGGGCGACGACGTTGGTGCCCTCGCTCATGCGCCTTTTCCTTTCATCATGTCATCGGCCTTGCGCTCATCGCTTTCGGAGACCTCGTTGGGTCCCTTGGTGATGTAGTGCAGGAAGCCGAACACGCCGGCGAAGGCGATGGCCGCAAGCGAGATCGGCTTCATGACGCCCTTCCAGAACCCGACCATTGGGCTGATCCGGGGATCGTCGGGCAGGCCTTCGTAGAGCGACGGCTGATCGGCATGGTGCAGCACGTACATGACGTGCGTGCCGCCAACGCCCGGCGGATCGTAGAGGCCGGCATTCTTGTAGCCGCGCGACTTCAGGTCGACGATGCGATGCTCGGCATGGGCGATCATGTCGTCCTTGGAGCCGAAGTAGATCGCCTGCGTCGGGCAGGCCTTGGCGCAGGCCGGCGCCTGTCCGACCGAGACGCGGTCGACGCAGAGCGTGCACTTGTAGGCCTTGCGGTCGACGTTGGAGATGCGCGGTATGTTGAAAGGGCAGCCCTTCACGCAGTAGCCGCAGCCGATGCAGTTCTCCGACACGAAGTCGACGATGCCGTTGGTGTACTGCACGATCGCCCCCGGCGCCGGGCAGGCCTTGAGGCAGCCCGGATCGTCGCAATGCATGCAGCCGTCCTTGCGGATCAGCCATTCGAGATCGTCGCCGTTCTCGTATTCCGCGAAGCGCATCACGGTCCACGAGGTCGGCGTCAGGTCTGTCGGATTGTCGTAGGTGCCGTCGGTGTAGCCGATCGGCGCCCTGAGGTCGTTCCACTCCAGGCACGCCGCCTGGCAGGCCTTGCAGCCGATGCACTTGCTGACGTCGATCAGCTTGGCGACCTGCAGGGCGGACTGCCGAACCTGCGGTGGCGCTTCGGTCGAGGCGGAGCGGCGGCGGATGTCGAGGGATTGCAAGGTAGCCATGGTCTGCCCTCCTCCGCCTATGCCACTACCGGCGACGGCGCCGGCGGTGTGGTTTTCTTCACGTCGACCAGGAACGCCTTGTATTCCGGCGTCTGGACGCTGGCGTCACCGACCGGCGGCGTCAGCACGTTCATCGGATGCGCCTTGCGGGTGAGGCCGACGAAGCCGTAGTGGATCGGTATGCCCAGCACGTCACAAGGCTTGCCGTCGACCATGATCGGCCGCAGCCGCTTGGTGACGCAGGCCTTGGCCTTGATCGAGCCGCGCTGGCTCGTCACCTCGACCCAGTCGCCGTCCTTGACGCCCTTCGCCGCCGCCAGCCGCTCGCCCATCTCGACGAACAGCTCGGGCTGCAGCACGGCGTTGGTGTGCGCATTCTTGGTCCAGTAGTGGAAATGTTCCGTGAGACGGTAGCTGGTCGCCACGATCGGGAACTTGTCGGGCTTGCCGAACGCCTTGGCGTCGGCCGCGAACACCCGGACGACCGGATTGGTCGTCACCTTGGGATGCAGCGGGTTGGCGATGAAGGCGTCCATCGGCTCGTAATGCTCGGGGAACGGCCCGTCCGGCATGGCCGTGCGGGCAAACAGCCGTGCCGTGCCTTCCGGATTCATGATGAACGGACCGACCGCCTTGTCCGGTGCCAGGGTGGGCGCGTAGTCGGGCACGTCGGGCCCGGTCCAGCGCGCGCCGTTCCACCACATGTACTTCTTGCGCTCGCTCCACGGCTTGCCCGCGGGATCTGCGGAAGCGCGGTTGTAGAGGACGCGGCGATTGGCCGGCCAGGCGAAGCCCCAGTTGGGATAGACACCCTTGCCGGTCGGATCGCTGGCGTCGCGGCGCATCGACAGGTTGCCGGCCTCGGTATAGACGCCGGTATAGATCCAGCAGCCCCCCGAGGTCTTGCCGTCGTCACGCATGACGCCGAAGTTCGGCAGCAGCTGCCCGGCACGCAGCAGGAGCTTCGAGGGATCTGCCGGATCGGGCACGTCCTCCAGGGCGAAGCCGTTGATCTCCTTCAGCACCTCCGCGGCATCGGGGCTGCGCGGGTTGGAGTAGTTCCAGGTGAGGTTCAGGATCGGATCGGGGAATGCCCCGCCGTCCTTGGCATAGGCCGTCCTCAGGCGATGGAACAGGTCGGACATGATCTCCATGTCGCTGCGCACCTCGCCCGGGCCTTCCGCCGCCTTCCAGTGCCACATGATCACGCGGCTGGAGTTGGTCGCACTGCCCTCCTCCTCGGCGAAGGTCGTGGTCGGCAGCACGATGACCTCGGTCTGGATCGCCTTGGGGTCGACGTTGTTGTACTCGCCGTGATTCTCCCAGAAGCGCGCCGTCTCGGTCTCGAGCGGATCGATGACGACCAGCCATTTCAGCTTCGAAAGGCCGGCCTGCACCTTGGTCTTGTCCGGAGCGGCCATCATCAGGTTCAGGCCCTGGCAGAACAGGCCGGTCATCTGGCCCGCCGCCATCATGTCGACGATCTTCAGCGTGTCGTAACCGACATCGAACTTGGGCAGGTAGTCGTAGGCCCAGTCGTTGTCCTTGGTCGCGGCGGCGCCGAAGAAGCTCTTCTGCTGGCTGACGAAGAACTTGCCGTAGTTCTGCCAGAAGCTCGTCTGCCCCGGCCGGATCGGCTTGAAGGCGCGCGACTTCATGTAGTCGGCGTAGGTCGTCTCCTTGTCGGTCGGCAGGACGAGGTAGCCCGGCGTCGAGGTCGAGAGCAGCGCGAGATCGGTGATGCCCTGGACGTTGGAATGGCCGCGCAGTGCGTTCACACCGCCGCCCGGCATGCCCATGTTGCCCAGCAGGAGCTGGATCATCGCCATGCAGCGGATGTTCTGGGCGCCGGTCGTGTGCTGCGTCCAGCCCAGCGCATACATCGACGTCATCGTCCGGTCGGGCGTCGAGGTCGAGCCGATCATCTCGCAGATCTTCAGGAACTTGTCCTTCGGCGTGCCGCAGATCCGCTCGACCATCTCGGGCGTGTAGCGCTCGACATGGGCTTTCAGCAGGTTGATGACGCAGCGCGGGTCCTGCAGGGTCTCGTCGACCTTGGCCATGCCCTGCTCGTCGAACTCGTAGTCCCAGCCGGAGCGGTCGACATAGGCCTTGCGCGCCTCGTCGAAGCCCGAGAACAGCCCGTCCTCGAACTTGTAGCCCGCCTTCACGAGATAGGAGGCGTTGGTGTAGGCCTTGGCATAGTCCTGATGGATCTTGTTGTTGCCCAGCAGGTAACGCATCACACCTGAGAGGAACGCGATGTCGGTGCCCGGCCGGATCGGCGCATAGACGTCGGCCACAGCGGCCGTGCGCGTGAAGCGCGGGTCGACCACGATCAGCCTGGCCCCGTTGTTGGCCTTGGCTTCGACCACCCACTTGAAGCCGCAGGGATGGGCCTCGGCGGCGTTGCCGCCCATGACCAGAACGAGATCAGTGTTCTTGATATCGTTCCAGGAGTTCGTCATCGCGCCACGTCCAAAGGTGGGGCCAAGACTGGCCACCGTTGGTCCGTGTCATATTCGGGCTTGGTCTTCCAACCCCAGCAGCCCGGTCGCCCGCACCAGCTTGTAGGTGAGGTAGCCTGCCTCGTTGCTCTGCGAGGAGGTGCCGAAGAAACCGGTCGTCAGCCAGCGGTTGACCGTGACGCCGTCGCGATTCTTGGCGATGAAGTTCTTGTCGCGGTCCTCCTTCATCAGCCGGGCGACGCGATCCATCGCAGCGTCCCAGGAGATGCGCTCGAACTTGTCGGAGCCTGGCTTGCGCACCATCGGATATTTGAGGCGGTTGGGGCTGCGCACGAAGTCGAGTGCCGCCGCGCCACGCGGACAGAGCGTGCCGCGATTCACTGGGTGATCGGGATCGCCTTCGATGTGAATGATTTCAGAGCGTGCGTTCTTCGAACGATCGCCCATCGTGTAGATCAGCACGCCGCAGGCGACGGCGCAGTAGGGACAGGCATTGCGGGTCTCGGTCGCCCGCTCCAGCTTGAAGGGCCGGACGCCGGCGGCCAGCGCCTCGCCCGCTTCCATGAAACCCAAGGCCCCGACCGAAGAGGCGGCGAGGCCGGCGGCGCTCACCTTCATGAATTGCCGACGTGTGACGGCCATGAGCAGCTCCATCCCTAGGCGGCGCTTCGTCGTCACTGCAGTGACCTTTTTTGCGCCTTATTCGTCTAGTGAAACGCTGCAGTCCGACCGAATCAACTGAAATACTTTCGGAATTATCAAAATTCGGAGAGTTGCCGAAGTGTGAGCAGTTGCACCTTCGCAGCGCAGCGAAAGCTGCCAGCGCGGGTCACGTCTTTCTTTCTCCTCTTCCCCGCTTTGGGGGAGAGGCCGGGTGAGGGGGAAGCGACGGATGCCGAAATCGCAGGCGCCCGCTGTCGCGCGCCCCCTCACCTAGCCTCTCCCCCACGGGGGAGAGGAACATGAAAGAGCGGCTTGATCGGAAAGAGACTCTACTGCGGCTTCTTCTGAAGCCCCCAGGTCTCGGCAAGCAATTCGGCGATCCGGGCCGCCAGGATGTTGTTGCCCAGGCTCTCACCGTCCAGTGCCCGCACGACATGGATATCGTCGGCGTAGATCGTGCCCTTCTGGTCGGCGAACACGTCGGCGAGGTTGTAGACCGCCAGGCCACGGTCGCGGAGCGTCATCATGCCGGCGGTAATGCGCTTGTAGAGGTCGCGGTAAGCCATCGGGCCGACCACGCGCTTCTCTTCTTCCGTGAGTTCCTTGTCGATCGCCGGCACCGGCTGCAGGAAGAAGGCGGACTTCACGCCGTTGTCCTTGGCGATGACATAGGTCCCCCGCCAGTACTTCTGGAACAGCTCGAGCTGGACGTTGAACGCCCATTCATGATCGGCCCGGATATTGTCGGGCATGTGGAAGATGCTGTTCAGCGTGGTCTTCTTGGTCGACTTGAAGATGTCCTTGCCCTTGGCCATCTGTTCGATGCTGCGCACGATCAGGTAGGCGGCGTGCGAGCGGCCGAGTAGCGGGTTGAGCGCCAGCGAGCCGGCAATGCGGCCCATCACCCAGCCGATCGCGGCGTCGCCGAAATTCTCGTCGGCAACGAACGGATTGACGTCGAGGAAGTTGCTGAGCGGACGCTCCAGCCGCTCCTCCGAGCCGGGACGGAAGAAATAGTGCTCGTTGTAGCCGCCCAGCACCGCCACGGCGTCGACCGACGTGGCGTAGAGCGAGAACAGGATGAAGGGCTGCGGCTCCTTCCAGGCGCCGTCGCCGCCGTTCAGCACCAGGAACGGCTTGCCGGTCGGGCTGATGTATTTCTTGTTCAGCTCCACCTCGAGGTAGCGCGGCGTCGGCGGCGGGCCGTTCTGGCCGAGCTGCGAGGCCACCGAGCCACCGGTCAGCAGGACGACGTAATAGTCGTCACGCTTGACCGTGGGATAGTCGGGCCCGTAGAGGCCGATATTGTTGACCCAGGGCTGGCCGCAGGGCGGGTTGGCGTGATGGACGAACCCGACATAGGGATGGGGAAACAGCGTATCGACGTAGCGGCAGGACGTGCCTCTGGTGGCATCGCGCACGTAGGTGTTCTGCGTGCGCTGAAAGAGTTCCTGTGCCGGCGTGTAGCGACCGTCCTCGACATAGAGCCAGGCGATCGCTGCGACCTCGAGCACGGCAAGCGCGAAGACGATGCCGATGAGGGTCGATATCCAGCCGAAGATACGCTGCTTCATCCTTGTGCCGTCGGTTTCTAGTCGTTCTGCCTCGGCTGGGAGCGCGGCACTGGCGCGCTCCCAGCACTCTCAATCACTTCTTGGCGTTCTGGATCGCCTGCCAGACGCGATGCGGGCTGGCCGGCATCTCCATGCTGCGCACGCCGAGCGGCCACAGCGCGTCCATGATGGCGTTCATGACCGTAGGCGTGGAGCCCACGGTGCCCGATTCGCCGACACCCTTGACGCCGATCGGGTTGCTCTTGGCCGGCACGCTGTCGTCCAGCGTGTTGTTGAAGGTCGGGAAGGTGTCGGCGCGCGGCATGGCATAGTCCATGAACGAACCGGTGATGAGCTGGCCGGTCTCGCGGTCGTACACGTTCTCCTCGAGCAGCGCCTGGCCGATGCCCTGGGCGCAGCCGCCGTGGATCTGGCCGAACACGATCGGGCGATGCAGCGGCTTGCCGACATCGTCGACCGTCGTGTAGCGCTTCAGCTCGACCCGGCCGGTGTCGGGATCGATCTCGACCTCGCCGACATGCGCGCCGTTCGGCCAGGCGATGCCGTCGACCGAGTTCACGTTCTCGATGAAGATGCGCTTGTCGGGCTGGCGTGCCGCCAGGTCGCCCAGGCCAATGGCGCGGTCGGTGCCGGCGATGGTGAAGCGGCCCGCCGCGTAGACGATGTCGGCGGCGCTGGCCTCGAGCGCATCGGCCGCCAGCTCCTTGCCCTTGTCGACCAGCTTCTCGCTGC
Source organism: Alphaproteobacteria bacterium 65-37 (assembly GCA_001897995.1). Taxonomy (GTDB): domain Bacteria; phylum Pseudomonadota; class Alphaproteobacteria; order Reyranellales; family Reyranellaceae; genus Reyranella. The sequence goes on along the minus strand of MKRV01000105.1, from coordinate 8,842 downwards.
CGCTCAGCACGGCCGAGCCGCCGATATAGGCCGAGCGCGAGCCCATCGAGCCGACGCCGCCGACGCGATCGGAATCGCCCATGGCGATCTCGATCTGCGACGGATCGATCCCCAGGAGCTCGGAGGCGAGTTGCGTGAAGCTGGTCTGCAGGCCCTGGCCCATGCCTTGGGTGCCCATCCAGATCGTGACTTTGCCGTCGGCCTTGACCTCGTAGTGCGCCATCTCGTTCATGACGTTGGCCGAGGTCCATTCGACGTAGGAGGCGAGCCCGCGGCCATAGAGCTTGCCGCGCTTCTCGGCCTCGGCCTTGCGCGCCTCGAAGCCCTTCCAGTCGGAGGCTTCCAGCGTCTTGGTCAGGAAGAGGTCGAAGTCGCCCGAGTCGTACTTCTCGCCCATTGCCGTGGTGTAGGGCATCTGCGAGGGCTTCACGAAGTTGCGCCGGCGCAGCTCGGCCGGATCCATGCCGATCTGGCGCGCCGCCGTGTCCATCAGCCGCTCGAGGTTGAGGATGCATTCCGGCCGGCCGGCACCACGATAGGCGCCGATGGTCGCCGAATGGGTGATCACGGCATTGAGCTTCAGGTCGACGACCGGGATGTCGTAGGTGCCGGTGGTCACCTTGGGGCCGACGAACAGCGGGATCACCACGCCGGCGCGCGCCGGATAGGCGCCGATATTGGCGAAGGCCTCCATGCGCAGCGCCAGGATGCGGCCGTCCTTGTCGAGGGCGAGCGAGGCCTTGTGCAGCTGATCGCGGCCGGCGGTGGTGGCGGCGAACTCCTCACTGCGCTCGGCGCGCCACTTCGCGGGGCGCTTCAGCACCTTGGCCACCCACACCGCGACCGCCTCGTCGGGCTGGATGCCGACCTTCATGCCGAAGCCGCCGCCGATGTCGCGCACCAGCACGCGGACCTTGTCCTTCGGCATCTTGAGGATGACGTCGGCCAGGGTGTCGCGCGTCACCGACGGGTTCTGGCTGCCGATATGGACGATCAGACGATCGCCCTCCCACTCGGCCATGACGGCGCGCGGCTCCATGGCGTTGACGATCAGCCGCTGGTGCATGATGTCGAGCGCCACGATGTGCGCGGCCGCCTTGAAGGCGGCATCGGCCTTGGCGGCATCGCCGAAACGGTTGAAGCCGACCAGGTTGCCGGGCGCCCCCTGCCAGACCTGCGGTGCGCCGGCCTTCAGCGCATCCTCGATCGTGGAAACCGAGGGCAGCGGATCGTAGTCGACCTCGACCAGCTCGGCGGCGTCCTGTGCCTGGCCGCGCGTCTCGGCGACCACGGCTGCCACGGCCTCGCCGACATAGCGCACGGCCTCGTGCGCCAGCGACCGCCGCGGCGTCATCTCCGGCTTGCTGCCGTCGGCATTGGGGAACATCGCCGGGAAGGAAAAGTCGCCCGCCCCTTCCTTGGCCATGTCCTGCCAGGTGTAGACGGCGACCACGCCGGGCGCCTTGCGGGCCTCGTCGGCATTTATGCCGAGGATTTTTGCATGGGCATGCGGAGAACGCACCAGGACCACATGGACCTGGTTCGGACGGGTAAGATTGTCGGTGAAACCGCCGGTGCCGGTCAGAAGCCGGTCGTCTTCTACACGCTTGATGTACTGAGCCTTGCCGAACACCGCCATACGCCGCTCCTGTCGCTCGCCGCCCCTGGATTGGGGCGGACTATAGCGGCGGGAAGGCGGCCGACAAGCGCGGCATCAATGCCGCAGGGTGGGCATCTCCGGAAGTGTCACGATGCGAATTCCGGCGGCCTCCAGTCCTTCGCGGACGGCGCGCGAGACCGTGACGGCGGTCGGCCCGTCGCCGTGCACGCAGATCGAATCGACCTGGCAGGGGATGCGCTTGCCCGAGGTCGAGTAGATCGCCTGCTCGTCGACCATGCGGCGGACATGCGCCACTGCCTGGGCGGGATCCTTGATCATGGCATTGGCTTCCTTGCGCGGCGTCAGGAAGCCCACATCGGTATAGGTGCGGTCGGCGAAGACCTCTTCGGCGACCCGCAGCCCGTGCTTGCGGGCGGCCTTGCCCTGCTCGGTATTTGCCTGGGCAAGGAAGATCAGGTCGCGATCGACCGCCTTGGTGGCGCGGGCGATCGCTTCCGACATCTCCGCGCTTTCGGCCGACATGTTGCCCATCATGCCGTGCGGCTTGATGTGCGTGACCTTCATGCCGTGCAGCGCCGAGATCGCCTGAAGGGCGCCGAGCTGGTAGGCGATGTTGGCTTCCAGCTCCTTGACCGTGAGGTTGATCACCCGGCGGCCGAAGCCCTGCAGATCGGCGAAGCCGGGATGGGCGCCGACCGAAACACCGTTGGCGGCGCAGAGCTTCACGGTATCCATCATCACCGTGGGGTCGCTGGCGTGAAATCCGCAGGCGACGTTGGCCGATTTCACGATCTTCAGGACCTCGACGTCGTTGCCCATCACCCAGGGGCCGAAGCTCTCGCCGAGATCGGAGTTGATGTTGACGTGTCCGGCGTTCGTGGCGGCCATGCGAGACTCCTCATATCGAAGCCGTTATCCTAGCAGATGTGAGTGTACGGTACTTATCCTGCGGCGACACCGCTTTCACGGTCGAATTCGGCAACGAGATCTCGCCGGAGATCAATGGACGGGTGATGGCGCTGCATGCCGCCATCGCCCAAGCGCGCGACGCCGGCGAGATCCCGGGCGTCGTCGAAACCGTGCCGACCATGCGGTCTCTCATGGTGACCTACGATCCTCTGGCGACCTCGCGCGCCGAGCTGCAGCCTCGGGTCGACGCGCTGGTCGCCCGTGGCCTGCCGGCCGGCATGAAAAGCCGCCAGGTCATGCTCCCCTGCTGCTACGACGACCGCGAATTCGCGCCCGACCTCGAGGAGGTGGCGGAGCGCACCAAGAAGACGCCCGACGAGGTGATCGCCGCCCACCTCGCCTCGCCCTTCAAGGTCTATGTGCTGGGCTTCATGCCGGGGCTCGCCTATGTCGCGGGCCTTGAGCCGTCGCTCTTCCTGCCCCGCCGTTCGCAGCCGCGGGTGCGCGTGCCGCGTTCGTCCGTCGCCATCGCCATGGACATGACCACGATCTACCCGTTCGAGAGTCCCGGCGGCTGGCATCTGATCGGCCGTACCCCGCTCTGGATGTTCGACCAGCGCCGCGAACAGCCGGTCTTCCTGGCGCCCGGCGACCAGCTTTCCTTCCAGCGCATCGACCGCAAGACCTATGACCGCATCGCCCGCGACGTCGAGGCCGGCGCGTTCGACTGGTCGAGCCTGGTGAAGAGCCAATGACCGCCCATCTCAAGGTCGTGCGCGCCGGCCTGTTCGACACCCTGCAGGATCTCGGCCGCATCGGCTTCATGGCGCTCGGCATGCCGACGGCCGGCGCGATGGACCGGATCGGGCTTGGCCTTGCCAACGCGCTGGCCGGCAATCCCACCAATACCGCGGCCCTGGAGATCGGCGTCATGGGCCCCGACCTGCTGGTCGAGGCCGACAGCGTGCGGGTGGCCCTGGTCGGGCCGTTGTCGCCATCGCTGATCGAAGGCCCCGATGCGTCCCCCAAGCCCCTGGAAAGCGACCGCAGCCATCTGCTGAAGCGCGGCCAGACCTTGCGCGTCGGCATGGTCGAGGGATCGAGCACCGCCTATCTCGCAGTCGCTGGCGGGTTCGCGCTGCCGGCTTTCATGGGCAGCCTGTCGACATATTCCCGCGCCGGCATCGGCGGTTTCGAGGGCCGCAAGCTCGGCGCCGGCGACGCCCTGCCGCTCCGCCGTGAGGCAGCACCCGGTGGCGACGAGCACAAGCTCGCCCAGCCGTTCGACTATGGCACCGGCCCGATCCGCGTCGTCTGGGGGCCGCAGGAGGAGTATTTCTCCGCCGCCGGCCGGCAGACCTTCATCGGCGCCGACTATAAGGTGTCCAAGGAAGCCGACCGCATGGGCATCCGCTTCGAAGGCCCGGTGATCGAGCACGCCGTCGCGGTCGACAAGGGCGGTGCCGACATCATTTCCGACGGCATCGGCCCCGGCGCCATCCAGGTTCCGGGCGCCGGCCTGCCGATCGTGCTGCTGGGCGACCGCCAGACCGTGGGCGGGTATCCGAAGATCGCGACCGTGGCCTCGGTCGACCTGCCGCGGCTCGGTCGCCTGCTGCCGGGCCAGACCGTGCGCTTTGCCGCCATCCCCGTCGACGAAGCCGAGAAGCTGCGGCGCGACCAGGAAGCCCGCCTGCAACGCACCATTGCCGGCCTGGTCGTGGCGCGGCCGCCCGGCGGCATCGACCTGGTGCGGCTCTACGAAGAGAACCTGATCGACGGCGTGGTCTATTCGGGCTGAGGGCGGCGCATGCTCTGGCGCGACCAGAGTTCGAGGCGATCGAGAATGCCGACCAGCTCCTTGCCGGCCGGCGACAGCGCATAGAGAACGCCGCGCGGGAAAGCGGCAATCGGCGCGCGCAGGATCAGGCCCCGCCGCTCCAGCCCCTCGAGACGCTCCGACAGCACCTTCGGCGCGATGCCGGGCAGAAGAACCGCCAATTCATTGTGCCGCCTGGCGCCGCCCTGCAGATGCCACAGCACCAGCGCGTTCCAGCGATGGCCGAGGAAAGCGAGCCACGCCTCGACCGGGCAGTCGTCGGGGCGCCGCTGCGCCGGCACGTCGAGGTCCCTCTTTTTCGCGGTTGGCGCGAAGCTCATCGCCGCAGTCCTTCCCGTTTGGTGAGCGCTGAGCCGGCATGCTTTGTCCCGGCTTTCCCTTCCAGGAGAGCGATCATGACCGTTACCGACCCGCGCCAGATGAACACGACCTTCGCACACGCCTTCAACAGCCGCAGCCTTAAGGCGCTGCTGGCGCTCTACGAGCCCGACGCCGTGCTGCGTGCGGCGACGGGCGATCGAGACCTCGCCGGTATCGACGCCTTCACCGCGGAACTGCAAGGCTTGTTGCGGGTGCCCGGCACGATGACGTCGCTGAACCGTTTCTGCCTCCGCCACGGCGACCTCGCCCTGCTCTCAGCCGATTGGAAGATCATCGACGGCGCCGGCGCCGTCGTCGCCTCCGGCAGCTCGGCCGAGCTGGTCCGCCGGCAGGCCGACGGCACGTGGCTTTACGTCATCGACCACCCGACGGGCGCTCGGCCAGCCTCGCGGTAGGCGTCCGTTCAGGAATCGGCCGGAAAAAAGGGCCGGGTGGGGAACCGGCCCTTTCTACGCTCAGCACCGCCGGCGGAACGCGGGGGAGAGCCGGCGACGTGATGCAATGATCCCGACAGCCAATGGTTGCAGGGCGGCGGATGGCCGGCGGCGCATGAACAAGGGGGATAACCGTTCCGAACAAATCGATGACCGAGTCACCATCTCGTTTCCCAATGGCACCGCAAAGGTCACCGCGACTTCTGCCGATCCCCCCTAGACTGGCCATCGAGCGCGTGGCTCTCGCTCCGGAATCCCACCACTCCGGCCGCCGATCTACGTTACCCACCCACCTACAGGCGGGCGCGCTCACCTCTTCGGGGTTGCCACCTCTTCGGGATTGCCACCGCTCCCGCACTGCCGAAGGCGCACCGAGCGTCCTGTTGCAGTGCTTCTGTCGCACCAGTCATGCAAATTCAACACAACGGCGCCTCGAAGCCGGAACTACACTGTGATCGCGCGCAACGGCTCGCTGCCCACCCAAGCAGAAACGAGCCGTTACGGACAGGGGGTCTCCCCCTTCCGGCTGCCAGCCTTCCCGTACTCATTCAAATCATCGGCGGGCGCGCGCCTTTCTCTGGGGCTTCTCTTGGGCTCGACCACCGAGGGCGCTCGACCATCGAGGGGGCTCGACCATCGAGCGAGACCCGCAGCTACCGTCGATAGACTTCAACTCCGCTGCCTGCAGCGCTCGACATTCCGCGCAGGTCGAGATTTTTCACGCGCATTCCGGTCACGCGTTGAAGGTCTTCTCGCCATCTTTGCCGATTGTCGAGGAAGGTCAGCAGCTGCTCGTCTTCCGGCACCGTGAGTTCAACGGCGAGATCGAGATCCGAGCTGACGGTCGCGCGACCCTTTGCTCGGCTGCCCAAGACAAAAAGCGCTCTGATCCGGGGTTCGCTGCGCGCCCAGTCGACAAGCACGTGCCTAGGAAACTGCTCCATGGCAGACCACCCAAGGCTGCTTCGCCCTCGATGCTCTGCCCATTTCTCGAGGGCCGCAAATCAAGGTGACTTGAACGCGGCCGTCGCCCGGAGCCCCCCCTCAACATCCCCCTCAGCATCCCATGAGAGCTGCAGAGCAGCTGTAAGCACATCGGGGCCTCCCTGAGGAGCCCGATCTACCGAGCCGGCGTCGTGACCGTCGTGGTCGTCGTTTGGGTCGGGGCGTACGGATCGTTGTAGACGGTGGTCGTACGCTGCGTCGCCGGAGCGGGCGCTCTCACCGTCTCGTGGCTCACCGAACATCCAACGACCAGCACGGCGACGCCGACGGCACCAACGCGAGCAAGAACCCTCATGGGTAACCTCCTTGTTCAGGTGGTTCGCCAACGTCTCCAATGTGACCGAGTTCCTCGACCGCAATTGCCGTGTCGGCGGGTCGCCACGCCTCATTGTGGAACCGCATGCGACTTTTCCCGTTTGTCGAGATGACGACAGTCCCTCGAGGAACGTGTGGAAGCCCCTCGTCTTGAACGCCGTCTTGTCGCAATCCTGGCAGCCGATGTGGAAGGCTACAGCCGCCATATGGAGCGTGACGAGGTAGCGACGCTCGCGACCTTGTCCAACCATCGACTGATCTTCGACGGACTGATCGTGTCTCATCATGGGCGGATCACCAACACGGCCGGCGACAGTGTGCTGGCCGAATTTCAAAGCGTCGTCGATGCGGTGGACTGCGCCATGCATGTGCAAGACGGCCTGGCAGCCGCCAACGATCTGCTCGAAGAAGCGCGCAGATTGCATTTTCGCATCGGCATCAATGTCGGCGACGTCATGGTGAAAGACGGCGACATCTTCGGTGATGGCGTCAACATCGCCGCGCGACTGGAAAGTCTGGCGCAGGCCGGCGGCATCTGTGTCTCGCGCGGTGTGCGCGACCATTTGCGCAAGATGGGTCAGTACGCCTTCGAGGACCTGGGGGAACAAACGGTCAAGAACATCGCGCAGCCGATCCGGGCATTCCATGTGCGCAAGGCCAGCGATGTCGGCCATCCCGTGTCGCCGCTCCCCGTCCCCGCACCAAGCCGGCCGGAAGAACCGCCGGAGTTCGAGCTCGCCTTCTGGGAAGCCATGAAGGACAGCGAAGACCCGGCGGAGTTCGCGGCCTACCTCGAAAGGTATCCCGCAGGTGCCTTCGCGAAGCTGGCCCTTGCGCGCCGACAGTCGCTGCTCGAAGCCCCGGAAGGCCCATCGCGCGCTCCCGGCGTCGAGGCCGACACCGACGCAGACTCTGCGGCAATCGAGATCGCCTTCTGGGAGTCGGTGAAGGACAGCGACAACCCAGCGATGTACGAGGCTTATCTGGAACGCTACCCCGAAGGAGCGTTCGCCGCCTTGGCTGCGGTCCGCCTCGAAGAGCTCGAGAAGGCCGCCAACGCGCGCAGCTGAGATGATTTGCTGAACTTGCCACGCAACAGCTCTTCCTCCGGCACGTTCTCCCCGCGCAGCCCTTCAACGAGGAGGACCTTATGAAGATCACCGTCGCCGCCATTGCCCTGGTTGCCGCCACCGGCTTGGGAGGCATCGCCTACGCACAAACCACGCCGACGCAGCCCGGAACCGCCCTGCCCGGCGGCACCAGCAACCCACGCCAGAACCTGCCCACGACGACGCCGAACGCGACCGCAGGCGAAGCCGCGGCCAAGGCGCAGCTCGAGTCGAAGGGCTATTCCGGCGTCAAGCAGCTGACACGCGATACGGCCGGCAACTGGTCCGGCAAGGCGATGCGAAACAACGTCGAAATCGCCGTGACCCTCGATGCGGCAGGCAACGTGGTCGAGCGCTGATCCCCACGGCGGGGCGTCCGCACCGGACGCCCCGCTCCGGAGATCCGGTGATGTCTTCGGCGCGGAACGACGATACCGCAGAGCCGACACGGGAGGCGGCCGAAGAGGCCGGACTTTCCTATGTGTCGGACAACGACCCGGGCATCTGCCGCCGCAAGCGCGGCAAAGGGTTCAGCTATGTCGGGCCGGACGGCGGAAAGGTCGAGACGGTGTCGGACCTGAAGCGTATCCACGCGCTGGCCATTCCGCCGGCTTGGCGTGACGTCTGGATATGCCCGCGAAAGAACGGCCATATCCAGGCGACGGGCCGCGACGCCAAGGGGCGCAAGCAGTACCTCTACCATTCCGACTTCCGCGAGGTTCGCGAAAGCGCCAAGTACGAGCACATCATGACGTTCGTGCGCCTCCTGCCGGCAATTCGCGCGCAGGTGGCGAGGCATATGGCGATGCCCGGCCTGGGACGCGAGAAGGTCCTGGCGACTGTCGTTCATCTGCTGGAGTCGACGCTGATCCGGATCGGCAACGAAGATTATGCCAAGCAGAACCGCAGCCACGGGCTTACGACCTTGCGCGACCGGCATGTCACGATCGCCGGATCCGAGCTGCGCTTCCAGTTCAAAGGGAAGAGTGGAAAGACCTGGCGCCTGGGCTTGAAGGACCGGCGTGTGGCGAAGGTCGTCAGGGCATGCCAGGACCTTCCGGGACAGGATCTCTTTCAGTATCTCGACCAGGAGGGGATCCGGAACAGCATTACGTCCTCCGACGTGAATGCCTATCTGAAAGACATCGCGGGCGCGGACATCACCGCAAAAGACTTCCGGACGTGGGCGGGAACATTGCTGGCGGCGCTCGCCCTTCAAGAGTTCGAA